>JAJZSN010000002.1 GCA_021849745.1 Bacillota bacterium | reverse complement strand
CCTTGGTGGGTACACCCAGGGCTTCATGGGGAGTTTTGACGATGACCTTGTTGGCTTTAGCCAAGGCCGCTGCCGCCGCCCCCCAGGCAATAACCCCGAAAGCCTTGCTTTCATCCTGAGGGAATCCTCCCATCCACTGGTGAAACACAGTGGTCAAGAGGATATTCTGATACCCGAAGCGGCCCAGGTACTCCTCGGCCAATTCCCGCAGGGCAATAACGGCGGCCACGTCCTGAGTCAGGTTGCCGCATTGGCCATAACCCAAGGTCAGGTTACCCACCCCTTGTTCTGCAGCCAGTAAGGCCTCGATGATGGCCACACTGTGGGAGATACAGGGAGGAACCAAAGTTCCGGTGAGGGGTCCAAAGGGTTCCCGGTTAATCTCTACACCCCTCTCCCGATATTCCCCCACTAACCGGTCCACATACTGCCAATAACCAATAGTCGTTTCCAGGGGAACATCCTTGGAATAAGGGATATTATAAGAGATCCCGCCCCCCTCGAAATCGGTAAAACCTCCTGCCAGGGTTATTTCCGCCAACAAACGGGCATCAGGAGTCCCGTGGCGTACCTGTAAAGGCACATTTACGGCTTCCACCACCTTCCGGCAGCCTTCAACCCCCTGGTTAACCGCCGGAAAACCATTTAACATAGAGCGCCCGGCAGACCGGCTTTCTTCGATGCCCACCTCGGCCTCCCGGTAACGATTTTGCCGGGTATAGCTGTCAATGGTGGTAGGTAAAAAATCAGCTTCCCCTTCGTCCTGGAGAAACCGCAACAGTTCTATGTGTTCATGGACCAAGGCCACCCCCGCCCTGGGTTGAGTATAAACTATGCCCTCTTCTTTACCCTTGGCCAACTTCCTGGAAAAAACCTTTCCCGGCGGCAAATTCAAATGATATTTCACTGCTTCCTCCAAGTTTACCTCCTGCCCAGTGGGCCAAGCCTGCAAAACCTGCCGGCGCTGCCCCATGAACTCTTCCCGGTCTACCCTGCGGTTGACTAACTCCATAGGTTATCCTCCTGTTCCAGTGGCTTTTATACGGTGCCCTTTTTTCAACAAGCTACATACCTATATCCCCTCGTAAATCTTCAATTACCCTTTGGGGCAAAGTCCCCGGAGGGTAAACCCTATCGAAACCCATGGCCAGAAAACATTCCTCCACTTCGGTAAAATCCCGTTTGCCTACCACCAGATTACCTCCCACGTAGATGGGAATATCTCCAATTCCTGCTTCGATACATTTATCCCGCAGACCCCTACAGTCTATCTCACCATGACCATACAATGATGAGACCACTATGGCATCGGCGCTAGTTTCCACAGCAGCTTTAATAAATTCATCTTGGGAAGACAAAACACCGATATTGACCACTTTAAACCCGGCTTCATTAAAAGCATAGTCCAACACGCGGTTACCCACCGCATGAACATCAGCGCCGATAACCCCGATCACAATAGTTTTCTGGGTCAAATACCTCACCTCTATTTCATTTCAAGCAAAGGATTGTAACTATAGTTTCTATCTGGGAGTTCAAAGCTATACCAAGAACTTAGTTTTTCGCCACCATATCCATATCTTTCTATACCTGGTGGACGATGAAAACCACAGACCCCAAAACCCAATATCAAAATTAACCCATTCCAAACAAAAACCGGGCCGCCGCCGGCCCGGTGCTACTTACTGCTGAAAATATGCTTCTATCCCCCTGGCTATAGCCTGGGCTGCCCTGGCCCGAAACTGGCTGTCAGCCAGCAAAGCCTCTTCAGTGGAGTTAGATATAAAGGCAGTCTCCACCAATACCGAGGGCATGAGAGTCTCCCGAATTACCGCAAAGTTTCCCTGGAGAATTCCATTATCCTTGCGCCCCAATTCCTTAATCAACTCATTCTGTACAGCTAAGGCCAGCTTCTTGCGCTCCCCGGCCTGCTCATATAAGGCAGGAAGGCTGGAAGGAGCATAGTAATAAGTGGCTGTACCGTTCACCTGCCGGTTGGTGGAAGCATTGGTATGGATGCTGACAAAGATATCGGCCCCCTTTTCATTGGCCACCTGGGTCCGCTGCAACAGGGGAATCTTGGTATCATCAAGCCGGGATAAAATCACCTGGGCACCCCGCTCCTGCAACAGCTTGACCAACCCCTGGGTCATATCCCAGGCCACATCCTTTTCTTTTAACCCCGTAGCCCCAACCGCTCCAGGATCAATACCGCCATGACCGGCATCTACTACAACGGTCCTGCCCGCCAAGGGCAGATCACTGAAAGGAATCACCACCTGAAAGGCCTTTTTGCCCGGTAAGGACTTGATAAAATACCTGGTGGCGCCGGCCCAGGACAGTTGTATTTCCGTAGTTTCCAACCCTGGTTCCCCAAAGGTCTGATAACTAACTTCCTTTAAGTTAGCCATTTCCACAGGCAAAATCCCCTGTCCGGCAATGGCCTTCTCCAAAGTAATTCTGGTTAACAAGCCATCATCGCCAATAACCTGATATTTCATAACCTGGTTGCCCCTTACAGTCACCCGTAGGGCATTATCATCCTGGGTTACATCCAGATAGACTTGGTTGATTACCGGCTGCCGCGGAACAATCGGCAGTGGTATCGTACCGCCGGGAGGCACTCCGGGGTCATTAGGTGGCAAAACAGTATCATTTGGCTGTTGAGTACTATCATTAGGCTGTTGAGTAGAATTACCGGGGGGCAGAGCAATATCACCAGGTATTGTCCCTATTTCACCGGTATTAGCACCACCTGTATCCTTAGGCGTCTCCTGCTTTGGGATACCTCCGGTTTCCCCTGATCGGGAAACACTCAATTGCTTAATTTCTGTCAACCAGCTCGCAACCCAACCCTCTTTTGTACTGGTGAGATTTACTTTATACCATCCCTTAGACTCGGTGGTTACTCTCAATTCCTGACCCTTTAAAGCCTTAAAAACAATACCAAAATTGGTCCCCGGGCCGCTCCGGACATTGAGGTAGGTTCCCTTGACCACAACGGTTTTCTGTGTACCGACCTGAGCTCCAACATTTGGTTTAACCACTGGTGTCTTGGATCCATTATCAGTCGATGCCGTTTTATTAACCGAAGGGTTAACCTGAATAACAGGCTTATTGACTGTTACCAACCAACCGGCAATCCAAGCTTCTTTGCCATTGTTCAAAGTAACTTTATACCAGCCTTTAGATTCTCCTTTAATTATCAGAGATTCTTTTGCTTGAGCTTGTCCGGCCAAAGAATACCCGGTTCCCGGACCACTCCGGACATTAACCTTAGTACCTTTTACAGTCAGTGTCCTCACAGCTTGCCCAACGGTAGCTTCAACCTTGGCCGGGGCTTTCTGAACTCCGGTACTTGTAGGGCTAACCTTAACCGCAACCGGCTTGGTCACTAACCAACCGGCCACCCAGCCCTTCTTACCCTTGCCCAAATCCACCTGGTACCAGCCTTTGCTTTCCTTGAGTACCGTGAACTTTTGACCTTTAGAGGCCTTACTTACCAGTGGACTATCGGTCTCCGGGCCACCCCGAATATTGACAGAAGCACCGGTAACAGTAATCTGCTGAACTGCAGCCACCACTTTCTCAGGTAAAAAAGTTAAGCCGGCCATTAGTATTGAACTAATTATGAAAACCATAAGTATAAGTCTATTCCTTAAGGACATACCCGCTCCCCCTTCCGGTCCTGTCCAAACATTAAACCACTAATATATTATACATTAGTACTTTCTACAAAATCCTTTAAAATCCTGCCCCAAAATCCATATAAGCAGCTATTTGACGTATATTCGGGGAAAATGGAGAAGGTTTTGGTTCAAACCGGAAAAGGGGCTGTAACAAAACATAGGCAAAAAAGGAGGCGTAACGAAACTTTAGTTTCGCTACGCCTCCATCAAACTAACCCAACCGGGTTATTAATTCATTTATTTGCTTAACATCTCTTCTAGGTTCTTGGCCGATAAACTAATCCTTTATTTCTGTAAAATAATATCATTGCACAGTTTTAATCATACTACTGTCCCGCTGCAAAGGTTTGGAAATGTCAACATGACCGGCTAAACTCTCCAACCCCTCTCCTTCTATTAGAATCAACACTTTACTCACAGACTGAAACTGGGTCAGAGTATTTACAACAGCATACACGGTAAGAATCTCGCTGCCCGAACCGCCTGGGTGATTTACCTTGAATTCCCTGCTCAAATCTACAATAGCCAACCCATCAGGTTTTATGTTGATGTCCCTTAACTTGGTACCCTTGGGGATAGGGTTCTTGAGCTTACTGCTACCTTGGGGCCCTTTTAGTAATTCTTCAATACTCGCCCGAGCCAATCCCTGCACCTTAGGAATAGTCCTGTTTTCCTTAACCAGAGATTCCCCGCCCGAATTGGTAAAATAAAGGACAATATTTACTTTTTCTCTGGTTGTGCCCGGTTTATTATTTTTGCCCGGCGCCGCAACTCCGTTATTAATCTCACCTTTAGCTCCGCCAACCTCTTGAGGAGCAATTTTGGCGCCCTTTGCGTCATTACCGGTCTTATCCCCCGAATAAACCTTTTCTTTCGTTGTGGGTGTCTTTTCACCGTTAACCAAATTCTCCAGGGTTTTCTCCACAGGACTGCACCCTGTAAGTAACAACAAAATATATAACATCGTCATTAATCCGAGACTTTTCTTCACCCTTATCATCCTCCTTTACAATAGCGGGAAAGTTGTCCACTATTTATATATGAGGGAGGAAGGGAAAGTAGAACTTTTCTTGCGGGCAGGTTTTAGCGGTCAGGGGTTAGGTGTTAGGGAATAAAAACAAAACCGCCGGTTGGAAGGGCGGTTTGATGAGTTTACTTATTTTTTTCGGACATCATGGTGCCGCCCACGGCGTAATGATCTGGCTCGAAATCCTGGAAATTAACAATAACTGCTTCCTTCCTGGCTCCTGCCACTTCCACCATAATCTCAGTAAATTTACGGGCTAGTTCCCTCTTTTGTTCCTGAGTCCTGCCGACTAGCATCTTAACTTCAATAATTGGCAAGAGTAAAACCTCCCGAAAACATAATTTACATTATCAAGGACAGGGCCAAAGATGTAGCCAGGAATCCAAAAGCTACAAAGGTAGTAATCTTAGACAAAAACTCATCCATACCTTTCTTTTTACCAAATAAGGTCTCAGCCCCGCCTGTTATGGCCCCGGACAAACCAGCGCTTTTTCCGGATTGTAGTAGCACAACAGCAATTACTCCCAATGAGACAAGGATATGGATAATCATAATAGCAATTTTCAAAAAGGTTCACCTCCAAAAAACAGATATGCACATGTTATTTTACATCATTTCTGAGTAAATGGCAAGCTTTGGGGTAATTTTTATACATTAAATAAGGCCGAAGTCTATGACTCCGGCCCGTAAATTTATATTATGCAAAGAAGGACCATTTAGCTACCAAAGGAGCGATAATCAAGGAGATGGTACCCATAACCTTGATAAGGGGATTCATGGCAGGACCGGCGGTATCTTTGAAGGGGTCACCTACAGTGTCACCAACAACTGCAGCCTTGTGGGCTTCAGTTCCTTTGCCACCATGAATACCGGTTTCAATGTATTTCTTAGCATTATCCCAAGCGCCTCCGGCATTGGACATGAAGATAGCAACCAATACACCGGCAGCAGTAGCACCGGCCAAGGTAGCACCTAAAGCTTCAGGTCCGAAAACGAAACCAACTACGATTGGCGTTAAGATAGCTACCAAACCAGGAGCAATCATTTCTTTAATAGCAGCTTTGGTACTGATATCAACACAAGCGGCATAATCAGGCTTGCCTGTACCTTCCATGATGCCAGGGATTTCACGGAACTGACGGCGAACCTCGGCAATCATTTCGAAAGCAGCACGACCAACAGCATCCATGGCCTGGGAAGCAACCACGAAGGGTATAGTAGCTCCGATGAAGAGACCGATGATAACAGTGGGCTGTAATAAGTCAATTGTGTCCAGATTAGCAGACATCTTGTAAGCGGTAAACAGAGCCAAAGCGGTCAGAGCAGCAGAACCGATAGCAAAACCTTTAGCAACGGCGGCGGTAGTGTTTCCTACTGCATCCAGCTTATCGGTGTTCTTGCGAACTTCAGGACCAAGCTCAGCCATCTCAGCAATACCACCGGCATTATCAGCAACAGGACCGAAGGAGTCGATAGCCACAACCATACCGGAAGTAGCCAACATACCCATGGCGGCCATGGCGATACCGTAGATACCCAGACCTTTAGCGGCATACGCCTCTGCGGCTTCATAGGAAACGAAGATAGCAGCACAGATAACAACAATAGGAGCAGCAGTACTTCTTAATCCAACAGCTAAGCCTTTGATGATGTTAGTAGCTGGACCAGTAAGAGAAGCATCGGCAATCTCTTGAGAAGGCTTTTTGTGATAAGACGTATAGTACTCAGTAATTTGACCGATGGCTACGTTGGTAATCAAACCGGCCAAAATACCGATGAATATGCCCAAAGCCATATCACCAAAGAGGTACTGAGCGATAAACCAACCAGCAACAGCAGTTAAGAAGTTAGTAGCCCACAGCCCTTTATTTAAAGCCGCCTGGGGATCGCCACCTTCATCGCCTAAACGCACAACGGCAGTACTTACAATAGAAGCAATGTTACCGGCTGCCCCGATAAGCAAAGGGAAGATAATACCGGCAAATTGTAATTCAGGAGAAAAGATAGCGGCACCGATTAACATAGCTGCAATGGTGGTAGCAGCAAAGGATTCGAAAAGGTCGGCGCCCATCCCAGCGGTGTCGCCTACGTTATCACCAACGTTATCGGCAATAACGGCAGGGTTCCGGGGATCATCTTCAGGAATACCGGCTTCAACTTTACCAACCAAGTCAGCACCTACGTCAGCAGCTTTGGTATAGATACCACCGCCAATCCGGGCAAACAAGGCTACTGCAGAAGCTCCAAAAGCAAAACTATTGATAACAACGGGATTACCGAACACGATATAAAGACCAGCAACACCGGCCAAACCTAAACCGGCAACAGAAAGACCCATTACCGCACCACCGCGGAAAGCTACACTGAGAGCCTTATTCAAGCTGGTACGGGCAGCGTGGGTGGTTCTAGCGTTAGATTTAGTAGTACTAAGCATTCCGGCATAACCGGCGATAGCAGATGCAACTGCACCAACCAGATAAGAGACAGGTAATGCAAAAATACTAATTTTCGAAGTATCTCCACCGTGGGCAAACAAATCTTTGGGGATGAAGAATAAAGCAATAAAAATAATGATAACAATAGGCGCTAAAGACTTGTACTGACGGTTTAAGAAGGCCATAGCACCCTCAAAAATAGCATTGGACAGCTCGACCATCCGAGGGGTACCCATATCCTCCTTGAGTACGCTGGCCAGGAATAAGCCGGCTGCAACCAGAGAAACAATACCTGTTACGAATGCAATGAGTGCTAATATTAACTGATTTCCTTCTAACATTAAAAATCTCACTCTCCCTTCTTGTTTTTACCTAGGTTGTGGTTCATTTTTTTGACAAAGAAAAAACACCTGTCCACCTTATATGTAATTAAAAGTTCCCGGATACCCAGAAACTCTAAGTACGACAGACCACCCCCTGTACCAATATTATGCACATACTGCAAAAATTATAGCATAGAGTTGTTTTAATTACAATAACATTCACACAATTAAAACTCCTTACGCTAGCGAGTTTTTTCTTTTTAACACATATTCACTTTGCCCTCTCTATAATATATTAAATAGTTTGGATAGAAATTATTCCTTTTTTTAAAATTTCCAGAGGAGAAAACCACGAAAATCTTGCTAACCAATTATAGCCTTTCATCTCTTGGGGGTCGGAAACTTCCCGTGTCAAACCGCCCCGGCGTAAGTGGGCCGCCCAACAATGCCAATAGCCGGTTGCTCCAACCGGCTATTGCTTTAGACTTTAATATTCCGTTTCGCATTATAAGGATGGAAAAATGACTCCAGCAACTCCCATTGCTGATCAAAGACAATGGTTGCACTGTGGAGAAAATCACTTTTGAGAAAATACCTGAGATCCAGGAATTTTACAATGTGCTTACCACCTTCCAGATAGTATGCCACATGAAAGTACGGGGTGAATTCCCGAAACATTTTACCCATCTTGCTCTCCAGGGCCGCATCGATAACCTTGTTATAGCCGGGTTTAACCAAACATCTCCGCTCCATAACGCCGCAGCTGCGGAAATTAACCTGGCCCACTATATATGCAGACCCGGTTTCTACCAGGTAGTCCCAGGTAAACAACCCCCAAATGGCCGGCATAACCACGACCCTGACAATACCTTCAGAACGGTACCGGTTAACCAAACGCCGACAAAGGCGAATCCTCATTACATATCTGAAAACCAGGTACAATCCGAATACGCCCACAGCAACCGATGGTCGGAAAAGGGCCCAGTTTGGCAAAACAACCATCCCCATGGCTAAAAACACCAGTACAGGGTCGAAAATCTGAAGTATATTAGCAGTCACCCGGCGCTTGTCCAATGGACCAAATAGCTGAGCTCCGTAAGAGTTCATTACATCAAGGATAGTGTGGGACAAGGCCCCCAAAAAAGTCCATAGCAGAATTTCACCTAGGGGCGCTTGAGGAAAAATTGCTTTCAATACCAGAGCTATGGCGGCTGACAGCAGGCCCAAACCGGGGATGGAATGGGAGAAACCCCTGTGGTGACGAAGGTAGGCTACGTCCCCCCGGAACTGCATCACAATATCCAAATCAGGAGCCATGGATCCCAAAATAGAACCTAAGAAGATAGGGTCACTTAGAGATGCCTGTCCACCGGAGAACATGGCAATACCCCCTCCTACCAGACCGTGAGTGATTGGATCCATACTGTTCACCACCTTTCTATTAATAATGCACAAACAATTATACCATGTGCAAAAGGGCACATGGCAATGTAAATTATGGTAGTTACAAACCTATGCATGTTAAGCAGGTTAATGAGAAATAGAACTAATGGCAGGAATAATTTGCTGGTAATACTCATGGGTCAGCACAGTTTCCCAATGACCGGTTAGCTTAGCCACCGTTACCACCAGAAGGAAAGTCCCTAAAACAAGGGCAGGAAAGACTAGGGGATTAATTTTCTTTTTAGCAAGCAGGGTTAGGTTTAATGCTTCGGTTCGCGGGCAATTAGATACACATTCAAGGCAGCCGGTACATTCCACTGAGTTCACTTTGGCCAAAGAAGCTACCTGAATCCTGTTGGGACAGGCCCTGGTGCACTTGCCGCAATTGATGCACTCTTCATCATTACGGCTGATTTTCACCGGGCTTAACCAACTGAACAGGCCCAGCAGCGCCCCGTAGGGACAAAGGTATCGGCACCAGAAGTTGCGGATAAAGACAGACCCGATAATAAGCCCTAGGATAACGAGTAATTTGGTACTTCCCAAATTAAGAAAAAAGTCCATCATTTTGATATCGGCTACGGTGTTATATGGGCTATACATGAATTCCAGGGCCGCCTGACCGTCCATCCCGATGAGGATAAAATACAAGAAAAAAGCCAGCAGCACATACTTCAAACCCATCAAGGGATAATCCAGCCATTTGGGTAGGTTGATATTCCGGCCAAAAACCTTCCTTCCTAAACGGCCCACCGCCTCGGACAGGGTTCCCACCGGACAAAGCCAGCTGCAGAAGGATTTGCGATAGAGTAAGGAAATCAAAATAATGGTGAGCAAGATAACCAAACCTGCCGGATGAACCTCGTCAAAAACCCCGTTGGCCAACCAGTTCTTCAACCCCACCAAGGCTGCAATGGGCAGGAAACCTTCTACGGCGGCGGGTCGAGACACGTATTCCGCCACACCGCCGCTGCGGTAAAATTCCACCCAAAGATAAAACCGGTAACCAACATATAACAAAAAAGCTGCAAATCCGGCCTGAACAATATTACGAACCCGTGAAGGCGTTAATTTATTCAGAATTATGTCTTTCATCTTTCTTACCCCTTCCTTCATTCATTATTGAATATAATTGTAACATTTTCTTCACGAGAGTTATGTGATTTTAGTCACATGCCTAATGGTTAGCAACAGCGGCCGGATAATAGTTTTTGAAAAACCAGGAGAGGATAATGGCTATGGCAGAAGGGGAAACATTGATTGAACCGCCGCCTCAAGTCCCCAATAATCCCCCAGAATACCGGTAACCAAGCCGCCCAGGCATCTGACGCCTGGAAAAACGGTCTGCCAACATACCGCCCAACCATGTGCCCAAAGTACCGCTGAGCAAGAACAAAGTCAATAACTGGCTGGCCTCCACTTTGGTATGACCCTGCTTGATGTATAAAAGAGGAATGAAAATAAGGACGATGGTCTGAACCCAAGCTCGTAGTCCCACAATGATGTTTAGGCTCAGTAAAGCTTTCCATTTAGGCCCCAAGCTGGCCCAGAAAGGTTCCTGATGTTTTTTTGAGGGTAGGGTAACCGTCCCCACACCTTGTTTAAACAGGAAGATTACCCAGACCAATCCGGGAATCATGAAGAGGGTTAAGCCGGATAGACCCAGGCTTTCTACCAAGGGTACTGCCGCCAGAGGAGTCAAAGAATACCCCAGGTTACCCAACACCGAGAAATTGCCTAAGGCCGCAGTTTTTCTCTCATGGCCCACCGTAGTGGTCAAAATGGAACCCAGGGGATGGTAAATTCCGGAACCTATGGCCGCAATCGAGGCAATGAGAATGAGTGCCCAGTAATTTTCCAGTACCCCCACCAGAGACATTCCCACGGCTATCCAGGCCAAACTTATAGGCAGCAGCCAACTCCGGCCCCGGCGGTCAATGAGATAACCCAGATAAGGTTGAAGAACGGAAGAGGTTAATGTTAAGGTAGTGACCACTACTCCTAGGGAGGTAAGAGACATGCCCCGCTCCACTACCAAAAAGGGCACCACCGCAGGAAGTAGGTTCATATAGAAATCCACCCAGAAATGACCTCCGGCAATAGCCCACAGACGTCCCCGCACAGAGGCGGCCCGGTTTGGGCCGATAATGTTGATAAAAGACAAGAATGCTCCTCCTCCAAGAAAAAAACCAGCGGAAAAAAGCTCCCTGGTTTTTCAATATGCTATAACATATCAATCATATAAATTAAATGGCTCTAAAGTCAATGTCAACTTAATCCAAATACTTTTATTTTATTCCATATCTTTGTTTTAATTGGGTGAGTTTATTGCGCCCATTATCCAAAAAAGCTTCAGTACCCTTGAGTTCCCCTAAAATTGCGTTTAGTTCGCTGCTTTTAGGATTTGGCTTCTGCAATACGGCTATCAAGTTAGGGTACTTCTGCTCCCTTAACCAAACCGCCGTGGCCAGTCCGCTCTTAACCTCGTCAAGGTCGGCCATGAGATCCTCCGGTACTTCCACTTTATCTATATTGGCTTTGGCCTCTTTGGTGGCAGCCAGGGTATCTCTAACCACTACTTCCAGTTTTTCTTTGGTGATATTGCCGTAACCAAAATCAGTAATGGCCTTAGTCAATTTTTTGTAGGAATCTTCCCCTTGCTGGTAGATAGGTTCGACTTTGCTACTAAATTCACTAATACGACTGACCAATTTAACCTCTTCGGGAGTCGGCTTGATCTGGGCCACCGGTTTATCTCCACATCCCGTTAAAGCCAAAATAACTATGACTAAAACAATCAAAGCGCCTATACCTTTATTGGGTCTTTTTGGCAAATTAATCTCCCCCTTATAAATGTATCATAATATAATTCGTGAATTTTTGCTATAATCCTGCCTTTTGAAAAAAACAATATTTGACTTTGATACATAAAATAAAAGGAGCAAAAAGGTGATTTTCAAGGAGGGTTGACCTCTGAAGGCAAATAATTTTATTTCAAGCAATTCACTTTTGACTAAAGATTTACTAAATCAAATCATAACCAAAAATCTAACCAAAAAAATATTAGTAGCCGGCGATGTAATGGTAGATGAGTATATCTATGGTACAGTGAGCCGAATCTGCCCCGAAGCTCCTGTAGCTGTCTTAAAAGCAATGAAAAAACACTTGTTGCCGGGAGGGGCTGCTAATGTTGCCTGCCTATTGACTTGTCTAAGCCTTCCCACTCGCATAATGGGGTGCCTACACAGCAATGATTATCCCGGCAAATTTCTTCAGGGTTTTTTGAACAAGTCAGGTGTTGAACAACTTTGCATCAATTATCCCGCAGGTGAGACCATAGTTAAACAGCGGTTGATGTCCCAAAACCAGATGCTGTTACGTATAGATTACGAGAACTGCCAAAACCTCGGGGATAGCCTTAGCCAACAAGCAATGGCCTACCTCTCGCAGGTAGAGAATGATACTTCATTGATAATCCTCTCAGATTACGCCAAAGGTTTTCTTTCTGATCAGCTGGTAACCAATATTATTGCTTGGAGTAGGAACCGGGGAATTAGTGTGGTGGTAGATCCTAAGGGAAATGATTATACCAAATACCTGGGAGCAACCCTGTTAACCCCCAACAGGAACGAAGTGGCCCTGGCTGTGGGAAAACGCATTAATAATTTAGAGGAATTGGTTGAGGCAGGCTACCAGTTGCTCAAAAGGACAGAAAATCAAGCGCTGATAATCACCAACGGCGCCGAAGGTGTGTTAGTGCTGGAAAGAGACGGCGTTTTTTATCATCTTCCCGCCCTGTCCTGTAGTCATCCCAATGTCATCGGGGCAGGTGATGCCTTTATTGCCGGACTAACCCTGGGCATTTCAAGTGAGGCCGGTCTTCTGGAAGCCGCTTGTCTAGGTATATATACCGCTGGCCTGGCTGTAAGAAAGACGGTCAGCCGGTATCCGTTGCTATCCGAAATCGTTTATTTACTTAAAACCCAACCCTTTACCATAAAACAATATTTCAAGGTGATATAAAAATATTGAGACTTTGAGCTGGTAATCGTTGATGATGGTTCCAGCGACGGAACTGTTAATGAGATAAAATAATTCAAAGATTCAAGAATAAAACTTTTTTGTTTTGATAAAAACCGTGGGGCCTCTAATTATTTCTTTTACCAAGGAAATAAAAAGAACCTCCTTTAACGGGAGGTTCTTAAGCTTTGGAGGGAGTCTCTGGTAATTATATCAAAAGAACAATACTCATTATGGTTCCACATTTCATAATAATCTCCTTTACAGCACATTCACGAATTAAAGGAAAAAAACTCCTGTAGGAGACCCCTCCATTCTGCGGCAACCTTTTCTATCGAATTATTCTGGACAACCCAGCTTCTCGCATTCCTGGCCACCTGTTCCCGTAAGTTAGGGGCATCCAGCAGCCGCCTGATGGCCGGGTACCAGCTGTAGGGGTGGTTATCTGCCAAAAGCCCGGAAATTCCGTCCTGGATGCATTCCTCGTAATTGGGCAGCCTGGAATAAACCCCGGGGATACCCAGAGCGCCATATTCCCTGAATTTGATATCCGTTTTACACCTGTTGAATTGGTGGTCTTGAAGGGGCGCTATACCCACGTGCCAACCCCTGCTCCATAAGTTATAGAGATAACGAGAGTAATTAAACTCAAAAGGTACGAAGGATATTGACGGATGGCCAATAAGTTCCTGCGGAATAAACCCCATGAAATCCAACTCCAAAGCCCCTGGACGTTCATTCAATAATCTTTGCAAAGCCGGTAAGACCATTTGGAAATCCGAAACTTTAGGAGTCCCGCTGTAACCGATAATCAAGGGGGAAGGTCCCTGGGGTCTAGGGCCAAAGGAATCAATTAACCCTAAATCAATAGCATTCCTCCTGAATACCACCCGCCTGGCAACAGGCGTCAAGGCTTCAGCCAACTGCCTTGAAGCGGCCCTCACCAAATCGGCCCCAGCGGCTATCCTGGTTACTATCTGTTTTACTATCGGGCGGTTATAATAAGTTCCCGGGGGTTGTCCCGTATCCTCAATAGAAAAGAAGTTATCATCCAAATCATAGATTAGTCCTTTGTTATATTTCCGGGTCCAAACCAGGATTTGCAGCAAACTGGGTTCAATGGAACGCTGGACCACGATTACATCATGGACGGCTACATCCACCGGCTCAACAGATTTGCTTGATTTAACGTTATACTCAAGAATGCCATGACGGGCTAAATGCTCAAAAGGCTGCAAAACAGCTGTATGAGTAGAGGCATCCCGAGAATCGGCCACTACCAGAATTCTATACATACGTTTTACCACCTTTAACCGAACCTGCTTTTAACTGTTGCATTTTTTCTAGAGTCAGATTACGATATCCCCAATTCCTCAGATAACTTACCATTTTTGTAGTGGGTTTAAAGCTTTTTCTCCAGACAGGGAAACTATTAATTAGCGGATCCGGAAACTTAAAAGCATAAAGTACTTTCCACATTCCATACAAGGGGTCATCCTCTCCCCTCCGGGCCAGGTGCAGCACCCGGTGAGAGATTAGGTAGCCCTGTCTTCTACCCATTTTCTTGATTTGCTGAAATACCCAGTCTTCCTCATAACCGTAGAGCCGGGAATCGCGGAAAACAAAATGCTTAAACCATTCTTCCCGCCGGAACATCACACATCCGAAAATAAGAGGCCGGTAACAAAGTTTGACTTTGATTCCGGGGCGGGTTACCACCCTCTGGCCGGGCTGGTCCTGTAAAACTTCGGGTTGCCATGGCGCTGCGATGCAAGCCAGGGGAGGAAAGGACTCCAGAGTCCGCCTCATAGCAGCCAGCCAGTTGTTCCGTGGGACAATGATATCATCATCCAATTTGACCAGGTACCGGCCCCGGGAGCGGAACAGGGCATAGTTGTTACCGCCATGGCAGCCTAGGTTGCGGCCCGGGTCCAATACTTTAACCCTGGGGTGTTTTAAACTCCGGAGAAACCTCTGAACTTCCGGGTAGGGCGGGTGATTGTTAACCAAAAGGATTTCTGCATCAGGACCTGTTGAAGCTAGAACAGCACGCAGGCATTTCTTCACCAGAGGTAGCCTGTTATATATCGAAATAGCAATAGAGTACTTCATCGTCCTATCCTTCCCCTTTTCCTTCTCTCCTCGGTTTTAGTACCTTTCTTAACCGTAGTCCTGTTATAGGCCGCAGCTTTCACTTTTGCGGCCGGCAGCCTTAAAGGTTTTGCCCTCCTGGGCGCCGGTAAGAGGGAATAAAAGTACTTTTCGAGATTAAACAGGGTCTTCTCCCAAGAGTATGTTTGTGCTGTGGCCAATCCCATATAAAGAAGATGCCGGCACAACTCGGAATCCTGTAAAACAGTAAGAATTCCCTGGGCCAAGGCTTGTGGCTGACAAGGAGGTACCATCACACAATTTACCCCATGCTGAGCATATTCCCTCACCCCGCCGCAATCGGTGGTAACCAGGGGAATACCGCTAGCCATGGCCTCAAGACAGGATAACCCGAAGCCTTCAGACCTGGAGGGGTTGACAAATATATCTGACTGGTCATAACAACGGGCCAACTCATAATCATTAATAGGCTGGAGAATGCGGTTTGACAAATTCGTAACCACAGGAATGGGTCCATAAGAGACAATATTAAGCTCAATATTAGGTTGCTGAGTAACTACCAGCTGCATTGCCTCCAAAAACACTTGCAAACCCTTGAATTCTCGGGAGTCAACTATAGTCATAATTCTTTTTATCGGCTTGGGAGAACGCTCGCGATACCTAAACACCTCCGTGTCAACCCCCAGGTTAACCACAGAACTATCTTTACGGTGGGCAGTTAAAAGTTTCCGGTGTAACCAATTGGAGACAGTTAATGTTTTCATCTGCAAATAATAGGAACTTTGACTCAGAAGTCTCCAGGGCCGTTGCTGGGGTATGGAGAATAAATCGGCCTCATAACCCCTGACCAGATAAACAGGAATTCCCCTTCCGGTTAAGGCAACAGAATGAGCGTTAGCAACATGATTAGTTATAATCAGGTCAGCCTCAGGGAAGGATGACGGGTGAAAAACCTTAGCTAATAAAGGTGTGAGTCTTGCCCCGGGAATCTTCTGTTGGGTGACTCCAATCTTGACCGGGTCAACTAACCCCCGGAAGTGAACCTGGGCATGTAAGGGAACAGGGAAGGTATAATTGCCGTCAGGGGCCAGTATAATTACAGAATGTCCTCTTTCAGCCAACATATTAGCTAGATAACAAATGGTACGGACCCCTTCAGACCGGTCAAAATCCAGTACAGGCATGACAATCCGCAACTTTCTGGCAGGGACCTGCGGCAGGGAGGCCAAACGCTCCCCGCTAGGCCATGTAGACCCCTTATGCCATTTATCCCCAAATACATGCTCATCTACGGCAAAGCTGGCAGCCACTTTCGGATCCTGTCGGATGTCCCTAGCTTCGAGATGAATCACCGTTGACGGGCTGTAGACAACCCGGAAACCTTTTAACCATATAGAGAGGGCATAATCAAATTCAGCACAAATATACCGGTAGCTTTCATCTAAGAACCCGAGGTAAGGCAATAGTTGCCGCTTGATTAACAGGCAATCCCCATGGACGGCAAGACAATCCTCCTGTTGGCTAAAAAGGCCGGGGTTATTCAGTTGACCCTGCCCGCGAACAGAGAAAGCCTGGTTCGTGCCAAAAACCCCGGCATGGAGAACAGTTCCGTTGGCATCAACATGTTTGCCGCCTACCAAAGCCACCTCTGAAGCAGAATCTGCCGCTGCCACCATGGGTTCCAGCCAATTAGCGGTTACCGCTAAATTAGGGTCTAGGAAAACAACATATTTCCCTCGCCCCAGAAGCAACCCCTGGTTCATTGCTGTCACTTTCCCTTGATCCTGGCAATTGAATACAACCTGTATTCCGGGCCAATTTTTAAGCATTTCTATACTGCCGTCTGTGCTCCCGTTATCCACAACATAGACTCGATGGGGGTAATGGGTAAGGGTGGTCAGGGCAGACAGACAATGCTTCAGGTTATTCCGGTTGTTGTGATTAACAATTACGATATCCACTCCGTCGCTATTATGGGTTGCCCACTTAGTGAAAAAATTCCTCTGGTTATCAAAGTTACTTGCGTGAATAAGCTCCTTGGGTAAGGTCCCTATGGTTCCCTGTCCCTGGTGATAAACAAAAGTATCTCCTGCACACATGAGTCTAAAACCGGCCTGGTTAACTCGCATGGAATAATCATAATCATAATCATAGTACCCGGCTAAAATAAAATTTTCATCGAATAATCCAACTTTATTTATTACCTCCGTTTTCACTAGAAGACAAAATCCTGGCAGTAAACTTTGTACTTCAAACCACTTAAGGGGAGTACTCCGATTAAAGGCTAAGGCGAACCCCTCCATCTCCGGAGACGCCATAGTCGGAGAACCCGGAAGACCTGTAATCGGGTTATTATTAGTAACTGGGCTGACCATTCCCGCCTCTGGATTGCCCTCCAGGCATTTAATCATGTTTTCTAGCCAATTAGGCGTTGCCACAACATCATTATGGACAAACAAATAAACATCTCCTGACGCCCCGTGAATTGCTTGGTTGTAGGCTCTAGCCAGGTTTTCATTGTTATCGTTATGAATAATCGGCCAGTTAAAACCAAGGAAGTATTCAAGGGTACCATCCTCTGAACCGTTGTCAACCAGGATCAGTTCATAAGGTACAGATGTATATTTAATAATGCTCTCAATGCATCTCCTGGTCAAAGCCAATTGATTATGAGCAACAATAATTATAGTTACAAGTCTAGCCAACCCTGGGACCTCCCTTTTTTATCATCTCAATTACTACCTGACCATAGCCAGCAATGATGCCAACCGCTGTTGATAAGTATGATCTCGTAAAGTCCGTTGTTTCGCTTTCAAGAGAATTTCCAACCGCTCATTGGGGTGTTGTAAGTAGTGCATGATCTTATGTTGTAAATTGGTCGGATTGGCATAAGTAACTACCTCTTGCTCCGTTACATAGTAATGGGGTAAACCCGCCCTGCCTTCAGTTATTTGAAAACCACCCACCGCAGCAATTTCAAAAGTCCGGCTATTAGGAGTTATGGCATTGATAGGCTGGCGGTATGGCCTGCCATCGATATGACGGGCATTGTGCGCCCGGTGGATATTCAGGTTGATTTTAGCCCCCCGGTAATATTTGGCCAGTTCATGAGGAGGAACAAACCCGTTATGAATAAAAGGTCTCAGTTCATTGAAATGAGCAAGTTTATGCCACCATTGACCGATAATCTTTACCTGAAGCCCTTTTAGAAAATGAGCCAGCTGGTCTACCAACCACAACCGGTTATAAAAAGCAGAACCAGAAATCAAAACATCGCTTTGGTATTGGGGTGTTACTGTTTCATAGCCAAAAAACTCATCCGGAGCTCCCAGGGGCAAGTGAAAGACTCTTCCCCTAGTTTGCCGCTGTCTTACCGTAACACAACATTCTTCATTGGTAAATACAAAGTCATATAAAGGTGCAAAATTCCTCGACAGATTAAAATCATAAGGATCATCCACTATCCATAAGGCTAGGGGAATCCTTAATCTTCTCATGGCCTGAACCACATTAACCGGAAGCCGTCCACCGTGTAAAGTTAAAACCAGGGTAGGTCGGAAGGTCCGGATATCCCCGATTAAGCCTCTGGGTCCCAGTCGGGGCCGAAAGTTATAAACTTTATGGTGATAGGGAAGTTGACCCAAGGCTCTGATAATATAACTGTCGATGGCATTATGGGGCCACACGCCACCTGAAGTAATGTAATATATTCTCATCTCCCCGTAACCCCCATAAACCAGTTTTCTGTTCTGGCCAAACCATCCTTAATAGTAATTTCGGGGTTCCAACCCAACAACCGCCAAGCTTTCTGATAATTACACAGGAACTTAGGCACTTCGCTCCGCGGTCCGACGTGGGGAATATGGCAGACCTCTCCTTCATTCCCGGCAATCAGTCGGGCCAAATCGCGGACGGAAATATCACGCCCCGTTCCGGCGTTAATAATTTCTCCATTAATTTCCCGGTGGTTGATAACTTCTACAATGAACCCGGCGCAATCTTCCACATATAAAAGATCCCTGGTTTGACTGCCGTCACCGTGAATAATCAAAGGCCGACCGGCTATTTTGTTCTGGAGGAAAATTGAAACAACCCCTCCTTCAGGGCCGCCCTTCTGGAAGGGTCCATAAGTGTTAAAAGGCCTAAGAATGACCGCAGGTAAACCATAGGCATAGTGATAAGACAAAACCATCTTTTCACCGGCCAGCTTTGACCCTGCGTAGGGTGAAACAGGTTTAGCGGGGTGGTCTTCACCAATACTCTGATTGGGGGCAGCTTGGTCATAAACGTGACAGGTACTCATATAAACCAGCCTGGTACCATGCTTGCGGCAAGCCTCAAGAATATGGAAGGTACCCAAGACATCGTTCATGAAAGTTGTATAGGGATCATCAACGCTTTTGTGAACATGGATACTTGCGGCCAAATGGAGGCAAGTATCAAAACCCTCTCCAAACAAATCTTTAACAATCGCCCGATTGATAATATCACCAATGACCGGCTCTTTGAATTTAGGATTATCCCGAAATTCATCCAGATTATCCAGGCTGCCGTTGGTCAGGTTATCTAAAACATAAACTTCCTGCCCTTGCTCAAGCAGACTTTTGACCACCCAACGTCCGATAAATCCGGCCCCTCCCGTAACCAATACTGACATATTAACCTCCAAGCAAATTATTTTCCCTGAAATAATTAACCAGTTCCTCTTTAGTTAACGGTGTTGCTTTATAACTGTTAACCGTTGCTGTATTAACCCGTAATCTTGCTGTTTTTGCTTCAAAGGATGGTTTTATAATCAACAAATCCTCTTTTTTTTCAAGACGGTCTATTTCGTTTTCGCTTACCAATTCTTCATAAACCTTCTCCCCGGGCTTCACTCCGGTAACATTTACCTTAATCCCATCGGGACTCAGTCCAACCTGGGGGGCAAACTCTTCAATCATAACCTCAACCAGGTCCCCCAACCGGATAACAGGCATCTTAGCTACAAAAACTTCTCCTCCACGAGCCATTTCCAAAGCCTTGAAGAGAAGCTTAACCGCTTCCTCGTTATCCATGATGAACCTGGTCATCTCAGGATCAGTTACGGTTACCGGCCCTCCCCGTTGAATCTGCTCTTTGAAGATAGGAATAACCGACCCCCTAGAGCCCATCACATTACCAAATCTTACACTGGCAAACACAGTGGATCCTGCACCCCTGGTGAAGTTGGCAGCAGTCATTAATTTTTCGGCCATAAGCTTGGTAGCACCCATGGTATTGGCAGGATTAACAGCCTTATCACTACTTGTCAGGATAACCTTGCGTACCTTGTTGAGCAAAGCCGCTTCAATAACATTCTGAGTGCCCAGGATGTTGGTATTTACCGCTTCTATAGGGTTAATTTCACAAGCGTTAACGTGTTTCAAAGCTGCTGTATGGAAAATATAATCAACCTTTCGGGCAGCCTTGATTATTCGGGATCTGTCCCTGATATCACCTAAAAAGAACTTGATTTTACGAGATTCCTTATATTCATTTTCCATAGCCGCCTGTTCATTTTCATTACGGCTGAATACTATTATGCAATGGGGTTTAAAAGGAAGCAGCCGTTGGATTATTTGCCGACCGACAGTCCCCGTCCCGCCGGTGATAAGGATTCGTTTATCATAAAAAAAAAGTTTATTCACCTAATGCACCTACTTCCTCAGATAAACAATTGGCTATTATCACCTAGGATCAGGTTGATGTCTTTGCACCGGGAGGTAGAACGGCAAAGGGTAGTGTTCCCCCCTACCAGACTGTTCCGGATTCTGGAGGGGAAATCAATGATTCGGCAGTCTTCCATGATAATGCTAAATTCAATCTCGGTATTTACGATGGTGACCCCCCTGCTGATAGAGGTATAAGGACCAACACAAGAATTCACAATAATCGACCCTGCCCCAATAATGGCAGGACCGCGGATGATGCTATTGGTGAGTTCAACTCCCTCTTCTACTACCACCCTTCCCACCAATTGAGAATTATGGTTCTGGATACCGGCAGCGATATCGGTTTTAATTTCATCCAGAATCATCCGGTTGGCTTCGAGAATATCCTCGGCCTTACCTGTGTCTTTCCACCAATTTGTAATCGAATAAGGTTTTACGTTATATCCGTTAGCGACCAACCACTGGATAGCATCGGTAATTTCCAGTTCATTACGCCAAGAGGGTATTATCCGGTTAACCGCCTCAAAGATGTTTTGATCGAAAATATATACCCCGACCAGGGCCAAATTACTCGGAGGGTCTTTAGGCTTCTCTATCAACCTGACGATTTTCCCTTTTTCCAACTGGGCGACCCCGAAGTTCTGCGGTTCTTCCACCGGGCTTAGAAGGATCAATGAGTTGGCCTGGGTTTTCTGAAATTCCTGGATAAATTGCCGGAGGCCTCCCCAGATAAGATTATCACCCAGATACATAACGAAGGGTTCCCTGCCAATAAAGTCCTTGGCTATCTTCACGGCATGGGCCAACCCCAGGGGAGAGTTTTGTTCGATGTAAGTCAACTTAATTCCCCAGGCTTTGCCGTCGCCAACAGCTGCCCTGATTTCATCCCCGGTATCCCCGATCACAATTCCGATATCCTTAATCCCTGCATCTACCAAGGTTTCAATCCCATAAAACAAGATAGGCCGATTGGCAACAGGCAAGAGCTGTTTAGCCCTGGTATGGGTTAGGGGGCGTAATCTAGTCCCCTTGCCTCCGCTTAGGATTAACCCTTTCAATGGATCGCCCCCTCAATATCCAATGTTTAACACAGTCTGAAACACTACATTGTATACTATGTTAGGGCGCTCACTTGAGGTGATAAGGGAAATGCCTATCTTTAAGAGAATTCAGCTACTATTAATTGATAACTAAAAAAAATTCGCCCCTAGTGAGCTTGGGGCGGATTTGCTAAGAAAAATGATATACCACCTATGGATATTCCAAATCATTAATATCAACCATCAAACCGTGAGCTTTTCCTTCGGCTTTGACATTAATCCACTTCTGACGGAATAACTGACGGCTACGAAGAATTATGGAATTCCTTTTTTTATTGTCCATAGGGGAACCATGGCCCTGATGCAAAACGGTTACCGGGCAATAGACTACCCGATAACCCTTGGACCGGGCCTGCCAACAATAATCCAGGTCTTCAAAATACATAAAATATCGTTCATCAAATAATCCCAGAATGGGAAGATATGCTCGTCTAAGGAGCATGCACCCACCACTGATTGCCAGACAATCCTCCTGCTGATCAAATAACCCGGCCCGGTTAACCAGTCCACGGCCCCTAACCCTGCCGTTAAACCCCATTCCGGCATGAAGGATAATACCATCCGGTTTGACGTTCTTACACCCAACCACAGCAATGGCAGAATCTTGCTGCATACAGCCCACCATGCGGGCCAACCAACCTGGAGTTACCTGAACATCAGGATTAAGGAGTAAAATAAACTCTCCTTGCCCCAGATTAATGCCCTGGTTCCAAGCCTTAGTGGTTCCCAGGTTTGCCCCGTTGGCAACTAAGGTTATCCCCCGTAGACTCCGTAAAAAACTTGCGCTCCCATCGGTGCTGGCATTATCGATAACTATATTACGATGGTGAACATCCTGGGTATGAAGCCGGATATAGTGGAGGCAACGCCGAATGTGACGTCGGGAGTTGTGATTAACGATAATAATATCAACCAAACCTGGTATCACTGAAATTCCCCCTGTCTATTAAAGGTTCCCTCCGCCATAATTCAGCAATGTTGTCGGATAATATATTTTATGACTTTTCCAAAGAGAGGTTCCAGATTTAGGGATGGTTTTTAGGTCAGCTGTCAGCTGTCAGCTAAAGAAAAAAAATATAAACAGCAGCATGAAAAAGTCTAACACAGAGGCTTTGTGGATATTTCTTTGGGACCGAGGCCATTTTAAAGCTGTTATTAAAAAATGAAGGGGTGAACACTAAAAACAATAAAAAGATTAACCACGGAGAACACGGAGAGCACAGAGATTTATAGGCCGCCATTATGGCTTGTTTTCGCCCTTAGGCTTTTGGTATATAAAGCCCCATATATAAATCTTTTTTCTCTGTGTTCTCCGTGCGCTCCGTGGTTGCCTTTTATTTTTATTTACTCCCCCCAATCCCCTTTTGCTATATTTTGCCATATGGTTTAACCTGGAGTAAAATTTCTTTTCCCCCCGAAACCAAACAGCACATATCCACAACCTTGCTAAACGGTAATATCCTTAATAAAAACTAAACATCCCATTCCATCTTTTGCAGTGGGTTGAGATGTTTGGATTAGCTTATTTAGTTATATACTTTTGGGACAACCCCCAAGTTTTCTTACTAACTTACACTTCCATATCCGACGGCTGGCAATCAGCCGAATCTAAGCTGACGACTGACGACTCCCCGTCTTCGGCGGGTTCATCTAATCCGGTAAGCCAGCAGGCATATTCTAAATTGCGCAGGATGCTGATGGTGCGTATCTCCTTGGGGAAAACATGGCGGGAGTATTTGGAGTTAACCTCAATTAACCAGACCTGGCCCTCATTGTCGATACCTACATCTAAACCCAGTTCCCCGAAAGGACCCAGTTTTTCATCCAGGGCCCGGGCCACTGCGAAAACCAGCTGCTTAATCCGCTCAGCCACAACCTCCTCGGTCAAACCGGCCTGCCGGGCGGCCTCGGCCAAAGCCTCTTGAACGGAAGTCACCTCCCCGCCGGCCGCCACATTAGTGGCAAAATTACCCCGGATGCCACCTTTGCAAACATATGGGTCTCCACCCAACAGCCTAAACGGTTTTTCTGAAGCAAAACCCGGATATCAAAAGGTCTCCCGCCGATGGTCAATAATGAAATCCCCTGCTGAATCAGATAACTTTGGCCGGAGGTCAATCTTTTTACAACAGAGGCCAAACTTTCTGCCGCCACTGCCTTCCCCCGGATCTTACGGGGGCCCAAAAAAGCCTGATAATGATAACAAGCCAGTTGGGGCCGGGTAAACTTAATTATCCCGCAACCCAAACTACCGTGGATCGGTTTTAGAAAAATACTAGAGTACCGCTCCAACATCTCCAGACAATCCCGATAATTCTTAAACCGCCTGGTTTCCGGCAGATGGGGTCTGATTTCCTCATAACCGGCCAGAGCTTCAGCCACTTGGACCTTGTTAAGAAAAGACCTGTTAAAATAATAGGTCTCACCCCTGTGCAAAAACCGCCGACGAAAAGCTTTAACTACCGGTAAAGCCTCCACCCGCCGGGATCTGATTTGATTATAAACCACATCAGGAAAAGGAAACCTCTTTTTTACCCAATAACTTCGGCCTCGGAAGTTTACCAAGGTCAACCCCACCAGTCCCCGACTGTTTGACAAAAGGCTTTGAGCAGGAAAAACAAAGGTCAAAAAACCTTTTTTATACCCCTCCGCAACCCATTCCCGATATATCCCCGCTCCCCCCCCTGATTGATAGGTTGAAAGCAACCCTACCACCGGTCCAATTCTAATTAACTTCTTAACACCATCGAGATAAAACCTTAACCTGACTCCAGCGGTTAAGGGAAAGCGCCTATATAACATTCCTGACAAATACAAACAATCTTCGGAAACCCCTTTCAGATGATATATCACTACCTGAACCAAAGCGGTACCAACCTGAAAAACAACCGGTTGCCCGGATTGAAAGCCTGCTTTTTCAGCTAAAGCAGGGGCCATATACATAGCATTGGTTTTTCTGGCCTTTTTCAGACTGTTAATTTCTAATTCTTGGAAAAAACCCATGGCCCCTCCCTGCTTTCTTTAACTATTCATCCACAGAAATGTTGCATAGCCCAGCGGCCTAATGACTGAGTTTCTAACCACTTCCTGAGTCCCTTTCTGGGTTTCCATAGCTTTATAGGGTTTAGAATTCACCTCAATCAACCAAACCTTCCCCGATTCGTCAATCCCCAAATCCAGCCCCAACTCACCGAACTGAATACCCATAGCCTCTTCCAAGGCTGCGGGTATCAAATCTCCCACTTTCCGCAAACGATTGCCAAGGCCTCCCGGTTTATTAGGGTCTTCCCCAAAAACGTTGCGCAGGATATCGGCGATAAGTTCAGGGTTGGCCCCGGCGCTGAGATTGGAAGTTATACTCCCCTTTTTTGCTACCCTAGCCAACATCTTGGTTCTCCGCCATAGGCCGTTATGATTTTTTTGCATCAGAATCCTGATGTCAAAAGGAGCTCCATTATAGGTTCTTAAATTCAATCCCTGCTGAAGAATATACGGTTTACTTTTCACCAAACGGTCCAGACATCCCTTTAAGGCCTCCTTGCTGGTTGCCGACCCGTTAACAATTCGGCCATTGCGCAAACGATACCGGTATTGAAAAAAATCCCCCGCCCTGTTAACCTTAATAATTCCTCGACCTAAACTACCATTGGTAGGTTTTACATAAATCACATCATACTTATCTAGAAAACTGTATAAAACAGACCCTTCTCCATACCCATTGGTTTCCGGCAAATAGTGGGCCACTTCCGGCCGGGTTTTCAGGAACTGATGGGTTTCCAATTTGTTCAAATATCGCAAATTAAAATACTGTAATCCTCTTAAGGATAACAACCTTCGTTTGGTCTCTTGAACATCTTTCATGTTTTCGGTACGCCTATTACCAATCCGGTCATAAACCACCTGAGGAATAGGAAAAGTACAAGGCTCCCAGAATCCCGCCTCCATATTCCCCCGAAACACATAACCGTTTACAACCCTCTTATCCCAATTAATACCTGAAGGGGTGAAAATATAAGTCAGTATTTTTAATTCCCGGCTGTATTGAACCAATAACTGAAGAAAACGGGCCTGATTACTATCAGAATGTATTGATGGCACCCTACGGGTAAACAAACCCAGAATCGGCCCCAAGCGAATCAACCGTTCATTAGGATTAATTTTGGCTATCAGGGAATATCCTGGCGGAAGAGCCAATGCTTTATAAATATCGGCAGAAACTATGGCCGGTCGGCCTCTTTTCCATTTTGGAAGAATGGCTAGTTGTGCTTTGACTTCCATAGCGCCGGCTCTAATAATTACCCGTTCTTTTGGAAGCAAGGTGGTTTGCTGATAAATCTCCAAAGGTAAAAATATCTGGTTAGGAGGCCCCGGTTTGGTTTCTCCTATCACGCTTATAAAGCGCATGGGCCATCCCTCCTTTTATTTCCCACTATAATCAAAACCACTCAAATAGTTTATATAAGCTACCGGATTATCAACAGCCCTTTTTCGGGCAGCAATATCCCCCAGTCTTCTAAAAACACTACGTCCCGGCTTGGGATTAACCTCAATTAGCCAAACCCCGCCATTTTTATCAACGCCCACATCAATTCCCAATTCTCCAACTAAACCGTGGTATTGCTCTATTTTCTCACTAACCTTAATACTCAAAGATTTTACCTGATTTAAAATATGTCTTACCATACCGGGCTTGCGGCCAAACAATTGGCCCAGTACAGTGTCTACAGTAACTGCCCGTCCGCCCCCGTGGACATTACTAACTATACTCTCCTTTTTCCCGATCCGGCAGGCCATTCCGGTTACCATCCAAATTCCCTGTCCGTTTTTTTGGGTCAGAACCCTTATGTCAAACACCCTTCCCTGCCATAAAGCCAGGGCCAACCCCTGTTGGATAAGACATCTTTTTCCGTTGATAATATTAAGTATACCCTTTTCTAATTGTTGCAAAGTGGGAAACACTACTTTCATCTGCTGTCCCCTTTGCTGAACCAATTGAAAAAGATATCCTTTTTTACCAAAACGGTTTATCTTGATGATTCCTTTGCCCTGGCTGCCCAGTCTAGGCTTAATATATATCTCGGAAAAATGTTTAAACCATTCGGCAAGGCCATTGCGGGCTACGAAATTCTGGGTTTCCGGTAGAAATGATGCTATCTCCCGTTCCCCTGCCAGGATGGTATGGAAATGCCATTTGTCCCCCATATGGGGATTGAACATAATTATCCCTTGTAAACTTCGCAAGCGGCATTTGGCTTCATAATCTTCCGGGGCCAAATGCCAACTGATGATCCGGTCATAGATGGCATTAGGGAAAGGAAAAGAACCCTTTATCCACTGGCCCCGGCCGGGGCCGGGCTGGTGGACATAACCTTCTATCCGCCCATTTAACCAATTAATATCAGCAGATGAAAAAACGTACAGCAAAACGCCGCTGGACCGACTGGCAGCAGCCAGTTCCCGGAAAAATAAACCCTGTTCCCCAAAAGAAATCCCATTGTTTTTGTGTTTAATCATAGCGAAAATACCCATCATGGGTCCAATGGCCAAAACATTACTCTCTGGATAATACCTGACTTTAATCTCCCAACCGGGAACTAGACCGGTTTCCTGAATTAGTCGGCCGGATAAGGAAATCTGATAAGAATTATTTGAAACGGTAGTAACCCATCTAACCTTTTTCCGCCAGCGCCCTAACTTTAAAATGACGTAATCACCTGAAACCAAACCCAATTCTTGGTGTAAACCGGTGCTAATCCCTATCTGCTCTTGTTGCCAGCGGGCAACCCGCTGAACTGTGACCTTAAAAACATCCATTGCTCACCCTCCTAAGCCTATAAGCATATCAACAGGGTATGCCCTAGCCATAATAAATCCGGGTTGGCAATGGCATATTCCAGGTTTCCCTGATATCCACATTTTCCCGCCAGCGTTTTTTATTCATAATCATTTTAGCCATTGGTTCCAACATTTCTTTATATTTAGGAAACTGGGGTAAAGCGGAGATCTCTTCCCATATTTCTTGAAAAATAAGATAAAAAGCGGCCTTATCCGCCTCTTTAAACTTCAACCTAAGCCTGGCGTCGGCTAACCAGTCTTTATTTAATCTTAGGTAATTTATAGCCACCAAATAAGCCATACACAAGACCGCTCTAGTCAACCGCGGAGAAACAAGCCAACAGGCTAAAGCCCGGTATTCGAATCCCCCATAGGGCTGAATCCGATAATCCCCCAGAAAACCGTATTTCTTCCGACGCTTACGAGCTGATTCGGGATTTTCCAGCAACATAACAGGAATAGCCAGATAATTATCCAGAGCCCTTAATAAGTCGGTGGTGACCCTAATACCCCCAAAATGAATGTGTCCGCCAATCTGGTATCCAGGAAAAGGTTCACTGCCGGCTACCCATTCAACATTGTAATAAGGAGCCAGTTTGATGGCCTCAGCCATGGTTTTTTGTAGATTACCAAACAATTCCACGGGTTCCTTGGCCGGAGCGGGACGAAGTTCGGCCAAAGGGTGCTGTCTTCTTTGACCCAGCACGCTGCGCTGATCACAACCCACAATACCATTAAAAGGAAAGAAGTTGGAGGCCAAAATCATCTGCTTGGTCACCTTATTGCGCAGCATAAATTCAGGATCAGCCCCCATGGTCAATACTGACATGGAACGAGCAAATTCTTCTTTCCGCAAGGAACGCATTATGTAGGCCTGAAAAGCATTAGCCATGGTTCTGGCTGCATACCGGGTTAACCGTGGCGCCGGATCTATTTGCAGGGCATAGGCCTTACCCGATTTATCAACCCCCACATCCACTGCCCCGAAGTGAAGTCCCACGGCATAAATGGCCCTGGTAGCCATGATACAAACCTTTTCCCATTCTTTATGTTGGGTAGGCAAGGCCATTTCCGGCCCGTAATTGGGAGAAAAGGGATTTTGAAAAGGTATCTCGGCTACTTGATTACCTATTTTTCTGATTAAACCAAGTATTTGAAGATCAAAGACATAGACGATATATCTCCTGATAAAGGATTCTCCTGTAATAAGATAACCGCCGGTCACCGGTATGGCCATTTTTTTCAAAGGTTTTTTGGTATAGAAAGCTTTAGGGCAACGGACACCGTTAATCTGCCAATAGGCCAAAGCCCGCTTGACATCGGTGGCCCTGCCCAAGGCATCTTTTGTGTTCACCACCAGCCTTCCTTTATCTTCACCATCCGTATTGCCCCATCTAATAAGAATCCGGATTTTTTCATCGGGTGCTTCGGTAAGGAAGCCAAACCTAGGTAATAGGGTTTCCAAGGTATCAATTTCCGGTTGTGACTTATGAACCAATACTACATCCACAAAACCATCTCCTAACGTGGCCCAATAGTCATTCTCTTTTTTATAATACGAGGGTCGGGGGGGAAAGGTGAATCTTATCAGCTGTCAGCTATCAGCTATCAGCTGTTAGCAAAAAAATAAAAAATAAAAAAAGCAGGTCTAATCCTGCTTTCACTACAAAACACCTTCACTACAGAGTTTCTTCAGCTTCCTCATCGAGGGTTGAGCCCTCTTCGGGAAATTCTACAACATCCAGTTGGCCTTCATCTTCATCGTCCAGAAGATCTTTTTCCTTGTCATCGAAATCATCATTGGCGGCATCCACAGGGAAAGCCAGGACGCAAACCTTGGTTTCGCCGGTGACTTCCACAAAAAAAGCGCTTTGAACCTCTACAAAAACATCATTACCTTGAATTTTCACCGCCACGGCCCGGGGTTCATATTTCTCGACGACATGAACCTCCTCATCCTTACCCAACCTTCCGGAATGCTCATTAAAAGGGATATTCTCAGAATAAGTTACCATCTCCTTCAAAACATCCGTCTTGGAGTTACCTTGACAAGCATACCAGACATTAATCTCATATTTACCTCTGACAACAACGCAATTGGGAAATCCTTTAGCCTCAAATTCGTGGTTGGCCAACCAGCAACCTAAGACCCGATCCGGGCGGGCTCCCGGTTGTAAGGTGTAAACCTTGGTAAAGCTTTTTTTGCCGCGAGCCACAACAGCCTTTGTAATTATCTCGCGGAGCTTCCCTTCGTATTCACGACTATCCAACATGATGTATCCCTCCTCTTGCATTTGGCTAAAACATACACAAATCTTCGGGCCAACTGGTAATTTATCATATGCATTTAGCCCAAAAGGTGCAACATATGCCCAAAATTTTTTCACTATATTAGCTCTTTACCCAGGCCATTTATACCAAACAGGTGAAAATTTCTAATGGCCTAAAAATCTTAATGATTATAGGTGTTTCAGTAATCAACCACAAATTGGAACTTGATTTCGAAAGGTTTTTTGTCGATAATTGTCGAAGAAGGGTACAAGCAGATAAATAAACCTGCTTTTTCTATTATTCCAATTTGTGAAGGAGGTGACAAAGGGTCGTTTTCTATAATACATACCCCCATGTTCCATGGCTCCGGCTACCAAACCTGTTATCGAAATTGAAAAATCAAAATTAGAAAGGTTTGATGCTAATGTTTAAACACCTCCAATCACGAAAAGTCCTGTCATGGCTCCTAATTGCAGGCCTCCTGCTAGTTAGCCCCATGCTCGCTCTTAATACAGCGGAAGCCCAACCCCAGGTTGAAGTGAAAACCATTGCTGCCGGTACCAAATACGCAACTCCCATGTATATCATAAGAAGCGGACAACCTGGGCCGACCTTCCTCTTCACAGGCGGTGTCCACGGTAACGAAACCGCCGGCTATGTGGCCGCCCGCCGTATCGCCAAGGAATACCGGGTTACCAAAGGAACCCTCATCGTTATTCCCGATGTCAACGTACCGGCCATTAAAGCTAAACGAAGATATGTAAGTGAAGGGGATCTGAACCGCCAGTTCCCCACCAGCAAAGGCCAACAGGCCAAGTCCGCCCTAGCCCGCATCATGCTGGATGCCATCCGTCCCTATAATGTCCAGTGGCATGTGGACATGCACGAAGGTTTCGACTACTATAAGAACCCCAAAACCAGTTCAGTGGGACAAACCCTTATCTATTACCCCACCGGCAACAACGGGGCCCTGGCCAACAAACTGGCCGGTGAATTGAACAGCGGTATCAAGGAATCTATCCGCAAGTTCAGTGTCCTCAAATACCCCGTGGGCGGCAGTTTCGCCCGTGGCACTGCTGTAACCCTCGGCGCCCGTTCCTTTATCTTCGAGACTTCTCAGAAGCAGACTCTGGACGTCAGAGTTAACTTCCAGTTATATATGGTCAACTTTTTCTTAAGAGAATTGGGCATGCAAGTTGTCAAGGCCGACGCCCCGGCTCCTGCTGCCCCAGTTGAATCCCCTGTAGAACCCGCTACCCCTGATGCTGACATACCCACTGCCCCCGAAGTAGATACCCCCGATGAAACCGATAACCCCGCAGCTCCCTCAGAAGACAAAGTCGCTGAACCCGTCACCCCCCCGGAAAATGTAGTGGCTGAACCCGTCACCCCTCCCGCTAACAACCAAAAACCGGCAACCAACCTTTCCCAACTCATTAGCAACCCCTTCACTGCAGTTGAGAAAATCTCCGGCCTGGTTCGTAAGTAAGGGTTAAATCCAATCATTCTACCTAGGACAGCTTCCCAAGCTGTCCTTTTTTTATTCCCTAAATCCTTGCCTTATAGCTTTTAGCTGATAGCTGCCCTTTAGAATACCCCCTAAGCCTACCTCCTCCGCCTGGCCTTTTGAACCGGATTTATTTCTTCGCCAAACCCTGCCACCCTCTTGGCGTAATTAATAATTGTTACCCAGGATTGTAACCGGATGACCTTTTCATCGAAGCGGAAGGGCTTAGAGTTAACTTCAATGATCCAAACCCGCCCCCCCTGATCAATACCAATATCCATGGAAAGTTCGGCAAAATTCTTCTGGAGATAACTTTCAATTAAAGGAGGAGCTAAAAGGGCAGCTTTGCGCAATTCCCTGCCAATTCCACGGTCTTCGGTCAGTTCCTGATCAAAAACCTCTTTAATTACTTTATCCAATGCTTCGGCTGTACCGCCATTAGGCACATGAGTGGTTATGGAACCCGGACCGGCTACCCGGGCCGCCATTCCCGTCACCACCCAGGAACCATCCACCGTCTTTTGCACCAAAGCCCGCACATCAAAGGGTCGCTCCTGATAATGGGCAAGTACAATCCCTTGTTGTACCAGGTATGACCTCCTTCCTACTAGAGAATCAACCAAGTCCTTCAATTCTTTGCTGCTTCTGATTACCTTACTTACATTGCTTTGACTTTGCCTAAAACGACACTGAAAGCCCCCTTTGACCCACAAGATCTCCATAATCCCCTTACCAATACTACTGGCTGTAGGTTTAAGAAATACGCGGCCATGTCGTTTTAACATTAAGGCCACGGAAGTAAAATCTTCATACAGAGCAGTATCGGGTATATAACGGGCCATCAACTCGTCTTCCATCAGTGCATTGTAGGTTATCCATTTATTCAGAAACTGCGGATTAAAATAGTTAATATATCTGATTTCCTGCAGCCTTTCTTTGGCATCCTGCACCTCCGGTCGGCCCTCATCGGTGCGGGTTGGGATCCGATCATAAACAACATCTGGTAGAGGGAAATTTCGGGTTTCCCATATCCCCTTACCTTTTTCTCCTAGATAAGTCTTGCCTTTAATAGTTCTAGTCTCCCAATCTATATCACTAGGAGTAAAAACAAAAACCAAAGCATTAAGCCGGGCTCCGGTTAAGATCAAACTTTTAAAAGAACCGGTCTGGGCCCCAAAGGGCAGTCCGGGATTAAGCTGATGCTGCTCGTCCCGGTATGTAAAGATGCCAATGATTGGCCCCACCCGAAATAACTTCTGCCCCTTATCAAAGATGAAACCTAAACGACAATTAACCGGAAACCGACTCTTGTCATCATAGACCCCAAGATAAAACCGGTTCTCCTGAATTTTACCCGTAGACGCCGGATAAACCTTAGCCGCCACTCTGATTAACCCCACTTGAATCAGAACCATTTCTCCGGAATTTATGCCCATAGATTTGAATAATTGGTCTACAATAAATAAGACATTTCCGTACCGGCCTGGGGGCTTTTTAATAAGAGCTATCTTATGTTCATGTCCATCCAATCATATTCCTCCCTTGCCCGCCTGGTTTCGGATAGCAGGTAATGTATCATATGCACATTATGACCGTTCCGTAACTAAATAGCACAAACTCATTCACCATTCATCCTATCTATCAATATGCTATTAGAAGAAATGCCTCCGCTGAGTTAGAAGGCACTCAAACAAGCCAGGAGAGAAAGGATGATTCCCAAATGAATAACAAGATAAAGGGAACTGCCTGCCCCCCAGTTGGCTCCCAGCTATTAAGAAACCCGGCTTTTGAAGAAAATTTTGCCTTTTGGAACGGTGCCAACTCCATTTTAATCAGAATACCCCGTCTTATTCATAAAGGCCGGGCCGCTGCCCTACTGGGTAAGAACAGTACCAAAACAGCCTTCATCCGGCAAAGAGGGATTGCTGTTGGAAGGGGTTGCGGACTAAGACTCTCCGTCTTCCTTCGTAAAGCCCAGGTTCAAAAAAATACCATCGTTTTAGTAAGACTGTCTTTCCGCAACAGTCGTGGTAAACTCATTGGCCTGCCGGTAGAAGTTCGAATTCCCGGCCCCATCCTGCCAGCCGTATACGTCCCCTTTTTCACCGAAGTAACTACCCCTGCCGGTACAGCCACAGCAACAGTCACTGTAGCCAAACTAGGTTCCGGCTCGGTTCTGGTGGATAATGTGGCCCTTATTTCCGTACCCCCCATAGCCTAAATCTTACCCCCGGCATAATATGTTATGAATTCTTGTATATTAGCTAAGCGCAGGAGGTAGTGGCCATGACCCAATTAAACTTAGGTTCTTTTCTCACAACGCTGGGAAAGTCCACTGTTACCGGTGACTCAAGCGGTATAATCTCCGGTTGGATTTTAAATAAAGTTTCTGCGGTGGAAAAAAATCAGGTTTTATTTTTAGAAAATAAAAATTACAGCCTGGATAAAGTCTATCAGGCTTACCTCCAGGGTGCTAAAGCTGTGGTTGTCGACCATCCCACGGTATTGCCCTCCCGTTGGAAAGACCGTTGTCTCATCAAAGTACCCAACACAAGGCAGGCTTTACGGGCTTTTATCCGCTATCACCGCTCCAAATTTCACATCCCTGTGATAGGCATTACCGGCAGTGTGGGGAAAAGCACCACTAAAGAAATGATTGCCTCCATCCTCCGCCAACAGTGGAAAATAGTCAAAACTGCGGGTAACATGAATTTGAGCGCCCACATCGTCACTTTTCTCGGTCAATTGACCCCGGAACATAAAGCTGCGGTTTTCGAAATGGGGATGAACTGTTTCAACGAAATCAAAACCCAGTGTTCCCTGGCCCGGCCCACCATCGGGGTTATGACCAAAATCGGGGAAAACCACGTAGGTAAACTAATGAATAAAATAGAAAACGTAGTTAAAGCCAAACAAGAACTTATCGATGGACTCTACTCCAAGGGCTTGCTCATTCTCAATGCCGATGATCCTTACACTAAGATGTTTAAGACCAATAAATTCAAAGGGCGGATTCAGTACTATAGCCAAAAAAAGAAAGCCGACTTCTGGGCCTCAGATATTACCAGCACCAATAAAGGAATCCGCTATAAAGCTCACTTCAACGGTCAAACTCATGTATTCACCATCCCCTGCTTCGGCCGCCATAATGTCTCCAATGCCTTGGCCGCCACCGCCGTGGCCCATAACCTGGGCTTTTCCGCAGAGCATATCCGTAAAGGTTTAGCCAAATATAAAGCCCCCAAATGGAGGCTGCAAGTAGTTAAAGGAATTAATGGTTCCTTACTAATAAATGACTCCTATAATGCCAGCCCTACCTCAATGAGAGCCGGAATTGATGTCCTTAAAGAACTGGCCTCGGATAAAACTTCTATTGCTGTCCTCGGCGATATGTTGGAATTAGGCGCCCAGTCTGACCCCAGCCACCGCAAGGTAGGTAAATATGTAGCCAAAAAAAATGTCGACTATCTTTACACCATCGGTAACCTGGCCAGACAAATAGCTTTGGCTGCCCGAGAAGGAGGCATGGCCGCCTCCCATATCCAGAGCTTTGCCAGCCGACAAAACGCCTTACCCGTGTTGCGCCGGAAACTTAACTCCGATACCGTAGCCTTTTTTAAGGCCTCAAGAAAAGCAGCCTTGGAAAAATTGGTTAAAAAATTGAAGACTAAAATCAAAGAAAACCCTCCGGATTAATCCGGAGGGTTTTACCCTTCAGTAGCTTTCAATAATCTTTTGTACTCGCCGGGTCCTACCGACCTGACATATATTCTTCTGCCACAACGCCCACAGATAGGTCGAACCTTATTAAATATGGGCTCCCGTTTCATTATGATTTTACTCTGATTTGTATGTTCCATTCCGCATTTGCATTTTATTAGCATAATTATCACACCTGCATGTCTTAGTTGTCAAGATTTTTTCAAAACTTTCTTTAAAAAGCCGGGAATAGTGTAAAAAGAAAAATCAATCCTCCGAAACCACTTAATGCAGCCCCGCCATACTTAGTAATCCTGGTGTCTCTCCCAGTTAAACCAAAAAACACATACATCCCTCCAGCAAACATGAAACCGCTCACCATCATTCCTAACAAGTGAAAAGTGATCATGTCCCGGCACCTCCTTATTGTTCATAATATTTAAACAATTATTCTTAATGATATTTTAACAGTAAGAAGAACATCCTTCCATCCTCCAATAGAGTCATTTTTTATGTAATTTTAGATATTTTTTTTAGTCCTTTTGGATGGGGTAATTAATAGTTCTATTGCACTCCTCTGGGACTATAGATCCTACAGGGTCAGATTTTCGTGGACTGAAGGATAAAGAAGGGTTAAAAAGAAATATGAAAATACAACTATCAAAAAAGTAATGATGGATAACCATGCCGATTTCCTGCCCCGCCAACCTTTAATCCGCCTCAGGTGTAAGTGAATGGCGTAAACAAGCCAAGAAATCAATGACCATGTTTCGATGGGATCCCACGCCCAAAAACGTCCCCAAGCGTTATAAGCCCATACCGCACCGGAAGCAATCATTACTCCAAGGTTAAAGAACCCAATCCCGGCCAGATTATAATGCCAGTATTCCAACCTTTTGTTATCCTGTTGCCGCAAATAGATAGCCGCCGCCACCGCCGACAAGAAAGTGGAACCATAAGCCAGTTTGGCAAAGATTACATGAACCCAGAGCCAAAAAGTAGCATAAGTAGCAGGCAGATCCTCTTGTTGCGGGGTTTGCAGCACAGCATACCCGATGGTGATGAGGGCAATGGGATACAGCACAAAGCCCCCTTTTCTCAACTCCGGTAGCTTCAAACTAAGGAGACCATAAAACAAAATGGCGGCCCAGGTATCGGAAACCAGAACCTCGTAAATGTTTTGAAAAGGCCCGCGGCCCACTTCATACCAACGAATAAGCAGGGCTGCCGTATGTAGGATAAAACCAAGCACACCCAGCCAATTGGCTGTTTTGGACCACTTCTTCCCTTTATTTTGCCAATAGATGTTCCAGGCCAAAAACGCCCCACCATAAAAAGCAACCGTCATCCAAAGTAAGATCACTTGATACCTAAACATTGCTTCCCCTCTTCCATAACAGCGGCAGATAATAATAGGCATTGCCGCCGAGTAATAATAAAGAACCCACAACAACCCACCATAAACCAGGTTCAACTGTAAAAGATAATAACAACCAGTACCCCGTATCCTGCCAAATCACCTTTTGCCCGTTGACCGTGAAGGAATCTCCTGGCTTTAGAGTAAAGGTCTTCCATGAGCCTTTCTCTTGCACCTTTACCACCAATTTGCCCTTTCTCCCGTCCTGACCGGCAGGAAAATACTCCCCTGATAAGTTGTTCTCACCAAGAGCCATTTTGCCCCGGTAAGTTTCACTGGTCAAATGTCTTTGGGTAGGAATGGTCCAATGAATAATCTGCATCCCCCAATCCAGGATGGGAGCAAATCCCCGTTCTCGCACCCGTATTCTGGCCCCACCCAGGTCCAAGGGACTGAGAAAGCTAATAGGGGTTTCTGCTACTTGGCCTTTATTATCGTAATATTGTAAAATAGCGGTTCTTAGGTGGACTTTGCCTTTTTCCATTTCCACCTTGGCCCCGGTTAGTTTAATAGTATAGCCCGAATCCCAATCTTTAGCCAGAAAGCCGCCTTTCCATTCCCTAATCTCCCTGGCTGCCAGGGGTATCTCCTGATCAACCCCCAAATAACGAAAGCCCTCGCCCCCCCAAAAATGGTTCAAACCCATCCCGGTTAGCAGAGTGATTAATCCCACATGGAATATCAGCAAGCCGAGGCGTCGCCCTTTTGGTTTACTTAAGGCCAATTTTAGAGTACAAGCTGATAGGTTTATGAAAAAGAGAAGCCCCAGCCCCAAAAGGGCTGGGGAATCCAGCATTTTATTTTGGGGCCAAAGCATAGCAATGGTTAGATAAATAGTGATTACAATAACTAAACCATTGGCCAAATTCTTATTGGCTAAAAGATTCATAGAGACTCTCCTTAAGAAGTTGGATGGGCGCTGGTACACGGTGATGTTCCGGCGGCAAAACTGCAACTGCCTGTACTGTAATTTCCCGTTCCTGGGTCAGTATAAATCTTGATTTTAGTGGAACTTGTTTTATATGGAGCTACATCACTGGTGGTAACTATTAACCGTTTATTGCTGTTGGTCCCGTGAACCGACCCGGAATGGCAGTATTGGCACCTAATGGTAAATCTAGAAGCATGACGGGCATGAAGGTTTTTACCTCCATCCCAGAATCCGGTCTGATTGGTATCGGTACCTCCCGAAGTGGCATAGTCGTCATAAGTGTGGCATCTGAAACACAGGTCACCGCTGGTACCATTACCGGTATTAGCGTCATATTTGGCCTTTAGGATTTTGGAGTTAGTTGAACCATGAGGCCCTTTGGGGCCGCTTCCACCTTCCCGACCATGACAGTCGGTACAATATAAACGTTTGGTAGCGCTATAGCCGGCAACAAAAAATCCTTTGGTATTGGGACTGTTACCCTCCACAGAATGGAAGGTTTTATTCGCCGGGTTAAACTCCTTGGCGATATCCCTGGTGGGAGCAGAACCGGCGTAGCTGGAGTGACACTTATAGCATAACTCATATTGATAAGTTGTATCCTTTTTGAAGGTAAAATCAGAAGCCGATGACGACCAGGCGGCCCGGCTGCCCACCGCTACACCGCTGACGTTTTTCAGGATGTTGGAACGGTTAGGTGCTGTGGTAGTGGTATCAGCCTGAGCGGAATGGGGGTCATGACAGTCGATGCACTCCGCATGGCGGTTGGTCATATTGGCGTAAGTCTCAGTATCGGAGTGACGCCCGGAGTAAGTCAGAGTGGGGTGGGCATTAGACTTGGTTATATCAGCCTTGATATTTGGGGCGCTGCTGAAACTGCCGTCATGGCAGGAGAGACAGATTCCGTTGGAGGTGGAAGTGTCCTCCGCCCGGCGCTGTAGCCTGGGATTATCAGAACCATGCTGCTCATGGCAATCGTCACATTCTATCCGCTCGGTAAACTGCCCGGTTCCCCACCCGGTACTCTTTCCAGTACCCAGCCAAGAACCCGTCCAGACGCCGTGGGCCGAAGTGGGATAGCCGTTCTTATCCCAGCCGGTATTGTTACTGGTAAAGTTCACTACCGGGTTGGTGGGGAAGCGAACGGTGAAGGGGACTTGAACATCGCCATAAACCATTTTCTTCACAGGAGTCGTTCCATCATGGCATTTGATACAGAAGTCGGAGAGGCGGCCGGAAGTATTCCGGCTTCCAGACCCAGCAGTGAAAAACTTAAAAGTATCGTCAGGGTCGGATATATCCGAGATATTTAACTTTGCGCCAAAACGCACAGGGGCCACCGTATGGGGACCATGACAGTTTCGACATTCAACCTTGGATCCGTCTGTCTGGTCGTTATCAAAAATATTATGCCTTGAACCGGTTCGGCTGAATTCGGAAAAGATATTCCTGTCTTTATAAACCGAGTTCTGCACGGTGTTATGGCATTGGAAGCACAAGGTATCTTCTGTCCCCTTGTCTTCTCGGATCAACCGGTTGTTAGAGCTGGCATGTTTATCATGACACATGACACAAGTGACTTTCGAACCTGAGGCAGGTTGTAAAGCCAACTTAGAGCTGTCATAGTGGGCTGCGCTGGGATTAGTATGATCGCCCAGGGTGTTTTGGAAATAAACCGGGCTCCAACGGCGGTCATTACCGTGACAGGTCAGACAGAATTCAGGGCCTTCATAGACCAAACCGGTACCGTTATTGGCCCTTAACAGCCGGGGATAATAGCCTCCCCCCGGTTTAGCGGTACCATGGGGGTTATGGCAATCGGAGCAACGGATCAGTTCCCCTGCCGCCAGTTCGGTATCCTTAACCGGGTGGTAAGTGATGTTCCCGCTGTCGGCGGCAAAGATACTGGCAATGTTGTTGGTTGCAGCGGTCCCGTCATGGCAGGTGAAACACATACCGGTCTGGGTGCTTTCCTTGACAAGGGCAGCCGATTGACCGTTATGGAGGCTGTGGCATAACTTGCACTTGCTGGTATTGTTGGTGTAGTTGCCGTGGGCGATGGTAAAGGCGCTACTGCCCACGGTGAAAGACCAGGAGAAAGATTTCTCCAGGGCTATACCGGCACTGTTCTTAATTCCCCCTGATCCCCCCACCACATAAGCGGTATATTTCATGCCTTGGCTTAGGTTTACCATGGGAGCCAGAATTATCGCCCCGGTAATATCATCGTAATATACGTCCGCAGTTATGGTGTTGTTTCCACTATCCTTGAGGTAGAAGTTGGCACCATTAACGGTGGAAGTATTTAATCCGTCGTCAAAGACCACTTTAATCAAAGATGCCTGACCGATATCAACCTCATCAGCCGGGGGATTATTATGGAAAATCTTGGGGGCAGTAGTATCTGTTGAGGTAGTAGTATTTATAACATTACTAAAACCTGATTCATTACCGGCGGCATCCACAGCAGTTACTTTAAAGGCATAGGATGTATTGGACATTAGTCCCATAGCGGTATGACTAGTCCCAGTTGAAGTGGCGATTAACTTATATGCTCCACCGCTTTGGCTGCGGTAGATTTTGTACTTGGTAACTTCCACATTATCATAAGCGGCCTGCCAAACCAAACGCACCTCACTTGATCCGTTATAAGCAGATAGCAAATTCTGAGGAGCCGAAGGTGAAGCGGTATCTGCCTCCATTGTGGAAACAGTGGCTTGATTATTACCCACGGAGAGGTTACCCTCTTTATCTGCCGCCACCACTTCGAAAGTATAGTTAGTAAAGGGGTTGAGTCCTCCCACATAATAGCTGTATTTCGTTGCCCCGTTATCTTTAACCACTGTTAATAAGTTACCGTTCTGAAGAACCTGATATTCAGTAACCCCGATATTGTCGGTGGCGGCGCTCCAGGTCAGCTTAACCCTAGAGGTTGATACCGCCTGGGCGTTAAGATCATAGACGGCGCTAGGAATGGTAGGATCGGTGAGGGCAAGGGTAGTTGCGGTAGCTGTGGCGTTAGAGGAAGATTTATTACCGATAGCATCAACGGCCCTGACTTCAAAGGTATATTCCGTTATAGGTTCAAGTCCCAAGACAGAGTAGCGAAAAGTGGTAGCTCCGCCGTCCGCTACAGTGGCGACGGGTGAAATACCATTGTTTACATAAATCTCATAATGATTTACACCGATATTATCAGTTGCTCGCCCCCACTCAAGCTCAACTCTCTTAGAGGTTAAAGGGTTGGCTGTCAACACCTGAATCGAGCTCGGAGGTGTGGAGTCTGGGGTAACATTGGTGACGGCCCAGGCTCCCACATTGCCGGTAGACCTATTTCCGTCCTTATCTACCGCCACCACTACAAAGTCATAACGAGTACTGGGAGATAAGCCGGTGACATCATAACTATAGGCGGGATTGCCATTATGGCTGATGTTAGCTATAGGAGTAGGATTATTATTCTGAAAAACTTCATAACCAGCCACACCATAACCGGTGTCGGTACTTTGGTTCCAAGTTAGCCTAATACTGGAATGACTTAAAGTATTGGCCGCCAAGGTAGTAACCGGCGAGGGAGCTATCGAATCGGCACTCAGGGTACTTTTGGAAACCACGGTATTCCCGGTAGAAATATTACCTGCAGCGTCTTTGGCCCTGATTTCGAAGTTATAGGAAGTAGAGGGTGTAAGGCCGGTTACCTGGTAGTAATAAGTCGGAGTGCCAGCTTCAACTACTATACCAACCTCTAACGAGTTACGGTAGACAAGATACTGAACAATACCGCTACCGCCCGGATTATCACTACCCTGATTCCATTGGAGATCAATGCGGGTACCGCTTACCGCCGTTGCGGTCAAGGTAGCTATGGCATCGGGTTTCGTGGTATCCGCCGGGGCCAGTGTAGTAGCAGTACGCCCATCATTATTGATGGAAACGTTCCCCGCTGCATCCTTGGCCCTCACTTCGAACTGATAAGTAGTAGATGGTGATAAGCCGGTAGCCTGGTAAGTATGACTTGCTCCAACTCCTGTATGAGTAACCGTTGCCAGGTATACATTATTCTTAAAAATATCATAAGAAGTAACGCCAATATTAGCACTGACCCCATTCCACTGAAGATCAATCCTGGAATCACTAATTGGGCTGCCAGTCAAAGGAGTAACCGAATTAGGTTTGGTGGTATCAACCGTGGACATGGTCACTGTAGAGTTATTGGTGGAAATATTACCCCAAGTATCTACAGCCTTAACTTCAAAGGTATAGTTTTGACCGGTGGTTAAGCCTGTGGCAGTATAATTATGTTGAACCAAGCCATTATGGGTAATATTAGTGGCAATTCGCACATTATCCCTGTATACATCGTAATAGGCCACCTGCCCGTTACCGTTATTATCCTGTACACCGGTCCAAGTTAGAGCAATCTGGCTTTCGGAATTAGCGGTACCATTAAGATTAGGTACCGAATCAGGATTAATCTGGTCGATTTCCAGAAAGATTTCATCGAACCATACCTCGGCCCAAGGACTGGTGCCGTCATTCTCGATATTAGCGTAAAGTTCCACCGTATAAGTACCTGTGATGTTAAACTGGTTTTTTAAGATAGTGGTGCTAACCTGTGTCCAGGCAACATTGGCAGTACCGGTATAGGATTGATCGAAAGCATAAGTGGCGCCACCTGGTTTAATAATTCTCATCCGGGCCGTGAAGGCTCTTGGAGCGTTGCCTGTACTTCTTTGCTTTTTATACCAGAAAGAAAAATTAACATCATTGGTTGCTGCTTTAGTCAAGGTAAATGTCTGCCTAAGGGTGGCGCTACTTGGAGTTCTGTCGGCACTGTTACGGAATAAGGCTGCACCTCCATTGGCCTGCCCGGCTGAATTCCAAGAGATACTGGTTGTACCACCAGCAGCAGACCAGGGACCCGTAGTAATGTCAGTTTGAAATGTACCGTTATTAATAATATTGACTGCGGCACCAGCCGATGGTATATAGGTAAATATCAATGCTGCTATCACAGCAAGCGCTAAGACAGCTTTGAGCCGCCGGGATTTCATCATTTTTAGCATCAATTGGTCACCTCCGCCTGTTACTCCTTACCTTTAGACCCACCGGTATTAATAATCATTACCCGGTTGTTCTCCCGGTCTGCCACCAACAGGGTGCCCTTGCCATACCACAGGCCGTTGGGGAAATTAAATTGTTGGGGCCCGGCACCGATGGACCCTACATTTCCGAGGTTTTCACCTTTTTCATTGAGAACCACAATCCGGTGGTTAAATATATCTGCTACGTAGAGCTGCTTTTGTTCCTGGTTATAAGCCAACCCTCTGGGGTTGGTAAACCCTGCCTCTGCGCTGATTTTTTTCTTAAACTTGCCTTCCGGGGAAAATACCTGAATCCTGCCATTGGCAAAATCCGATACATAGAGGTTTTGACCTGCTTCGTCCAGAGCCAAACCGTTGGGAAAACTGAATTCTCCCACATCATTACCCGCCTTACCGAAACTGCGTAAGAATTTACCTTGTTCATCAAAAACCAGTATCCGTTGACCTGCCCCATCTGCTACATAAACATTACCTTGGCTATCAAGAGTAAGGGCCACGGGCTTAATTTTGCCCAGATTTTCGGTTTCTTTGGGAAAATAGTACATGTAATCCCCATATTTACTAAACACCTGAATTCGATAGTTGGTTGAGTCACCAACATAGAGTTTGTTACCTTTAATCCCCACAGCAGTAGGATAATCCAGTTCACCCTGACCCGTACCCGGCTTACCAATCTCCGCAACCACCTTGTTATGCAAATCGAAGACCATTATCCTGTGGTGAGAACTATCCGCCACATAGATTTGGCCCTCATCATCCATAGTGACTGCCAGAGGCCTTAATAAACTACTCTTTCCTGTACCCATAATGGTTTCTTGAACACTAAAGGAACTATCCGTCTGGCTCTTATACTTAGTTTGTGGGACATATCCATATTCCCATTGCCATAAAAGCAGTAACCCAAGTATTATTAAACCCGCCAAAATTAGTATTTTTCTTATAGTCACCTGTAAAACACTTCCTTTTTTTGGTCTTTTCGGGTGACAACGGAATCAGGACGCCTGTTTGCTGGCGTCCTGATGGTAACAATAATTTGTTAGGATTATTGGAAAACTGAAACCCGGTTAGCGGTTGTTTCGGTAACAAATATTTTGTTGTTATCGTCAATAGCTATTCCACTAGGAAGAACCAGGTTTCCTTCTTCATCATTTAATTGATTAAAATTTAATAGCCCTTGGCCTTCTTTATTAAATACGTAAACAGTAGCGCCCAACCCCGAAACAACATATATGTTATTCCGTGAGTCCACAGCAACACCTCTGGGAGTTAAAATCTCACCGGGTTTCCCATCAGCAGTTTCGGCAAGATACTTAACAAATTTGCCATCCTTATTGAATTTAAGGACCCGATTATTATTGGAATCAGCTACATAATAACTACCCTCATCATCAACCGCTACACCATGGGGTTTAATCATCTGACCACGGCCTTCGCCCCTTTGACCAAAGGTCATCAGGAGATTACCATCCAAATCAAAGACAAATACTTTGGATAAAGCCAAGTCCGGAAAGATTATTTTACCATCCCTGATAACCAATTGTGAAGGTGCGGAAAAGAATACCCCATCTTTAGGCTCAAAGTATCTTTTGAAAGTCCCGTTGGGCTCGAAAATTAAGATCTTACCCCATCCCCCATCAGCAACATATAACTCATTACCGTTAAAAGCTAAGCCATAGGGGTGATTAAGGCGGCCCGGCCCTTTGTCACCGATAACCCGTAGGAGCTTGCCGTTATAATCAAAAACTTCAACCTGACCGCGATCCGAGTCAGAAACATATACCTCACCGCTGTTAATTGCAACCCCGAGAGGTAATACCAAAGGGTTATTTTCACCGCCGAAGATGAAGTTCTTAAATTCCGGCGGATTGATAACATTCCCTATGGGTACATCATTTAACATATCCAGAGGGTTTAGGTTTTTATAGTAGTAATAGCCAAAAAATATGCCGATAACTACCACTAGAACGCCAACCAGGCTATAAAGTCTCTTTTTATTCATTGCGCTGCCTCCCGCTTATTTGTTTGGTTCCGGTTTTGGGGTATTAACTTCTGACCCTTTGCCTTCAAGTCTTTTCAGGCCCTCTGCAGCAGGTTCAAAATTAGGTACGTAGTTTAATGCCTTTTCATATTGGGCAATAGCCCCCTTTTTATCCCCTTTGGCTTCCAAAACCCTACCTAGCAGAGTAATATAATCTACGGTCCCGGGATTAGCATTTATGAGAAACTGGTATTGTTTGATTGCGGCATCATATTCTTTAAGGTGATAATGCACACTGGCCAAAGCAACCCTGGCATCCTCAAAAGCGGGTTTATCTTTAATAAGTTTCTCTAATTCGGCTTTAGCTTTCTTATAATCCTTTTGTTCACCGTAAACAATAGCAATGTTTAACTTGGCGCCCAAGTTCTTGGGGTCAAGTTTCAGTGCGTTTTTATATTCGTTCAAGGCTTTATTGTAGTCCTTCATCTGAAGGTAAAGCCAACCTAATTCGATGCGCAGTTGTGGATCGTTAGGAGATTTTTTCACGTTATTATAGGCTGTTTGAAACTGGTAATCAAGGGCTGATTCATATACGGGCTTGTCCCAGAAAAACAATTGCCCAATTAAAAACCCAAGCGCCACCAGCACTACGGCCAATCCACCCAGTACAACTATAACCTTTTTGGTGCTGTATACGGTTTCCTCCTGAATTGGATTGCCCTGTAAGTTGTTAACCTCTTGCACCATAGTACCCCCTTTAATTAGGTCGAATCGTAATGAATCTATACCAATAAGACTCAGGAAAACCCGAGACAATTTTCAAACTTGATTCATGGTTCTAGGATTGCTTTTGATTTAGCTCTTTAAGGTAACCTTCGATTTTAACTTTTACCTGTTCCAGATGTTTCACTTCAACTTTTGTAAGATTAGCATCCTTCAACTGTACTTTAATTAGACTTAATGCCCTTTCCAGTATAGGTTTAGCTTCAGTTTTCTTACCAGTTTCAAAAAGAGCCTGTCCCAGGTGAAGATAGATTTCCCCACTCTGCGCCCTTGGAAGTGCTTTTTGCCATTCACTTATGGCTTCTGCCTTTTTCCCCTGTTTATACAATCCATAGGCCCTGGTATCTGCCAATCCAGGATCTATTACTTGTCCCGATTGTTTAATGATTAACATGGCTTGCTCCGCTTTTTTTACGCCTTCGGCGGGATTTTCGCCGGAATCGATAAGGGCCCAGGCCAGTTGATTGAGAACTGTCGGGTTATTGGGGGATAATTCATCCATTTTCTTAGACACTTTTACCATGTTTAACATATCTTTTTGAAAATAATAAGCATTAGACAAGTTCAGTAAAACGCTCAAGTTTCCCGGTTCTTTACCCATAGCGGCTTCTCCAACAGCAACCGCCTTATCAATGTCACCTTCTTCCATATACTCGTTTATTTTTCCAGCCAAAGCATCCCCTTTTAAATCCTTGACAACTGTTTTAGCATCAAATTTGGCAGGCTTTTGGGTGACGGTCTTTGTTTCTTTTTGACCACATCCTACAATGGAGGTTAGAACAAACATGATTGCCAGAACTGTAAATAAAGCCTTTCTGAACATTACTTCCCCTCCTATTAAAACTTATTTATTATAAATTAAAAAAAATAATAGCTCCCGAAAATATTATATCATGATATTCCATACCCATCGAGCGGTAGATTATAGAAGGAAGTTAAGGTGCTAAGCAGTGCCTAGCACCTTAACAGATATCAAGGCTTTATCTAATGATTACGGAAGCAGCATTTGCAGCAACGCCGTTGATATTGATGACGCTGGCATTAGGTGCAATTGTATCAGTGTTAACAACAGGTGCAGAGCTAAGGGTCAGCAATACGGTACGACCGTCTGGCTGCAGTTTGGCGCCGGTAATGGTAAATGCACCGGATTTGGTGTAATTACCAGTCACTTCAGCGGGGTCTTTGGCCATATACTGGTCGAAGCGGATAGTTACATAGTGGGTACCACCGGCAGCTTCGTACTTGGCCTTAGTACCGCCGTTACCGGCTGTAACCAGAGCATTATATGTGGTGGAACCATCGGATGTAGGATTGATGAGATCAACCAAAGCCGGATTGGTCTGATCTACGCTGTTCCGGTTGTGGCAGTTCTGACAAACACCCCGGTTATCCATCCGCAGGTTCTTGATGGTTTCATTGGATACACCGTTTACAACAGCAGTGGTAAGGTAGTATTTTGTACCGGTAGTAACGTTAGTACTGGCTTCCCAGCGGGCATTGCCGTAAACTACGTCCTTAGTCATCTCAGCGCCGGTACCATGAGCGAAGTGACAGGTGGTGCACACTACCCGTTCAAACCCGGTAGCAGTGGTGAGAGGATTGGTTACAGTAGCTCCGTCAGCGCCGAGGGGTAACTGCAGGCGGCCTACTTCATAACCGAAGGTGCCATCGTTGCCAACACCGCCGGACTTATTGTTTAAACCATTGTCTTTAACCATGTTAATCATGTGACGATAAGCACCATTTGTCTGGGTACTTCCATTATTAACGGTATTCAAGTAATCAGTATGACAAGCGCCGCAGAAGTCAGAAATTTTGGTGGTGTATTTGGAAACCTCATCACCGAAACGGTTATCCACGAATTCGGATAAACTTCCGCCACCAAAAGTATTCCGGGAACTGGTACCGGTTGTTGTGGTTGAATCGGTGAACCAAACAACTTTTTCAACCAGGATCCGGGCGTTCTTGGAACCATGGGGATTGTGGCAGCTGGAACACTTCAAAGCAATGTGTTCGTTTGAGGCGCCACCGGGAGCAAGGTAACGGGTATCAATTCCGCCAACAGCGTCATCCCTGGTTGCATTAACCTGGTGACTGGAGTTGGCTTTAACCAAGGTAGCCAAGCCGGTAGGGCCTTCGACTACCAATTGTCTTTCAAAACCGCCGCCGTTGGTAGCATAACGCATACCATTAGGAGCATCCCAAATCATACCGTCTTTTACATCATAGGTACTTTGACCGTTAAAGTTATGGCAGTAAGTACAGATGCCATATACGGTGTTCTTAGCATTAGGGTTGGTGGAGACATCAAACCGGATCAATCGAGCGGATTTCGCTTGGTGCAACTGGTGACAACGTCCACAGGCATTGGTATCGGTGGTGAACTTACCGTGGGGACCGTAGGACTGGTAAGTAACACCACTTACAGTGGCCAGGGTGGGTCTTGTTTGATACTTATGTTCAGCACCGCTCCCAACAGTATCTGAATAGGCATCTAAGTTAACTGAAACACCAACCAAGGTGTTATTGGAATCTCTTAATTGGGTCGGTAAGGCGTTGGCAATACCCACGCCCACGGCCATGGTGAAAAGTACGGCCATAGTAAAAGCTACTAAATATCTTTTCACTGAAAAATCCTCCCTTCAATATTAACTAATAATTTTATAATTTACTTGATGAACCCTTGGGTAAAGGCATTCATCACAACAAAATTGGTATCTTTTACGTTTGCAACTGATAATGTATAATTTGTGCCCGTTGTTAAGCTACTTCCTAGCCTCAATACTACAGTTCTGCCATCAGGCTGAACTTTTGCCGAAGTAATTCCCACCACTGCTGAATCCGTAGTGCGAACCAATGAATAGTGGGGAGTCCATTCAGCGCTGTTTAACTGATTGCCCTTAAGAACATACTGGCCAAATCTAATCATTACAGTATCTGCAGTGGGTGACAGAATCTTAGTGTTGCTTTTCAGTGTCCCAGCATCTCCGTAGAGAACGGCTCCGGGTTTACTAGGATCCAAGACATCCACAAGAGCCAAAGGTGTGGTATCTACCGAAGGCCAGTTATGACAGTTCTGACAAACCCCCCGGTTATCCATCCTCAAGTTCTTTGGAGGCTCTGTTCTGGTTCCATCCAAGTCCTGAAGATTAAGAGAATTATTGGTGGAACTTATGATTATTGAATCATAAGTAGGAATTCCCTTAACCTGAGTAAAGGTACCATGGGCAAAATGACAAGTAACACAAGCAAGGTTGCCTGGAGCCGATTCTCCAATTGTAGCCAGGGGAAGATCGAACTTTGCCGGGTCATAACCAAAGCCCTTGTCTCCGTTATTTAAGCCATCTGCCGCACCCATGTTCATCTTATGTCTATACTTGCCGGCAGGATCATACAAGCCAACGCTTTTCAAAAAAGTATTGGAATTGTAATCGTAGTGACAAGTGGAACAAAAACGGGTAATCTCTTTGTTGTAGGTGATTCTTTCATCCCCAAAAGGGTTTTCCACTGCAATCTTGATCTGCGGTCTTATAAAAAACACCACATCGGTTGTGTCTGCCAGTACTGCTGTTCCAGTAGGGGATCCGACCTGAGTCTTTTCCCTCAACTGCCTCCCATGCATTGAACCATGAGGGTTGTGGCAGGAAGTACAGGTTAATTCAATATGTCCGGCAGTATTCGTCCCAACATACCCGCCTGGTGGTCGAAACTTGGTACCGTCAGCATGGTTTACCCTGTGGGAAGAAGTTACCTTTGCCAAAGTTGCCAAAGCCGGTTCCCCTTCAACCACCAGCATCCGTTCAAAACCGCCTCCGGATGTAGCGTACCTCTTACCGTCACCGGTATCCCAGATCATTCCATTCTTTACATCATAGGTGCTCTGACCATTGAAGTTATGACAGAAGGTACAGGTTCCGTAAATCATGTTGTTGGCCGTACTACCAACAGGCATGGTATCAAACCTAATCAGTCTTTTGCTTTTAGCCTGGTGCAACTGATGACACCTGCCGCAGGCACCGGTATTGTCTGTATACCGTCCATGTGGTCCATTGGTGGTATAACCTAGATTGGGGTCGGCAGTAAGGGCCGCATTCTGAGCAGTCTGGTTTTTGGTGGAATCATGTTCCTGGGTCGATTCTTGGGGCGAATTGGTGATTGATTTGTTATATACTTGGCCTAGGGTAACACTACGTCCATCCTTATACGGATCAAATATGTTTGTATCCGTATTTGGCAAAGCCAAGGCCGGACCGGCCGCTATACCGAGCATAACCAGCAATATCACTGGAAGCATGGCAGAACTGTAGCTTCTTTTCGGCATTAACTTCACCTCCTTTCAATTTATTTAATGATTTATGGTCAAGGGATTATCCCATGCCACCTTGGGTTAATAATTCATTTTATCCCTGTGGCAGCCGAAACAGAGGTAGTTACCTGGTCGACGCCACATGAAGTTATTACCTGTCCCGTGGGGATGATGACAACTGGTACAATTTACTTGCCCTCCCAAGGCACGGTCAGGAAACTTAGTGCCAATAGGGTGCATCTTATCCATGAAACCGGTCTGTTTCCAAGTGTGACAGGAATTACACAGGTCTGGTACCGGTTTATGGAGCATTCTCTCATTATCCGAAGCATGACCATGGTGACATTGAATACATTTACCGTCCCGGAAAGGTGGATGTTTTACCAGGGCATACTGTCCAGGTAAGGTTAAGAAATGACAGGTATTACAAAGCTCTTCAGCCGGGACCCGGAGGTTGCGGGGATTCTTGGAACTATGAGGATGGTGACAGGCTATACATTCACTCCGGAAAAACGGCGGGTGCTGAACTTTCTTATTCAAATAGCGTAAAGCCATGTTATGACAACTGTTACATAAAACCTTTGTGTCAAGCCTTAGATTATAAGTGTTCTCTGAACCGTGGGGATCATGACAGTCGGCGCATTTGCCGGTTTTGAAAGGGAAGTGCTGGTATGGGTTCATTCTTTCTTCATAGCGGTTGTGACAGGTGGAGCATAGATCCCGTAAAGGTAAGACAAACTCTGCTTTACCTGTCTTAGGGTCATGGGGTTTGTGACAATCGGCGCACTTTCCGTTAACAAAAGGTGTATGACGGTTGGGTGCCTTCATCTTTTCCGCAATCTGAGGGTGACACTTGATACATCCTTGAAAATCATTTGGGATAATACCTTTGACGGCTAAGTTTGCTTTATCCCCTTCGAATCCTAATAATTTACTTATTTGGTCTGTGAGAGTGGGGAAGGCATAGGCGCCTATACTAACCAACAGGGCGACAGCAACCAGCCATATTAGTATGTTTCTAATTGCCATCTTACCTGCCCCTCTCTAATTATGTCTCTCTGTTAGGTCAAAGGAATGAAAGCAGGAAAGAGGAAGGGTACCATAGTTGACCGCTTTAATTTGATGCGATACGTTAGTTACACCTTCCTCCTCATGAATTACTTAATCTGACGAATGTTATTAGCGCGATGACATTTGGCGCAACTATTAGCTGCGTGACAGGTGAAGCATTTTCCTTCGGCTATACCCACAGTTTTAACTACATTGGGGTGCAATTTGCGCCAGTTATCAGGATGGTTGGTAACATCGTATTTATTACTTGCTGTAGGACTATCTTGAGGAGTATGACATTTGAAGCAATAAATTCGTTGGGTTATCCTTTCATCCGGTTTTGGCTTTTCTTCATTATGACAAACCAAACAACCCTGACGCTGGGGAATAGCCTTTTGTTTATGAATAATGGGCCAAATATCAACGTGACCAGGAGGTTTAATGACATGGCATCCGGAACAGAAGGCATTACTACGGGCAAATTCAGCGGTTTTGAATCCTTTGCGGCCCATGTTAACAGCCTTGTCCTTGGTATAGGCGTGACACATCTGACAAACGCCTACATCTTGTAAAGCTTGCTGCCCATGCTCACCTTTGGCAACCCATTTCTCAGGCGGGTTGTGGGAAGCAGGTTTCAGGTCTTGCAAATGACACCATGAGCAGTTGGTGGAAACACCCCGCTCCAGGTGACAACCAATACAGGTGGTCATGCTGATACCACTGTTCTTAAAGGTAACCACCACTTGTTCGCCTCGTTTTTCGGCAGCCTCACCGTGTACTACCCCTTTGTGACAGTTAACACACTGGAGACCTTTAGCCAAGTGTTCTTTGTGAGGTACCTTAATGGGTATTCGTGGGGTAACCACCCGGTTCTCAATAACGTGACAACCCTGACAGACTTCTTTATCCACTATGGTTTTCTTGTTAAGACCTACAGGAACTGTGGTCTTGGGGAAAAGCCCCATCCCCTGAGTACCATGACAAGTTTCACAACTAAACCGGGCATGGTTCCCCTGAAGCATTGCCTGGGCCACCGTCATGCTCTCATGACAGCTGGAACACAGTCTAGGTCCTACGACATCTTGCATCTTGTAGGTGGTGGCATATGAAACCAGGATCATCAGAGCCGCTGCCAAAATGAACAACTTCAAAATGTTGCGGTCACTGAAGGTATCCTTTTCCAAAAAATCCTCCCACCGTTTATCAAATAAGGCCATTTCTGCCCTCCTATTTTTGCGTAGCTAAATATGATGCAACAGCAGCGATCTCTTCAGCGCTCAAGGGCACAACAGGCATCTGGGTATCAGGCATCACGCTCTTGGGATCAGTCAAGTAGTCTTTCAGCCACTTAACATCCCGCTTGGCACCGATTTTGCTAAGATCAGTGGCAAAGGAACCGCCTTCGCCGTTAATCGTATGACAAGATCTGCAAGCATTAGCCTCGATGGTCTTTAACCCCAGCTGGACAACATTGGGGTCACCGGAGGCTGTGGCCGTAACTTTAGCGGCTTTGCCCGCAGGTATAACCATACCTCCGGCCAGAAAGGCTGTCAAAGCCTGTAAATCGGTATCACTGATAGGAAGTTTTGGCATGGTGGTACCGGGTTTAGCGGCTGCAGGGTCTTTGATGAAGGCAGTTAAAGCAGCATTGTCCATCTTCTTGGCAACCTCAGTCAGGTCAGGACCTGCTGTACCGCCGTCACCGTTAAACTTATGGCAACCTTTACAACTGGTATCGAATACGCTTTTGCCTTTTCCGGCATCACCGGCAGGTGCTGCGCCTCCGGTAGAAGAACCTTCCCCTCCGGCAGGAGCAGCGGCTCCACCGCCACCTAAGGAAGCCAGGAAATCGGCAATATCCTTAATCTCCTCATCGCTCAACTGCTGTTTAGGCATTCCGGAACCAACAGATGCAGGATCTTTCAAGAACTTGGTCAATTCATCAGCAGTTTTGTACTTGACGCTGCCTTTAGTCAGATCGACAGCGAAATCAGCACCCTGACCTTCGAACTTATGACAGCTGGTACATTTGCTGGCAATCAAAGCTTTACCCGGAGCAGCTGCCGCACCTTCGCCACCGACACCTGCAGCACCAGGTTGAAGGGCAGAAAATACAACTACAGTAACCAAAGCCAACCCTGACATAACAGCCACTGCAGAAGCAGTGATGAACTTACTTGCTCCGTCCTTAATGGGGGAGTTTTTGCTGACGATGAGCAGGGTAAAGATAAAGTTGATAGCGATTATAGCGATTACTAAACCGTATTTCCATTTTTCAAAGAAGCTAAAAGATTCGCCGGATCCTTCTAATCCACCATCACTCATACCGAGATAAGTAAGTACAATGATACCAAATAGGGTGATGATAGCGGTAGATACACCCAGGGGACGCTGTTTGGGATGACGGACAGGACTCTTGTCAAGAAAAGGAAGGAATAAGAGTACGCCAACTCCAATAGTAGGAACAACTACTACAGCAAACACTTCCATAGAGCCGGGGAAGTACTTCAAGAACTGGAACAAGAACATGAAATACCATTCTGGCTTAGGTAAGTAACTGGTATCTGTAGGATCGGCCACAGGTTCGTGAGGCAAATCCATAACTAAGGCTAAAAACATAACGAATAAGATAGTCCCTAACATAACCAAGGCTTCTTGGAACATGTGGCCCGGAAAAAACGGATGCCCTTGGCCGTGGTTCTTATTGTGGTCTGACATCATCAAGCCTCCTCAACGAGATTATAATCTTTTTATAGAGGGCCACTAATACCCTGTTTGCGAATCATGAAGAAATGGGCACCCAAGAGTCCTAATAAAGCACCAGGTAATAACCAGATATGCATGGAGTAGAATCTAGTTAGGGTTACAGCTCCCAAATCACTACCACCACGCAAAGCCTTAAGAATGAATTCACCCATTCCAGGAACAGCAGCCGCCATCTTGGTTCCAACCACAGTAGCCCAATAAGCTTTCTGATCCCAAGGAAGCAGGTAACCGGTGAAACCTAAGGTAAGAACAATCAATAATAACAGTACCCCAACAACCCAATTCATTTCCCGTGGTTTCTTATAAGCGCCGTGCATGAACACCCGCAGCATATGAACTACAACCATAACTACTACAGCAGAAGAACCGACCCGGTGCATTCCCCGGATAAGCTTACCATAAGCAACTTCTTTACTGATATACTCTACACTGGCAAAGGCATGATCAGGAGAAGGCACATAATACATGGTTAAGAAAATCCCGGTTATAACTTGGATCATAATTAAAACGAATGTGATACCACCAAAGCAATACAACCAATTAACATGGGGTGGAACCGGATGCGCTAATATATCTTTTACCTGCTCCTTAATTTCAAGGCGCTCATCAATCCAATCATATATTTTGGCCCACACTTGTTTATCCCTCCGATATAATTAATTTACCTATCTGCAACTGTCCATCAGCAATTTTGGTCTCATAACGATCCAATGGCCTAGGCTGAGGACCGCTAATAATTTCGCCTTCAGGGCCGAAAACAGCACCGTGGCAGGGACAGAAGAAACTCTTTTTATCAGCCTGCCAGTTATAACCACATCCTAAGTGGGTGCAGTTAGGAGAAAAAACAATCACATCGGTCTCGCTTTTTTTCACAACCCAGGCGGAAGAAGTGACTTTTTGTTTCACCCAACCATCAATTTTTTCGTAACTATACTTCACTTGAACCGGGTCTCCAGTCTTGAAATCCGACACATTGCCGACCACTTTCCAATCGATTTTTTCTTTCGTCATGGCTGGACTCAGAGCATAGCCGGTAAGGGGAACCGCAAAAAGCATAGCGATGGCGCCACCTGCCATGCCCAACATGGTGGTCAGAAATCTTCTTCTGTCCATCTCATCACTGCTACCAGGCTGTTGTACCTGGTTCTCGTTTTCAGCCTGGTTCGGGAACTGTTGATCTCCCATTGTCATGTCTAAACCTCTCCTCCTTAAGAAATGTTAATAATGGTACTTCACCAAATCAACCAAGGTGATTAATCCGGCGAAGAATGCACCGTTTACGAGCCCCAGCACGGCTACCAGACCCAAGGTCTTGGCTGCACTGCCACGCCATACTGAGCTCTTTATAATCACCAGCCAGCAAATAAAAACACTGGCTAAGATTAACATGAGAAAAATCCCCACATCCTTCATAATTTCCCTCCCCTGCCAACAGTGTTCTTTTCATCACAAGATACCAGGGCACTCGACACCTCATTATTATGTTCCTAATAATTTTAACAAGGTTTTAACATCCACAATATCCTCCTAACTAGTCATTTTTCCATACAAAAAAGAACTACCTTTTCGAGCCGGTATCCTGAGTACCGACTAATTTTCAGTAGTCCTTTTGAACTAGTTAGTACTAAATAGATAATATATTGCCACGAAAGTAAAAGGAACCGGTTATCCGGTTCCTTGTGTTAAATTATGCCTTCACGCATGGCATAAGCTGCCGCCTGTACGCGGTTCTCTAATTGTAATTTATCCAGGATGTTGCGCAGATGGTTTTTTACCGTATTTTCGGAAATGCACAACTCCGAAGCAATCTCCTTGTTAGTGGCACCTTGGGCAACCATCCGAAGCACTTCCCGCTCCCTAAAGGATAGTTCCTTTTTGTCACCAACAGGGCCACTAGTAGCCATTTGTGCCATATTAGCAAACTCCACAAGAATCTTAGAAGCCATGGCCTTAGAAATAGGGGCCTCTCCCCTCATAACTCCCTTAATGTAACCGACTAATTCTTCAGGTTCAAGGTTTTTTAACAAGTAACCCTGGGCCCCGCCCTTAATAGCTTCAAAAAGGTATTCATCATCTTCCTGTACTGTCAGCATAATGATTTTAATATCCGGTTGCAAGGTGCGGATTTTCTTAGTTGCCGCAACCCCATCTAACTCCGGCATGTTAATATCCATCAATATTACATCCGGTTTGCACTCCAAGGCTTTCTGACATGCCTCTACACCATTGCCGGCTTCACCCACCACCACTACTGAAACATCTTCCGCAAGAATGCCGTGGATACCCTTGCGAAACAGAACATGATCATCAACTAATAATACTTTGATTGGGTCCATACCCATCTCCTCCTTTATCAACGGGTAACTCAACAGCAACCACCGTTCCTCCCAATTCTCCCGGGGCAATAGAAATATCAGCGCCGATAATTGCCGCCCGTTCGTCCATGATAGCCAAACCAAAATGAGTTCGGTTGTCTTTAACTGCAGTTAAACCAACACCATTGTCCCTGACCTCTACTTTCAAGGAGGCTGGGTTTTTTACCAATACTACCTCAACCGAAGTGGCCTGGGCATGCTTGCGAATATTAGCTAAAGCTTCCTGAATTATTCTAATCATATGCAATTCTGTTTTTTGTGTCAACTTAATCGGCTCATTAGGGAGTACTAATTTAGTACTAATAGTGGTTTGATTTTCAAACTTACTTAAATAGTTTTTTAGAAAAGTGGCAATACCTTCACCCGTGGCAGGATTTAGCTTCAAGTCGAAAATCGAGGTCCGAGCTTCCTGGTATAGGTCTTTGACTACCTCTCTAACTTCCCGGATCTCGCCTATAGCTTCTTTAACCTGCCCCTCGGTAAGGTAGTTTTCTATAACCTTGCTGCGAAGATTAAGGTAGCCTAGCCCCTGGGATAAACCATCGTGAATTTCTCTAGCCAGACGATATCTTTCATCAAGGGTTGCGCCATCCTGCACCTGCCGGTAAAGGAGGAAGTTCTCTATCACCATAACTACTTGTTTTACCAAACGATTTAGGGTATTCATTTCCGCAATAGCAAAGGAGTTTACGCCAATCCGACCGCAGATAATTAACCCACTTAGCTTCTCACCACAATGGACCGGATATGATACCAGCGCCAATCCTTCCCCTGCCAGCGCTTCCATTTTGTGGGTTTTCACTGTGGCATCTTCAATTTGATTTATATATTTTTGAGCAGCTTCGGACAATTTAGCCCCCGCTACAACACGGAGTCCATGATCATCCTGGATTCCGTTATAAACAACAAAATCGACTTCCGTCATCTGAATAATTTTATTGACCAAACCCTGTAAAACGTCACCCAGAGGTCCATGACCCAAGGTTCCGCTATTTATTTTGGCTATAGCCTCTAATTCTTCCTCCAGGCGCTTCTTTTCCCGCATATCCCTGATAACCAGTACCACGGCGTTTTCTTGCCCTTGGTTAGAAGGAATCTCAGAACAACTCAGACTAACAGGTATTGATTGCCCCTCACGGTTGCAGATATTTACTTCCATATCGGAAGACTGAATGCCTGTGGAAACGGTATTATCAAGCAGGCAATCCAGATCGCAAGCAGAATTTCCATTCCGGTCATGACATCTTAAAACTTTTTCACAATGATAACGTTGCACCAATTCATCTACCTGCCAGCCCAACAAACGGCTTGCCGCAGGATTCACAGTGTTAAAGGTTTTATCAAGCCCTAGTACAACTATAGCATCAACAGAGTGTTCTATAATCAGGCGCAACTTTTCTCTTTCCGTCAACAATTCTTGATTCAAGCGTTTGATATAGAGAAAAAGTCGGTGAGAAAACACAGCAATTATGACCATCATGAGGATAACGGAAAAGAAATTCTCCTGCCAACCGGGAAATATACTTTCCAGGTAATTATGAAGAGGATAATGGCGTACCCATTCGAAAACACCTACGAAGATTGCTACAGGCAAAATAAATAACCAGCGCAAACTTTTGAAATCCATATTTCCTCTCCTTTCCGAATATTCTCACAATTTCTATAGTCATGGTTTGTTATATAATTTTCGTCATGTTTTCTATTATTCCTGCATATTTCAACATGTTAGATTTTGTTAAACCTTAGTATTTTTTGTTTAGACCCTGAATAGATTAGTAAAAATCCTCTAATATGGAGGTAAATGATGTCAATCGAAAAGGATAAGCAAATTATTAATCTGGTTGCTTTACTAGAGAGGCTTGTTATCTCTTACAAGTATTTGGTAAGCGGTGCCGATGAATTTAACCGGATTACCAAAAAAACTCCGCCTGGGGCCATTACTAAGGCCAGTCGTGTTGATGTGAAAAAAGCCATTGACCGGGCCGCCGATTTGGGGGAGATAGTTGATGAAGTTATTGATGTTTTAGATAAATCGGTAAAAAGTTATTTGGAAGAGATGAAAGCAGAAAAACCCGAATAATCGGTAGGTTCCCTGTAATAAAATACAGGCTGTTAAAAAACAGCCTGTAGGCACAATTGAAAAGGATAGATGATTATGTATAACTATAATGTTCTAAAAACACCGTTACCTGCGTAACCACCTACGAATACCGTAAAGGGTGGTTTCTTTATTGATGTCGGCAATGGAAGTGGTCAAGGGAATTTCCTTGGGACAGGCCCTTACACAGTTCTGGGAATTGCCGCAATCGGTAATGCCGCCGTTTCCCAAAAGGGCCTCCAGTCGCTCTTCCTTGTTCATCTCACCGGTGGGATGAGCGTTGAAGAGCCTCACCTGTGAAATGGCCGCCGGTCCGATAAAGTTGGATCGGGAGTTGACCTGGGGACAGGCCTCCATACAGCAGCCGCAAGTCATACACTTAGATAACTCATAAGCCCATTCCTGAACCTTGCCGGCCAGTCGTGGGCCTGGGCCCAAGTCATAGGAGCCGTCAATGGGTATCCAGGCTTTGACTTTCTTTAAGTTATCAAACATAATCTGCCGGTCCACCATCAAGTCGCGAATAAGGGTGAATTTGCTTAAGGGCCGCAATTCAATGGTCTGGGGCAGTTGGTCGATAAGGGCGGTACAGGCCTGGCGGGCTTTGCCGTTGATGATCATAGTGCACGCCCCGCAGACTTCTTCTAAGCAGTTACATTCCCAGATTACCGGGGTTGTTTTCTCACCGCGGGCGTTAACTGGACTTTTCTGTATCTCCATCAATACGGAGATGATATTCATATTTGGTTTATAAGGAATCTTAAAATCCTCCCAGCGTGATTGAGCCTGGGGGCCGTCCTGGCGTTTGACCCGGAGGTGAATAAAGTCAGCCATACTACACTACCTCCTTATCCACGTCATACTTTCTAGGCCGCGGTTTGATTAAGGATACATCCACTTCTTCATAACTGAATTCAGGGCCGCCGGGAGTATATTTGGCTTTAGTGGTCTTAAGCCAGTTGTCATCGTCCCGTTCCGGAAAATCCGGCTTGTAGTGGGCGCCCCGGCTCTCATTACGGTTCAGGGCCCCTATGGTAATGGCCCGGGCCAAGTCCAGCATGCCTTTAAGCTGTCGGGTAAAAACGGCGGCCTGGTTGCTCCAACGCAAACCGTCGTCCAGACCGATTTTCCGGTATCGCTCCTGAAGTTCCTGCAGTTTGTCCTCGGTTGCTTTTAATTTGTCATTGTAGCGCACTACCGTAACATTATTGGTCATCCAGTTGCCCATTTCTTCATGAATACGGTAGGGATTCTCCTTCCCGTCCATTTTGTAGATAGCCTCAAATTCTTGCTGATGCTTTTTCTCCTCGGTCTTAAAGAGGGCAGAACTGCATTCGATGGCCGTTTTCTTCAGTCCTTTGATGTATTCTATAGCCTTAGGTCCTACCACCATCCCGCTGTAGATGGCGGAAAGGAGGGAGTTGGCTCCCAGGCGGTTGGCGCCATGATACTGGTAATCACACTCCCCAGCAGCGAACAGACCGGGAATGTTGGTCATGTGGTCAAAATCAACCCACAGGCCGCCCATGGAGTAATGGGCACCGGGGAAAATCTTCATGGGCACTTTTCTTGGATCTTCACCCGCAAACTTCTCGTAAATCTCCAGGATTCCACCCAGTTTGCGGTCCAGTTCCTTGGAGTCAATATGGGACAAATCAAGGTAAACCATGTTTTCGTCGTTAACACCCAACCTCTGATTGACACAAACGTCAAAAATCTCCCGGGTGGCGATATCCCGCGGCACCAGATTGCCGTAGGCGGGGTACTTTTCCTCCAGGAAGTACCAGGGCTTGCCGTCCTTGTAGGTCCAGACCCGGCCCCCTTCCCCCCGGGCCGATTCGGACATTAGACGCAGCTTGTCTTCACCGGGAATGGCAGTGGGGTGAATCTGGATGAATTCGCCGTTGGCGAAATAGGCACCCTGCCGGTAAACAGCGGCAGCGGCGGCCCCGGTACAGATGGTGGAGTTAGTGGACTTGCCGAAGACGAAGCCTAATCCGCCGGTGGCCAGGATGACGGCATCACCCTGAAAGGCTTTGATTTCCATGGTGGCCAGGTTCTGGGCCACCATCCCCCGGCATACGCCCCCATCATCAAGGATGGCCCCTAGGAACTCCCAGCCCTCGTATTTTTGTACCAGACCGGCGGTTTCGTGGCGCCGCACCTGTTCGTCACAGGCGTAGAGGAGCTGCTGCCCGGTGGTGGCCCCAGAAAAAGCAGTTCGGTGATGCTTAGTGCCGCCAAAACGGCGAAAATCCAGCAATCCTTCACCGGTGCGGTTAAACATTACCCCCATGCGATCCATTAGATGAATGATACTAGGGGCCGCTTCACACATGGCCTTGACCGGGGGCTGGTTGGCCAGGAAGTCACCCCCGTAAATGGTATCATCGAAATGCTCCCAGGGAGAATCCCCTTCCCCCTTAGTGTTAACCGCCCCATTAATCCCTCCCTGAGCACATACCGAATGAGAACGTTTAACCGGCACTAGGGAGAACAGATCCACTTTATATCCCGCTTCAGCGGCTTTCACGGTGGCCATCAGCCCGGCCAATCCGCCACCGACTACAATTATCTTTGGCATGTTTTTGCCTCCTTATCTTGATTTAACTTTTAGCTCTTGATTTAGCTTGTAGCTGGTAGCTCTTTAGTTAGCTGATAGCTTATAGCTGGTAGCTTGTAGCTCTTAAGAATTTCTTAAAAGTTTTTAAACCTTAAAGAACAACATTCAAGCTATAAGCTACAAGCTATCAGCTACAAACTATTATCCCGCAAAAGCCGCCAGAGCCTTCAGCCCCACTGCAGTCAAGACCAGGAATAGGCCGGTGCAGGCCCAGGTAGATACTTTTTGGGACCGAGGGCCGATAGTGATACCCCAGGAAACTAGGAAAGCCCAGAGGCCGTTGGCAAAATGGAAGGTGGCTGCCACCAGGCCGATGACATACATGGCCATGGTTATAGGGTCGGCAAGCTGTTGGGCCATGAACTCAAAGCTGATAGGAGTTCCGTATAAGGCAGAACTTAGTCGGGTAATATAAACATGCCAAAAAACGAAGAACAGGGCGATGACCCCTGAGGCCCGCTGGATTACATAGAACCAGTTACGGTAATAACCATATTGCAGGATATTGCTCTGACCGGTGACCACAATCCAGAGGCCATAAATGCCATGAAAAAGGATGGGGGCGAAAATGAACAGAATTTCAATGAAGACTAGAAAAGGAAGCTCCTGAAAAAACTTAATCTTTTGGTTAAAAACCTCCGGCCCCTTTCCGGCAAAGGAATTGACAAAAAGATGCTCTAGCAAAAATAATCCAATGGGTATAATTCCTAATAAAGAATGGATTTTACGAATAATAAAATGATTGCCGTTACTCATCCTGTTGGTTCTCCTTTCATTTTTATAGTATAGGCAAATACTGTAGCAATATTTATGCCAATTTAGCCGGTAGCTTGGATGCATTCTTTTGGGTCCTTTAAACACTTATAAAGAATTCTTTAAAAGCTATAAGCTGCAAGCTACAGTTTAAGCTGCAAAACCCCTCAATGTTTCTAAATTTTAGAAACATTGAGGGGTTTTTTTCGGTAATAAGTCTTAAGTAAATGTATTTTTCTTTATTAGAACAAGCTTAAAAGTGGCGTTTCTAATTTTTATAAAAAACCAAGACGGATTATAAATTTTAGAATCTAAATAATTACTTTGATTTCTCCAACCTTTTCCCCTCGATGGTTTTTCACCTCCGGTTGGTGAAAAGACTTGAGCAGAGCCAATTCATCCGGAAGAAGAACCCTTATCCTGTCCAGAAATTCCACCACCACAGGCGGCAAGGCCCTAGTGTTACCGTCCTCAACCTTAGCCGCCAGGCCAATGCCCCGACCCACTAGACCCACACAATAGACCCCTTCTGCCCCAATCTTGGCTATTACCTTGCCATCTGTCACTTTGATTAATTGGGTATCGAAACTATTAGTTCCTGCCACCATTTCAGGGTGGGCCAGCATATTCTCCACCACCCGACGAGCAGCCTCCCCAGCCCCGTCTCCGGTTAGCCGGGCAAATGCCAGGGCCATATTGGACAAGGGCATACCATAAACGGGCACCCCGCAGCCATCTATACCAACGGTAATCTGCCCTTGGGGAAGCTGAGCAAATGAGGCTACAGTATCCAGCATCCTTTGTTGGACCGGATGATGGATGTCCAGATAGCTGCCCAGGTCGGCCCGCAGGTGTGCAGCCAGAGCCAGCATGCCGCCGTGTTTACCTGAGCAGTTGTGATGCCAGACTTCAGGCTGGCGGCCCTGGGCCGCCAATTCCCGGGCCGCCTCTTTGTTGGTGGGCGGATGAATACCACAAAGAAGGTGTTCCGGCCCTAACCCCAATTTGCCCAAGATGGATTGAATCACCCTAACGTGCTGCGTTTCCCCGCCATGGGAACCGGTCATCAGGGCGATTTCCTCACCTGTTAACCCATAAGCCTCCACTACCCCGCCGGCCACTACCGTAACAGCTTGCACCGGTTTGGCGGCAGATCGCCAGTAGGTAACTAACCCACTGTCACCCCACTGCTCCAAGATTCGTCCCGTTTGGTCCACTACCACCACCGCACCCCGGTGAACCGATTCTACCAATTTGCCTCGATATACTTCCACCAGTTTGGGCAGCATAACCGTCCTCCTTAAGATTTTCCTGTTAGTTAAATTATACCCTGTTTCTTAAAAGCAAAAAACAGGCCAAAGGAAATATTTCTAAAACAACTTCGCCCTTCGATCTACTCATCTAAAATAATCACATAAAAGGCAACAGCTTAAAATTAAAAGGTGTCCCAGCTTTGAGACACCCTCTTGGTTCCTTTACTTTTTGGCAATATCGGGAATAGTAATTTCCACCGGTTTGTTAATACTCTTGTAATCGCCCTTAATTTTGAGGAACCCGCCCTGTCCTCGCTCATAGAACTTGACTTCAAAGTCAAACTTGTATAACAAAGAATCTTTAGCATCCACCCACACGATAGGGACCATCTCGGTAATTTCCGGCCCGCCAACCAGTTCATTTAAACTTCCTAACTGCTCCTTAGTGGGCTTAAACTGGATTTTCTTAGTTGCCACACCGTTAACATTTTCTTCCCCGAGTCCCACCGGCGTACCCAGTTGCCGGACGATATGAGTTAAAAACTCTTTATAGTTTGCTTCATAATCTTGCCGGGATAAACGCATTTCTGCCTGGAAATCTTTAATATCTTGGTCAGTGAGGCCAAATTCTTTAAGACTTAACCACTGGTTATCAAAAAGGATGCTTTTCAGGTAAACCATTTCATTGTGATAGACCCCTTCAAAGGGCCAACCCAGGGCATGACCTGTTGCATAGTAGGTTTCCCCTTGTTTCTTAAAATCTAGCTTGACCATGTTTAATTGGGGTATATCAGGGATTTTCATCTGGCCTTCCAAGGTAAATTCAGCGGAATTAGCCATCTCGCTATTATAAACACTGTCCCTGACCAAGGCCGCTAATCCCTCCAAGGGTTTTTCCGGTTCTAAGGTAATGTTAACCGTCCAGGTAGCGGCATCCCAATCCACCTTGGCCCCCAGACTCTGGCCGACAAAACGTAAAGGAATATAAGTACGCCCTTTAATCAATTGGGCCGGAACGTCTAAATCCTTAGGAGCGCCGTTAACCAGGGCAAAATCTTCATCAATCATCAACTCTATACTTGTATACCCTTTTTCCACAAAAACAGTTTGAGCTTCTTTATCCCAGTCCACTTCAGCCCCTAAATTCTCCAGAACCTGCCGGGCAGGAACCAAGACTTTACCATTAACCAGTATCGGAGCGGGGTTCACGGAGACCTGCTTGCCATTGATTACCACCTTGATAGCCTGGGCGCCCTGGGCTCCGCCTACTACCAGCAGTTGTACCAATAATAAAGCCGCTAATAGCATACTGAACTTTTGTTTACGATACACCTAATCATCTCCCCTCGTTATGTACTTATTAAAATATTAAACACTTGGCTGGGTATTCCTGCTGCTTGGAAAAAATATTTTAGACCGACTAATATTATTCAAGTCGGTCTAAACCTTTATTTTAGCCAAATCTGCTGGATTGCCTAGCGGCTGGATTCGTGGAAAGAGAATCTTCCCGGTTATTTGCCCAAGTCCTCATCCTTGGGCAGCGGCCAGAGGACCCGGTAACCGGCCTTTATAATATCGGCGACAATGGCTCGGAGATCAATGGTCTGAATCCTAAACACCAGCACCTTGCGGCCCTGATTTTCGGCCTGGCTGGTATAAACGCTGGTTATGTTGACCCCATGTTCTTTGATTATATCGGCAATCACCGCCAACATCCCGGGCCGGTCGGGCATCTCAACCTCTAAATGTGAGCCAGGCTTGTTAAACCCCAGCAACTCCACAAAAGACCGCAAAATATCGGTTTCAGTAACGATACCAATTACCTCAGCGCCCCGTACAACAGGCAAGCAACCAATTTTGTATTCATACATGAGCCGGGCTACCTCAGCCACGGAATCCAGGGGATGAACAAAGTGAACCGGAGCAGTCATTACCTCTTTCACAGTAGTACCATCATTAGGGCGCAAATCTCGGTCAGTTACAATACCAGACAGTTTTCCCCCGTCTATCACAGGCAAGTGGCGGATGCGTTTCTCCCTGACCAAGTCAATGGTGGCCAGGATAGTATCGTCTGGGGAGATGGTGGTAACCGGGGCTGTCATGATGGTTTCGACAAGCACTTTGTATACCCTCCTTTTCGTGGGTAGCTTTGGGACGGGAAGTTTGGGGGTATTTCCTCGCCTATAAATACCTCTTTCCCCCGTTTAGGAATGACTCACTTAATAATTGCTTCCAAAGGAGTATAGGGTAAGTTCAGGGCCTCAGCTACCGCTTGATAAGCAACTTCACCGTCAATTACATTAACCCCCTGAGCCAGGGCCGGATCTTCCATGATGGCTCGCAGGTATCCTTTATTAGCCAACTGCAGGGCATAAGGCAAAGTGGCATTGGTTAAGGCAAAGGTTGAAGTCCGGGGAACTGCCCCCGGCATATTGGCTACGGCGTAATGAATCACACCGTGTTTGACATAGGTCGGTTCACTATGGGTGGTAATCCGGTCAATGGTTTCGATGGAGCCCCCTTGGTCGATGGCCACATCCACGATAACCGAACCAAGTTTCATGTTTTTCACCATATTCTCGTTGACCAGACGGGGCGCTCTAGCCCCAGGAATGAGCACTGCTCCTACCAACAAGTCGGCCTGGGCCACCGCAGTCTCAATACTATAGCTGTTGGACATGAGGGTTTTGATGCGGCCCTGGTACAAATCGTCAAAATAACGAAGCCGATCGGCGCTTTTATCAATGATGGTGACCTGGGCCCCTAAACCCACGGCAATCTTGGCCGCATTGCTGCCCACCACCCCGCCGCCGATAATAACAACCTCAGCCCCAGGCACACCGGGGACACCCCCCAGGAGGATACCCTGGCCCCCGTGGATTTTTTCCAGGAATCTTGCCCCTACCTGGACGGCCATCCGACCGGCCACTTCACTCATGGGAGTTAAAAGAGGCAGGGAGCCATTGGCTAACTGAATGGTTTCGTAAGCGATACCCACTACTTTCTTGGCCAACAAGGCCCGGGTCAACTCAGGTTCAGGAGCCAGGTGCAGGTAAGTAAATAGAATCTGGTCTTCCCGGAATAAATCATACTCCGACGGCAAAGGCTCTTTAACTTTCATGATCATGTCAGCCTGGAAAAAGACATCTGCCGCTACCGGTAAGATTTTCCCGCCTGCTGCTACATAGTCGGCATCAACAATACCACTGCCTTCACCGGCCCCTTGCTGAATAATCACCCGGTGCCCGGCGCCGGTCAGGGCCGCTACCCCAGCTGGGGTAATGGCCACCCGGTTTTCGTTATTCTTAATCTCTTTGGGCACTCCAATTATCATGGCTGTGACCCCCTTCGCATCGCTGTAAATCAAAAGGGCAAACTCTGTTACATACATTTTTCGACACCCGCCAAAAAATACCTTCCTCTTGGTCACGATACCATATGGCTTTATTGTTTCCCAACCAGATAAAGAAAAACCCAACCACAATTTTGGTTGAGTAAACGTACACTAATGATTTAGAACAGCAGAAAGATTGTCAAAGACCTTGACCAGGTTTGGCCAGGTCATGCGGAAACAACCCCAGGGATGAAACATGACCAGGATCCCTGAATGAGTGACTTCCTTGCCCAGAGGATAAAAAGATAGATCTATAGGGATAGCCCCAATGTTTAAAAAGAAATTTTTGCGCTTATCAAGGCCCTGGCTCACTTTATGAACCTCAAAAAGCATACCCTTAATGCCCTGAGAGTCCCGTTCCAGGATTTCTATGGCTGCATTATAAAGGCTTCGACCGATACCTTTCCGCTGGTAACTAGGAGCCACTACAATGTAGTCCATAAAACCCATATTAACCTCAGCCAGATGGTAGAACAGGACGCAACCCACCGCCTTCCCCTCGTGTTTCGCTACCACCAAATGCATCTTGTTAGGCCTTAAGCATTGGGAATCCCTTAGTTGCTGGTATAAATCGGCAACCTCTTCATTGCCTAGACCAAAGATAATCCGGCACATCAACAAAGCTTGCTGCGCCTCAAGGGAATCAGGATCCGTTACTTCAATATAGTGAATTCCGGTAGGAGTGATATTTCCCTTAAAGGAAGTTGCCGATTGTACCGTGGACAGTTGTACCACAAAACCACCTCCATCACCATTAAACCCCTAATTTCGACCATTCACTTCTTGTTTTTAACCGCTCACCTTTATTCTATAACCATTAGCACTTTTCTGCAACCCCTTAGGGAAATATTAGAATTTTAAGATTATTTCCGGCTAGTTCTAAGTATGCGGCGAGTGCTCATTTCCCTTTACCGCACCCAAAATATAAAGTTCCTGACAAATAAAAAACACACCCAAAACGGTGTGCTTAATTACAATGGTGCGCCCGGTAGGAATCGAACCTACGCACCAGGTTCCGGAGACCTGTGCTCTATCCACTGAGCTACGGGCGCAAAAAGATATTTTAATTATTCCACAAATGGTATTATACTATACAGCTTTTACGATGGTCAATAAAATAATGCTTGGTAATTTGCATCTTATGCTACATATACTGGATTATCCTTTGCGATATTAACAAACCAATGGCTGTCCTCTAAGTAGGTAATCCCACTTGAGGGCAGCCCTTGGTTAAAATACTATTTCTTTGCCGCAAACTCCAGCATCCGGTACACAACCACAGTGGCCTCGGCCCTGGTGGCGGTGTCCACCGGCCTGAACTTGCCTTGATCACCCTTGAGCAATCCCGCTGCTACGGCATTAGCCACAGAAGGCTTGGCCCAGGCAGCAATCTTTTTGGTATCGGTAAAGGTAAGTTTTTGCTTGCTGTCAGGTAAATTCAATACCCGGTCCATGATGACGGCCATTTCCGCCCTGGTGATGACTTTCTGGGCTTGGAAGGTACCGTCTTCGTAGCCCTTGACTATTCCTCGGGCCACTGCGGCGGCTACGGCATCCTGGGCCCAGGCCGGAACCTGATCCTTGAAATTAACCTTGGCCCCTTGGCTGTCCCAGCCAAAAGCCCGGGCCAGGATGGTGACAAACTCGGCCCTTGTTACCTTACGGGCAGGGGCAAACTGGTTGGGGGCCATCCCTTTGACGATGCCCTTTTCTGCCAATTGGTAGATTTCCTTTTTGGCCCAATGGCCTTCCAGGTCAGGGAAAGAAGCCTTGGAGTCCACGTAAGACTGAAGAGAGAACAGACCCAGCAGGTCGGTTTGGCCAACCAGTTTATCCCCTTCTACCCTGGCCGAAACCTGCTGCCAGGCACCCGTTTCCTCGTTCCACCACATGAGTCTGGCCCGCTCTGGGGCCACCTCGCCAAGGCCCACTGAGATTCCCATGGCCTTAGACAGCTTGGTTAAGGAGCCGCTCTTTTCGCCACTGCCCTTGATGGTCACTGCCGGTAGAGCCGGATTATATCCGGGGGTAGGTAAGTTGAGTTCCCATACTTGACTGCTTTCTAAGTAAGCGGCTTCAGAAACCGTTCCTGCAGGCAGGTTAAAGGTGAACCCACCTATCTTGATGGTACCCCCTGTAGTAGGTGTTACAGCACTTCCGGTTACTTCGGACCCCGGTTGGCCGGTGAGGTTATCTGCAGTTACCGGTACCAACAGGGATAGTTCATCCATGATGATATAACCTGTGTTCTGGCCGTTTCCTTCGGGAGCAGCCAGGTAGATTTCTTTAAGTTTAACAGGGTAGGTTATCCCGGCGGGCAGTTTAGCCTTTACCTTACGCCAGCCCTGCCAGTCAACCTTCTGAGCAAAGTCCATGAGCTTCTCCGTCCCTTTGGCGTCTACTATCCTACCCCGCAGCCAGTGGCCATTGCCGCCATCGCCCAAAACCCACAGGCCCAGGCCCAGGGGTTGACCGGGCAAAGCCAGTCCGTCTGCCCCAAGGCGGCCATAAGCAACCCTGGTGGCGTTATTGCCGGTAAAGTTATAATCCAGCCTGGCCCCCACCGCTCCACGGAAGGAAGGCTCTCCGCTAACGGTACGGCGGAAACTACCGGCGGCTCCGGCAGGAACTGAGGCAAAACTCAAGGTCATGTCGTTTTCAAAACCGTAGAAGGGGGATTCGTTGGAGCCGACGGTAACGGCGGCCCTGGCTTCAACACCGTCCACCCTCGCCACAAGGGACCCAACACCCCGGCTGCTGCCGGCGGTAAAGGTATTACCCTGAATGCTGCCAATCTCACCTTGGGCCTCCCACTGAACCTCGCCGGGGGCTAGGTTAAAGGTGCGCCCGCCTTTGGCTATCAGCTTAACTGCAACATCGACAGAGTCACCTTCATTGAGATTGATGGCGGCAGGACTAATCTCCAGACGCTCAATGTCCTCACGGCCAATAATCTTTATCGGCAAAGACTTTGATACACCTCCCACAGTGGCGGTTACCACGGCATCACCGCCGGAGGAAGCAGTGAGAACGTTACCGTTAAAAGCCCCCAATGCAGGTTCAATAGCCCAGGTAACTTGACCAGGTTCTACCCGGTAGGGATTGAAATGCTCATCGAATCCCTTAGCATAGAAAGGCCTGGACATGTTTACTACCATCAAGTCAGAGCCGGAGGTTTTCAAACCGACCAAAGACCCTCTGGGAGCGGTGGTGAAAATACCGATGCCATTAGGCACCTTCCTTTCTACACCCTCCTGGGGCACATTAATCAGGGTATTATTCTCATCCCCCAGATAACGGGCGCTCATGGCGGTAGAACCCCCGCCATCCAGGTTCATGGCCTGCCAGACCCCTATAGAAACCAGGAAATCTGCCAGTTCCTCCTGGGTCATGCCCCGGCTGGTTTTACCCCCTTCCACCGTCACCAGGAACAGGGTGCTTCTGTCTTCGGACATCCCCACAGCCGTTCTGGCCCTTTCTCCCTTAATGTTCTGGGTGAAATAAGACCTTTTGCCATAGTTGACCAGAAGGGTCTGGCCCCCTACTGCCGCCTGGAGATCTACAGCAGGAGTATATTTATAATCAGTGATAACCAAAGAGCCGACCTGAAAATTTTCCTGCAAGAACTTGGCCGCTTCCCCATGGCCGGCTAAGACATAACCATTGGCTGGGATGGCTACCCCGGGCTGATCTACCCGGATTTCTTTTACCACATTATCTTCCACCACCATTTCCACCATGCCCTTGATTCCGGCAGCGGAACCCCGGCTGTTAGCGCCCCAGCGGGGATTGTAAAGATTCAGGCGGTTTAAATCGGGACTGGCTCCCTTGTCCGCCAGGTATGTAGGTTTATTAACCCCGAAGAGGGGGAAGGTTTTCTGGTTGGGAGCGGTCACTTGGCCCTGAAATCCCCAGATGTCAAAGACCGGCAGCTTATCCTTGGTGATGCCGAAGGCATACATGTCTTTACGCTGAGCCGGGCTGGTCCACATCTCCCCGGACTTAACGGTCATACCGATGGGGGCCCGGAAGTGATTGATTTGAAAGAAATCCCCGTTTACCACCGCAACGGCCCCGGAATTTACGGCATGCTGGGAAACCGCTTGATTACCGGTAATGTTACCGTTGGTAACGGTATCTACCTGCACATAGGGGTTCTTTAGGTCTACGGTCACTACGGCGATATTGAGAGGGCCATCGGAGGTCTGCTGCCTTATGGTTTCCAGGTAAACCCCTTCGGCAATCTGTTCCTTGAAGCGATCATCCTTCTGAAGGGTATAAGCCTGAACCACTGAGACCGGAAGCATCAAGTTAAATAAGAATACCACTACTAAAACCTTTGCCACCAGATTCCTTTTCACTCATCTCTCTCCTTACAATGTTTTCTTTGGCTCCACCCTTTTATTATTGCCGGATAACCGTGGAGGACAAACCTTAATAGTATTACGACTCCAATGCGGCAAATTTCGAGGTAGGCGGACCTTTTTCTCTATTATTTCTACACTTCTCTGCCGGATTAGTAAATTCCTCCCATTAAAATATGGAAATTTAATAACGTCATTTAAAAGAGCTATGGTTTTTTGTTATCCATAGCTCTTTTTTATCACCCTATCCTATTCTGAATCTGATTCAAGATATCCTGGGGAGTCAGCCCCGAAGCGTCGATTACCGGGGCCTTGGTGTGAATATCCTGGAACCCGCCCATGTTCTTATCCATGCCGGTAATCACAAAAGCCTGGCAGTTTATAAATTCGGTACCGCTGGCGCTGATGGGATCCAGGTTGACCACTTCATAACCCTTCTGGTTCAACATCTCCCTTACATCGGACAACCCGGTCTCCACCGCAACTCTTTTCTTGGCCATCGCAACCTCACCTCCATCCACCACTATTATGGATTGGTGTGGGGTGAAGTATGCATTTTAGTCCTTAGTCGTTAGTCGTTAGTCGTTAGATATTGGCTTTTCTTTGAGGTTTTTTAGGGCTGACAGCTGACAGCTAACCCAGGGTCATACCCTAAACTTCTCCACCATTTCCTTCAACTGATAGACCATCTCTCTTAATTCCTGGACATGGTCGGAGATTCCGTCTGCGGAAGTATTCATCTGGACGGTGGAGGCTGCTACTTCTTCGGCGAAGGCGGAGATATCATGGATGGAACCTGTTACACTATCGATGGCTGTAAGAACATTGGTGCTGTTCCGGCCCATTTCCTCGGCCACGGAAGTATTTTCTTCAGTAATTGCCGAGACGCTTTGCATGGCCGCCACCACTACGTCGCTGTTGCGGGCTATGCCCTTAACGGCCAGGGAAATGGCTTGAATTTCCCGGTTGGTTTCGTCTACTTTGGCCATAATCTCCTGGAGGGCCGTCCCGGCGCTGGAAGCCAGGCGGGAGCCATCTTCAGCTTCCCGGGTGCCTACCCCCATTACCTCCACCACTTCATCCATCATATGCTGGGTTTCCCCGATAATGGCCCCGATTTCCCGGGCCGATTTATTGGTCACATCAGCCAGTTTCCTGACCTCATCAGCCACCACGGCAAATCCCTTGCCCTGTTCACCGGCCCTAGCCGCTTCGATGGCGGCATTTAAAGCCAGCAGATTGGTTTGTTCAGCGATATCGGAAATCAGATTGACCATTTCCCCTATTCGCTGGGAATGTTGTCCCAACTCCCTGACCCTTTCTGCGCTATGTAATACGGTATTTTTGATCTTATCCATCCCTAAGATGGCATCATGGACAATCTCCTCCCCTTTTTGGGCAACCTGGGCGGTTTGGGCAGAGGAAACCATGACTTGTTCAATATTTTTTTTGATTATATCAATGGACTTAGCCATTTCTTCTATACTTTCGGAGGTCTCGGTAACATCCCTTACCTGCTCCCGGGCCCCCTCATTAATCTGGGTTATAGCTTGGTTGAGCCTCTGGACGTTATCCATCATGGTATCAATGCTGGCATCCTGTTGACCGGCATTAGCGGCCAGGCTTTCTACCCCTTTAGCTACCTGGTTAATAACCCCCTGGGTTTCTTGAGCGGTTTTATGAAGTGCATCGCTGGTATCAGTTACTAAAACTGTTGCCTGGTTTACCTTCCCAACCAGCTTGTGGAAGGTATCCATCATGGAATCAAAAGAGACAGCCAAGTGGGATATCTCATCCCGTCCTTTTAAATTAACTCTGGCGGTCAAATCCCCTTTCTCCACGTGTTCCATAGCTCGAACCACTTTGTTCAGAGGATTTACCAAAATCCTAGCCATTAGGTAAGATATCAATAGGCCAAAAGAACTAAGTATTATCCAACTAATAAATAGTACTACAATCAAATCCCAGGTTTGCTCATTAATAAATTCTTGTGTTACCGTGGTGTTTAATGAAGTGGACAGTGCCCCTCTAAGAGTGGACAAAGCTAAATAACTTAAAGAGACAGTGGTGGTCAGACCAACAATGGTACATAAAAAAATAAATTTATAAATTAATTTAAAATTTCCTAATCTATTACCCACCGTTGTCACCCCTAACTAATGAGTTTTATTATATATTCTAAAAAAAACCCTTAAATCCTTCTGGAAAACTAAAAATTAGTCTGATTTTACAGCCTTAACAATCCATGTTTTGCCTATTTTTGGCTAGGAAAGGAACCATTGCTTCTAAAGATACATATTAATTTAGTGAGGGGAAAAAATGCGGTGGATGGTAAGCGGTCTGGAAGGAGGTATAGCGGTGTCTAAAGGATCCGGTTTTTTTGATGGTTTATTCGGTGGCGGCGGGTTTCTTATCGCCATAATCATCATTATTTTGATTATCATTATCTTTTCCGGCGGTATTTTTGGTGAAGAGCGATAAACTTAGGGTAGATTACCCTTCCGGTAATCTACCCTTTTCATATTCCACCCACCTGGCTCCAGATTCCTGTAAAATTCTTGTTACTTGGTCTTTCTGCTCATCATTAACATCTAAAGTAAGCCTGTAAAAATCTGTCTGGCCATTTACCTTACGGTTAAAAGCGGCCCAAGGGGTTACAAACCCTTTATCCAAAGTTAGGATTAACAAATCCATATTCTGACCAATAAAATGGCCCGCCAGACCCCCATAGATGGTTCCCATTTGACGCCAAACCGCAGTTCTAATGCCGGGATTGCCGTTATCTATCATTTATTTCACTTCTCCTTTTGGGTACCAAATTGGCCCAAAAATTCTCTGGCTTTAGGAACCACCACCGTAGCCAGAACTCTATTTAACATCTCTTCGGCCATAGATTTTTCCCCACGATAAAAGATTAAAAACTCCTCCGCCCCTTCATTAAACTCTACTGATTCTACACCCTTAAGCCCTACCAGAGCCCCTTTTACCCGGTCTACTCAAAGAAAACAAAGAAGCCCTGTGACATTAATAACCGCCCGCCGCCGGCCGGCCCCAGGGCCAATGATTTCATCCTTGACCAGCCGGGCTTGAGGATTAACAAAAATGTTTTTTAATGTTGGCATGTTGCACCTCCTTTAGGGGTTCATAGTTCATAGTTGTCTGGGAATGATTTGGGTTCATAGTTCATAGTTCGTAGTTCATAGTTGTCTGGGTTAGTTCCTTTGGTCTTGAAGAGGCCCGCAAGCCAGCTTATACAACTACTAACTATGAACTACGAACTACGAACTTACTCTACTTCCACCCGCACTCCCTGGGGCTTTTCCTGGCCTTCGGTTCTTTGGGCGGCCTCCAAGGGCGCTACCATTAAGGCATTGGTCATTAAGATACCGGTTTCTATACCTAGCCCAATCATACGGCCCAAGAGGGTTCCCGTGGAGGCCCCCATGGTTTCCCACATCTCGGTCAGGTGACGACCACGACTAACTTGGTTGGCTTGGAAAGCCTGATTGGAAAAGTCCGGAAACTCCCGCTCCAGGTTATACAGGGCCTTATTCAGTTCTTCCTGGGTTTGAAAAAAAGCGTTTATTTTCATTGTAATGCACCTCCTGTATTAGCTGGTAGCTGGTAGCTTATAGCTTGTAGCTAAAAGATTATGTTCTCCTGGCAATAAGCTATGAAGTATGAACCCGAACAAAGAAATCAGCCCACCAGCTATAAGCTACCAGCTACAAGCTATCAGCTATAAGCTATCAGCTGATCACGGCGTCTCCTTCCGCCGCATGTGGCCGGTGAACATGGCCTGGAGCTTGGCCGGGTCTTCAGTCCCCGCCTGATAGACATGGAGTATAGTGGTAGCCAAGAAATATAGAAACACCAGGTAGTGAAGAAAGCGCAGATACTGCAGCCCCCCAAAAAAAGGTATCAGCCATTCAAACCGCTGATGGTCGTAGAGAATAAATCCGGTGATGGCCGAAAAAAAGAAAACCCATATCCAACTGGTGAAAATCAACTTCTGGCCGGGATTATATTTGGCATGGGGAGGCTCTCTCCGGGCTAGGAAAAAATAAAACTTGAAAAACCCAGGTAAATCCTTAAGATCCTGCCGGTTAAAAATAATATGACCAATATCCCGGGTTATAATACCGTAGTAAAGTCTGGCCAACAACAAAAAAAGAGCTATATAAGAAGCCATGTATTTGGCTTTCTTAATATTCCCCATATCGACAAACCCAAGGATATTTACAGGGTAATGGGTATAAAGGGCGGTGTACAGAAGAACAACTATGGCAGCCGCAAAGCTCCAATGGTAAACCCTGATGAACAGAGGCTGAACCAGCTCCGTTTTAATAGTCATTATCCGTCCTCCCCACGGCGATAAGCTGTACGGCACAGGCCAAGCAGGGGTCATAGGAACGGGCCACCCGGCCTATCTCCACTGGGTTGTTCTCATCTTCCACAGGAGTGTCGATTAAGGCCTCCTCTATGGGTCCCCTTTGGCCCAAATCATCCCTGGGGGAACAATTC
>JAJZSN010000070.1 GCA_021849745.1 Bacillota bacterium | reverse complement strand
TTCCGATCTGATATACCCGATGCTGAAGAGATGATTGACTCCTTCAAAGATACCTTTGAAAAGAGGATTATGGAGGTGTTTAGATAATGGTTGACCAGGTTGCTAATCTGACCCTTTTCTTACTGGCCGTAGCTACGGTGGGCGCCCTTTACCGGGTCATCACCGGACCCTCACTCCCTGATCGAATTATTGCAGCTGATGCTATTGCCATCAACCTTATCGGGATAATTGCCGTGGTTTCTATTAAACTAAACACCTTAACCTTTGTGGATGTTATTTTAGTTATTGCGATATTAGGTTTTATGGGTACTGTAGCTTTATCCAAATTCTTAGTAAAGGGTGTTATCATTGATCGAGATAATCATTAGTCTTTTGCTATTACTGGGGGCTGTTTTTAGTTTAATATCCACCTTCGGAATTATCCGTTTTCCCGATGTGTATACTCGTTCCCATGCCGCTACCAAAAGTGCCACTTTGGGTGTCATGAGCTTGCTGTTGGGAGCTTTCATCTATTTCATCTATGCTCACCAGGTAGCTTCCACCAAGTTGCTGTTAGGGTTCATCTTTGTCTTTGTCACTTCACCGGTAGCAGGACATATGATTGCCCGGGCCGCCCATCTCACCGGTGTCCCCCTCTGGGAAAAAAGCGTCCGGGACGACTTAAAAGCTGTTTATAAAAAAACCAAGAGTTAGCTGCGGCTAACTCTTTAATATTATTCAATCTTGGATATACGTTTACTCAATTGGGCAATAGTAGGCAAAGTATCGTCATAATCATTCAAAATACTTATGACTTCCACCTCCCCCTCTCTAGTTAAATCCCTAACCAAAGTATCATTTACCATGTTCTTCTGATTATCAATAATGACTTTTACAATAGGGCGGTCAGGAAAATCCCGTAGAACATCCATCACAACCCCTACTTCCCCTGTGTTCAAATATATAATAGAACCAACAGGGTAGATAGCAACATACTTCAAAAAGGCCCGGACTATCTTAGGGTCAAATTGAGTTCCTGAAGAATCAATCAATTCCTGAACAGCATCCCTAATACTACGACTGGAGCGGTAGACCCTTTCCGAAGTCATAGCATCATAAACATCAGTAACAGCAGTAATTCGAGCATATTCATAGATCTCTTCGCCCACCATACCTCTGGGGTAACCGCTCCCATCATATCTTTCGTGGTGTTGATAAGCGACATGAGCAGCAATCAGGTTTATCTCTTCCTGTTGACACAGAATATTAAAACCATATTGAGAGTGTTTTCTGATGAATTCATACTCTTGAAGAGTAAGCTTATCTGTTTTATTTAATAATTGTTTTTCAATCTTAGCCTTACCGATATCATGTAAAAGGCTGCCTATGCCCAAGTCTCTTAATTGCTGCTGATTATAGGATAATTCCACACCTGTGATTAAAGATAGAATACATACATTGGCACAATGCCCAAAAACTTCATCATCATATGTTGTCCTTATGTCCGCCAAGTTAATTAATATATTACGGTTAGATAATATCTCATTTAAAATATTATTAACCACAGTTTTAGTTTTTGCCAATTGAACTTTACCGCTTTGTTGAAGTCTCTTAAAAACCTCATTAATAGCTTTTTGGGTTTCAAAACGAGTATATTCATCGATAATATCTTTGACTTCAATTCCGTTAGTTAGAGAGTCTTTAATATATACAAAAGGGATACCCATATCTCGTAAACGTTTAATGAAAAACTCACTTAATACCATCCCGGCAACAAGGAGAATGCTTCCTGAAAGGGTATATATAGTTTTGCCCAAAACCATACCAGGTTGCACCTTAGAAATGGAAATTTTGTGCATAAACCTCACCTCATAATAAAACAACCTATCAATGCTATATTTTCGACAAAGACCCCCCTTCATCCTTTTTAGTATAAAGTTTTCTAATATTAGCTTTAGTTTACAAAATTCAGATAATTTGATGGATTTTGTCGAACGGTTCAGAGTTAGTGATATACCTTCCCAACCTAAATAATTCTAAGTTCTAACCTCCAATAAAACGCAGCAACAATACCGTCCCCACTCCGCTGCCCATGGAGAGGAAAACATTTTTCCATCTTAATGCCACCATAGCAGCCACCAATCCGGCCGGGAGGTAATAGTTACTTAGAGACAGATCCAGATTGCCCTGGGGTGCTACCAGGGAAGGAGCAATAAAGGCCATCATAATCCCCAGAGGAATGTAGCGCAAACCCCTGGTCAGCCATTGGGGCAGTTCAAGCCTGCCCAATAACACCAAAAAGGTAGACCTAGTCAGATAGGTTACCAGAGCCATTCCGGCTATGGTTAACAGAATTTCTCCCCTCAACATTTTCCATCATCACCCCAAAACCCGCCGCTCCAAGGGCGGCAATAATTATGTACCACTTACCCGGTATAAGCTGGCTGGCCCCAATGGCCAAAACCGCTGCCACCCCGGCCACCGTCCAGTTAAGCCATCCTTTGATTTGAGGCATCAGCAAGCCGATAAAAGCCCCGGTGAAAGCGAAGTCCAGGCCCAAAACCATGGGATCCCCCAGGAAGTTCCCGGCACCGCCTCCAATGGCGGAACCCAACAGCCAACCAATCAGGGTCATCGCCCCGGCACCAAGGAAAAAGCTGATGCTGCCACCGGCTTTATAATAGCGGTTGATGGTCAAAGCAAAGGACTCATCGTTCATCCCGTGGGCGGCCAGGGCCAGCAACCAGGTCTTAACCCGCTGCAAATAAGGGGCCAGAGAGGCACCCATCAGGAGGTGTCGGAGATTAATCAGCGGTCATCCGGCCAACCTCCTCCCAACCAGCGGACTTCCTCCTCATCAAGGCCCAGGAATTTGGCCCTGATTCGATCCAATTCTTCCTCCAGTTCCCGGCGCTGTTCACCCTTTAACTTAATCATCACTTTATTAATACAGATATCATGAAGTATGTAGTCCTCAGCCATGGTCACAAACCCTAGATCTCCCGTCCAGGCCGCCTGACTCTCGTGGCCCTGGGAAACCACCCCATAAAGGACTTGACAGCCGTCCACCACCAGGACTAAAGGCCGTTGCTGGTTGCATTCCGCCAGCACCCGGGCCGCCCGGCGGTGGGCCACAAAATCCCCCGGCAGTTCCCCGGTATCCCCAAAGGTGATACCGGTCAACCACACTCCCCGCTGACCCGCCTTTGCCAACCCAGGCTTAATGATACCCAACTCTTCCGCCCACCCGGACAGGCATATCTTTTCTATGGCTCCGTCAATCAGGTCCAAGGTCAAATCCATAATAGCCTGGCTGCCCTTAATTACCTTAATAGCCTGGTCAGGGCCCTTCTGGTTTTGCAACTCTGAAAGATTAGTATCAAGACCGGCCAATATGTCTATATACTGCCTTTTCAAGCGGCTGACCAAAACCTTCGGCGGTAAGGGATGATATGTAGGAGCCTCCTCTTCCCCGGTTCGCAAAATAGCCCCTTTTTCCAGCAAACTCTGAATCACTTCATAGATTCTGGAACGGGGTATCCCTGAATTTTTGCTCAGGACATAACCATTGACCGGGTACTCTTTCAGCGAAGCCAGATAAGCCTTGGCTTCGTATTCCGTGAAACCGAATTTTTTTAGGTCTTCAATCAGATTATCCATCATAACCTCACATCTCTAATTCTCTTCCTAGTTGTTATTATAGTAGTCACTAGCCTATTAGTCAATATTTACCTAGCATCAGAAAGAACTTATAGGATGAAATTAAGAGTCAGAGGACTCAGAGGTAATAAAATCTACTGGGCAGGTATTAATAAGGCGAATTGGTCAAATAGACGGTTTTGCTGAACACGAATGGGTAAGGTGCAAAGTTTCCCCCAGGCTCAAAATTTTAAGCCCAGCCGGGTCAAGTTTACGCCTTTCCCATTCTTTTAGATTAAAATAAATGGTAAAAACAAAGTCCGGCAACTGCTTGCCGGACTTTGTTAACTTATAGCATTTTTCATTCGTATAAACTTAGCGTTGATAGCTTTTATTTCTTTCTCATTGATTATACGGTTATCTTTAACATCATTATATGCTTCCAAGATAGCCGCTGAATTGTGACCAACTTGCACAGTTAGTTTATCTACCCTTTCGGTTAAATCATCTACTCTTTCTGTTAATAAATCTACCCTTTCAGTTAAACCTTCTAGCCCATCAGCCAAAACGTCTACTTTAACGTTTAACCCCCGGAGTTCCCCCAAAATTAAATCAAGCTTGTCTTCCATTACCAGACCCCCTAAAATGATCTAGGTTAATTATAACATATGTTCGTACCTTGGAGATTAACTTTTTAACGACGAATATCGACAAGGGAGAATGCTTCTAACAGAAGTTAAATTTCCAGGGTGCCCGGGCCGCCCTCCATGAGGATTATATATCTTTCCCCGTCATGCATGGTGGCCTTAATTAATTCACAATGCTATGCCCGGCCTGTTTTCTGGCAAGTTTAGCGCTATAGACTGCGGTTACGTCACAGGATCTAGGGGGTTCAATAGCCTCGACATAGCAGTCCCTCCATCCGGGCCACCATCTGGTCAAAAACCTCCAGGGCCGCTTTCACCGGTTCCGGTGAACTCATGTCCACCCCGGCTTTCTTCAGCAACTCGATGGGATAATCAGAACTACCGCCCTTGAGGAATTCCAGGTAACGTTCCACAGCAGGTTGGCCTTCCTCCTGAATTTTCTTGGCTAAAGCGGTAGCTGCCGAAAAGCCGGTGGCGTATTTATACACATAAAAAGCGGAGTAAAAATGGGGTATTCTAGCCCATTCCAAGGCAATCTCCTCATCTACCGCCACATCGGGACCGTAGTAATCCTTGTTTAAGTTATAATATACTTCACTCAGAACATCCACAGTCAGGGCTTCCCCTTTTTCCACTTTGTCATGAATAATCATCTCAAACTCGGCAAACATGGTCTGGCGGAAAACGGTGCCCCGGAACTGCTCCAGGTAATGGTTGAGGATATAAAGCTCCTTGTTCTTGTCGGGGATGTTATTCAACAAGTAATGGGTCAGTAAAGATTCATTTAAAGTTGAAGCTACCTCTGCCACAAAGATTTTATACCCGCCATAAACGTAAGGCTGGGCGGCCCAGGAATAATAAGAATGGAGGGCGTGTCCCATCTCGTGGGCCAGGGTAAATACATTATCCAGGTTATCCTGGTAATTTAACAATACATAGGGATGACCGCCGTAAGCCCCCCAGGAGTAGGCCCCGCTAGTTTTACCCTCGTTTTCATAGACGTCAATCCAGCCGGAAGTGAAACCCTTTTTCAGAAGGGCCAGATAATCCGGGCCCAGGGGCTGCAGACCTTGTTCCACCATGGTCAGGGCCTCCTGGTAAGGAATTTTCATTTCCACGTCTTTGACAATGGGGGTATAGATATCGTACATATGGAGTTGATCCAGACCCAAAGCCTTTTTGCGCAACGCCACATAGCGGTACATGGCAGTCAACTTATCCCGTACCGCCTGAATTAAGTTGGTGTAAACCTGTACCGGCACATTGTCATCGTCCAGGGCCGCTGCCAAGGCGGAGCCATAATTGCGCACCTTGGCGTGGAAAATATCCTTTTTTACACTGCCGTTGAGAATGGCCGCCAAGGTATTCTTCTGCTTGGCATAAGTCCCGTATAGGCCGGTAAAGGCATCCTTCCTCACTCGCCGGTCCTTGCTTTCCATCAGCTGGATATACCGGCCATGGGTAATCTGCACCTTCTGCCCCTCTTCGTCCAGAATCTCCGGGAATTTGATATCGGCATTGTTAAGCATCCCAAAGATGTTTCTGGGGGCTTGGCTGACCTCCCCGGCCATGGCGATGATCTGTTCCTCTCGGGCTGACAGGGTATGGGCCTTGCGGCGCAGAATATCATGGAGGTGTTGGCGGTAAAGGGCCAAACCTTCCTCTTCTGCAAGGTATTTTTTTAAAGTATCCTCAGCAATGGCAAGGATTTCCGGCACCACATAGGAAAGGGCGCTATCCAATTCAATGGCCAGTCCTTCCGATCGATCCCGTAGAGCTTGGAATACCGGATTAGTATTGTCCTCATCCTTGGCCATGTGGGCATAGACATATAGTTTCTCCAGAATTTCACCCACCTGATCCCGCTGCTTTAGACAGGCCAGCAGTTCCCCGCCGGAGGAAGCAAGCTTCCCTTTGTATGATTCCAGTTGGGGAATGCTCTCCTTAACCCGGTTAAAATCTTTCTCCCAGGCCTCAACGGTGTCATAGATGTCTGTCAGTTTCCATTTGAATTTATCAGGTATCTCCGACCTTTTGGGCAAACTTTTTACATTTTCCACAGCCATCTTAGAACTCCTTTCCACCTTCAAAAATAACTTTACCATCCTTTATAACCAGCTTTGCCGCAAATTGGGTACCATCCGGGGCTTTGAAGCCTTTAATTAGCCCGGTGTACCTTTTATCCAGCAAAGTCTGAACCTGTTTCAGGGTTAACTTTTTCCCCGCCATTTCCATCCAGACCACAAAATCGCAGCCTTGCTTCCAGTTGCTGCAGCCATAACCCTTTTTCCCTTGGATGATGGTACCGCCACAACGAGGACAAGAACCCAACTGCCCGGCAGTACTTTCCCTGGACGCTGCTACCTCCTGGGAAGCGGCTTTCTTTTCCCTTGAGCCACTTTTCTCACCGGAGGACTCTTTGCCGCTCCTTCCTTCCTTTGCCTCCCCCTTGCCCCGGCCTTTACCTTTGGCCGGACCCTCCGGGATGGTCACCATACCCATGGTTTTCACCTGTTCCACAATCCGGCGAACAAAGGCGGTAATCTCTTTCATGAATTCCGGCCTGGTGTAAGTCCCCTGCTGGATGTCGGCAAGTTTCTTTTCCCAACTGCCCGTCAGTTCGGGGGAGATAAGTTCCGGGACGGGGATGGCTTCGATTAACTTAATTCCCTTTTCGGTGGGAATCAGGTTTTTCTTCTGCCGCTCTACATAGCCCACCTGGATTAGGCGTTCAATGATGGCGGCCCTGGTGGCCGGTGTGCCCAAGCCCCCGTGCTTCATGGCCTCCCGTAATTCTTCATCCTCCACCAGTTTACCCGCCGTCTCCATGGCGCTAAGGAGGGATGCTTCAGTATAGCGGTTGGGGGGTTTGGTCTCTTTCTCCAACACCTCGGTTTGGGCCGCCTTGACCTGCAGTCCTGCCGCCAGCCGTGGGAAGTCCAAAACCTCGTCCTCTGAAGGCTCCCCACCGTATACCGCCCGCCAACCCGGTACCATAACCACCTTTTGTTTGGTGCGGAAGGTTTCCCCGGCAACCCCGGTGACCACCGTGGTATTCTGGAACACCGCAGCCGGGAAAAAGTTGGCCAGAAACCGCCTAACAATGGCATCATAGACCCTTAATTGATCCTTTGACAATCCTTGCAGGTTAGGGGTTTTCCCGGTGGGAATAATAGCATGGTGGTCAGTGACTTTACCGTCATTGACCGCCTTGGGTGACAAGGGCAGCTTCTCTTTACCCAGTATATCCTGGCAAAAATCCCGGTATTCCCCTACCCCGATTTTCCGCAAGATTCCCGGCAGGGTTTTCACCATGTCCTTGGAGATGTAACGGCTGTCGGTCCTGGGATAGGTGATGATTTTGGCCTCCTCATACAGACTCTGGGCCACTTTGAGGGTTTTGCTGGCGGCGAACCCGTAGCGTTTATTCATCTCCCGCTGCAGTTCGGTCAGGTCAAAAAGCAGCGGGGGCGGCTGTTTCTGTTCCTTTTGTTCAAAGGTTTCCACCTGGCCGACTTGTTCTTTTACTTTGGCGGCTACTGCCGCCGCCTCCTGGAGGCTGCCGAACCGGTCTGCATTCTGACCCTTTCCTTTCCCAAACCATAGGCCTTTGTATTTACCTTCAGGGGTGGTAAATTCCCCTTCCACCTGCCAGTAGGGTTCAGCTACGAAGTGGTGAATCTCCTTCTCCCTTTTGACTAAAATAGCCAGGGTGGGGGTTTGAACCCTTCCTATGGAAAGTAGCGTGCTGCATTTCTTGGTGAAGCCCCTGGTTCCATTTATCCCCACCAGCCAGTCACTTTCGCTGCGGCAACGGGCCGCCTGGGCCAAGGATTCGAGTTCTCCACCGTCTCGCAAGGACTGAAAACCGGCCTGAATGGCTTCATCGGTCAGGGAAGAAATCCACAACCGCTTAATGGGCAAACTACACTCCGCCATCTGGTAGATATAGCGAAAAATCAATTCACCCTCCCGCCCGGCGTCACAGGCATTGATAACTTCAACAACACCCCTACGGGTAAGGAGGTCTTTAACCACTTTGAATTGTTTATATGTAGACCGACCGGCTTTAAGCCTGAATTCCTGGGGTATGATGGGCAACGAGCCCAGGGACCACCGCTTTAAGCCGGAGTCGTAGTCTTCCGGTTGGGCCAGTTCCACCAGATGGCCGATGGCCCAGGTAATGATGTATTGTGGACTCTCCAGATACCCGTTGCGTGTTGCGAAACTCCCCAGTACTTTTGAAATATCCCTGGCTACGCTGGGCTTTTCGGCAATGATAAGTTTCATGTAAGATTAGCTCCTATTAATAAAGGTGCGGCTATACGCCACACCTTTTAAGTTTCCTATTTCTCTTCGGAATCTGTATCAGCAGCAGTTTCCTCAGCCTCTTCCACAGGGGCGGCTGCATCGGCCAAAGCGGTGCCTACGGCATCACCAATGGTGACTTTAGGCTCTTCGGTTTGCTGGGTCAGTAGTTCAGAAGCTTCTTTGGCCTCTTCATCTTTGGCCACATCTTTGAGGCTTAGACTAATCCGGTGTTCCTCTTCTTTAACATCCAGTACCTTAACCTGAACCTCCTGGCCTACCGAAACCACATCATCAGCTTTGGCCACCCGCCGGTCGGACAGTTGGGATAAGTGAATCAACCCGTCCAATCCGGGTTCTAATTCGACAAAAGCGCCAAAGGGTGCGATTCTCACCACATTCCCTTTAACCACCGAACCGGGTTTGTATTTCTCGGCAGCAATAGTCCAGGGACTGGGAATAACCTGTTTAAGTCCAAGGGAAATGCGCTCCCCGCCATTTTCTACTTTAAGAATCATAACCTCTACTTCATCCCCAACCTTGACCACTTCGGAAGGATGATTTACCCGGTGCCAGGCCATCTCGGAAACATGAAGGAGCCCATCAATACCGCCTAAGTCAATAAAGGCGCCAAAATTGGTTAAACGCCGGACAATACCTTTCCGCATCTGCCCTTCCTGCAGATTGGCCATGGTCTCTGCCTTCAGACGTTTAGCCTCCTCTTCTACCACAACTTTCCTGGATAATACAACCCGGCCCTTTTCTTGGTTATATTCGATAATTTTTGCTTCAATGGTCTGACCCACCAACTGTTCCAAGTGCTCAACATACCCCCGGTCTACCAGGGAGGCCGGCACAAAGGCCCGAACGCCAAGGTCAACCAACAAACCGCCTTTGACCACTTCGGTAACCTTACCCTTAACCAACTGCCCTTGCTCATAGGCTTCTTTCAAACCTACCATGGCCTTACGGGCATCGGCCTTCTGCTTAGAGACAATAATCCGACCTTCGATATCCTCAACCCGTAAAACAACAACTTCGACTTTATCCCCTTCCTTGATATAATCCTTGGGGACCGTAACCAGACAACAGGACAATTCCCGAACCGGAACAACACCTTCGCATTTAGCCCCTATATCAACCAATACCTCGTCATCGCTGACCTTAACCACAGTCCCCGTTACCACATCACCGCGACGAACATCCATTACTTGTAAAGCTTCAGCCATATCTTTAAAATCTTGGTTGGCTTCCTCCGCCTTGGTCGCCTCACGGTTTTCCTCCACAGGGCCGCCCTCCCCTACTTTGTTCTCTTCTGAGTTATTATCTTTCAGCTCTGTCATTTTGTTTTTTACCTCCTCTATAATCCAGTCAGGCGTAGACGCACCTGCAGTTATTCCTATTTTATTCAAATTATCAAACCAGCGGCACTGAATGTCTTGGGCTGTTTCAATATGATAGGTGGGAACACCGGTATCTCGGCACAACCTGGCTAGTTTCAGAGTATTGGCGCTATTGGCGCCCCCTATCACTAACATTACATCCACTTGGCGGGCCAATTCCACAGCTGCGTTTTGATGGTCGCCGGTAGCATGACAGATGGTATTTTGGGCTTCGACTTCTTTGGCCTTACCTTTTAATACTTCTACCACTAGATTAAAATTACTCACTGGCTGAGTGGTTTGAGCTACTACACCAATTTTTTCATAAATAGGTAGGTTTAATGCTTCCGCAGGGCTTTCCACAACAATTGCCCGGTTATTGGTCCAGCCGACAATCCCAGCTACTTCCGGATGGTTGCGGTCGCCCACTACCACTACCTGATAGCCTTCTTCATTCAACTTCCGAGCCGCCTGTTGAGCCTTCTTCACAAAAGGGCAGGTGGCATCCACCAGCGTAAGACCTTTGTCCTCAGCCTCCTTCAAAACTTCGGGGCTTACGCCGTGGGAGCGGATTACCAGAACTCCTTCCGGTACATCCCCGACCCCGTTGGCTACCAGAACCCCTTTGGACTCCAAATCTTTAACCACTTGCTGATTGTGAATTAATGGCCCCAAAGAATAAATAGGCTGCTCATAGTTCTGAGCAGCTTCCTCGGCCATGGCTAGGGCTTTTTTCACACCGAAACAGAAACCGGCATGTTTAGCCAGAATAACTTGCATTGCACCACCTCAAAGCTACTACCGTAATCTATCGAAACTATTCTAAATTTATATACATCTTTAGATATTTCGCTTCCTTTTAGCAAATTCCTGCTAGCAGTAGGGGAATTTTCTTGGGTAGGGGTTAGGGGATAGGGTTCGTAGTTCGTAGTTCATAGTTCGTAGTTGTTGAAGCCAGACCATAAACTATGAACTACGAACTACGAACTATGAACCAACTTTACTCCCTTTCCAACAACCCCCTAATTTCCTTCATAATCCTGCCGGTAATCTCCTCCAGGTCTTCTTTAGTTGCCTTACGGTCATAGTATTCATCAAAATACATGGGTTTACCCACCCGGACTATGATGTTTTTGCCTTGTCCGGAGCCCTTGATACCGACGGGTAAGACAGGAACTTTGGCTTTTAGGGCCAACATGGCTGCTCCGGCTTTTCCCTCTTGGAGTTCACCGGTCCTGCTGCGGGTTCCTTCGGGAAAAATACCGAAACAGCGGCCGCTTTCCAGAATCTTCAAAGATTCCCGGATAGCTCCCCGGTCACCAGCCCCCCGCTTAATGGGAAAGGCTTCTAATTTACTAATATACCAACCGAAAATAGGGTTTTTAAATAATTCTTCCTTGGCCAGGTAACTAACCCGTCGGTCAAAGGTACAGCCCATTATCACCGGATCCAAATTGCTCACATGGTTGGAAGCTATGATTACGCCGCCGTTGGCAGGAAGGTTCTCCTGGCCGTAGACCTTCCACTTACCCACCAAAGATAAATACCACCGGCAAACCATCCTGGAAAACTCGTAAATCACTCGCTTCCCTCCCTGCTAACCTCAAGAATCTTATCCACCACCTGTTGGATGGACATGTCACTACTATCAACCAATAAGGCATCAGGGGCCTGAACCAGGGGTGCAAATTCCCGCTCCCGGTCCATCTGATCCCTTTGGGCAATATCCGCCTTTATTTCTTCTAAATCAGCCTCATAACCTCTACTTTGCATTTCCAGATATCTTCTTCCGGCCCGTTCCTCGATGGAAGCGGTCAGGTAGAACTTCTTCTCCGCCTTAGGTAAGATAAAGGTTCCCACATCCCGGCCATCCATGACCACACCCTTGGTTTCAGCCAGTTTCTGCTGCAAGCGCACCATTTCCTCCCTGACCCCTCGAACAGCCGCCACCTTGGAAACACTCCTGGTTACCTCCGGGGTGCGAATATCCACCGAAACATCTTGACCATCCAGGAAAACCTGCTGATTTCCTTCGGTATCATAGGCCAGGGTAATGGCTGAACCCTGTACCATTCGGGTCAAAGCCTCCTGGTCATCCAGGTCCAGGTTATTAATCAGGGCTTTATAGGCTGCGGCCCTATACATGGCCCCGGTATCTATATAAATATAACCCAAGGCGCGGGCCACCAGTTTGGCCACAGTGCTTTTACCCGCTCCCGCAGGGCCGTCAATAGCGATGTTGATTCGATCCATGCCACAACTCCCAACTAAAGGATTTATGAAAGAAGCATCCCGTAAAGGGATGCTTTCCTGATGGAACTATATTACCATGTCCTACGACATCTTTCCATGGTTCCGCTAGATACCCCTACTTTGTTATTATACCATAAGAAAAGTTTAAATAGTACGCCTTTTGTTAGAAATGTGGTTAATTTTGGGTTGGTCTTACCACCCTCGATTACTTCCGCCTCCGCCGGAGGAACCTCCGCCAAAACCCCCGCCCCCGCCGAAGCCGCCTCCACCACCCCGACCGCCGCGGAAAAGGATAACCCAAAAAAGAATATCCAATATTACTCTGGTAATCCGACCCCGGTTAAAAACAAAATCCATGACCAACAAGATTATAACCACTAAGGGCATCCACCAGGGTATGTCAGCCCCCCGTCCAACTGCCCTTTCCCCCGGTAGTTCCGGTAGTGGCTGAACTCGGTTAAAATCCAGGGCCGCTCCATACTCCCCCGCCGCCCGCCGGGCCAACTCAGCATATCCCGCCCAAATCCCGGCACTGAAATCCCTCTCCTCGAAAAAAGGCAATACCTGCTCATCCAATATCCGACCGGTTACACTGTCCGGCAGAACCCCTTCCAAACCATAACCCACCTCTACCTTGACCTGTCGTTCTTCCCTGGCCACCAGCAATAACACACCGTTATTAAGTTTCTTACTACCGATACCCCACTTGCGAAATAGTTCATTGGCGTAGTCGGTGATGGGATAACCTTGCAGATTAGGTACCGTTACAACCACCACTTGAGCAGTGGTCAGCCTGTCCAATTGTTCCCCCAAGCCCAAGATGTTGGCTTCAGTAGTTTCATCAATTAAACCGGTATAATCCTGAACATAAATCCGGGCTTCAGGAGCAGGAGGCAGTTCCAAAGCGGCCCAAACCGTGCTTAAGGGTAGGAGGGTCATAGTGAGAAGGGAAAACAAACCACAGAGAAACACGGAGGCCACGGAGAAAAAATTAAAATTACCCTTAATTCTCTGTGTACCCCGTGAACCTATGTGTTTTCCGTGTCCGATTTTTTTCATTTCCTGGGGCTGCAGTGTTAAAGGCTTGAAATCATCCACGTTCATTTTATCTTTCTCCGGTGGTACCACCAAATCCCTTCTCATAGTCACTCTCCCTCACCACCCAAAATCCCACCCCATCAGCTGATAGCTGATAGCTGACAGCTGACAGCTAACTAAAACCTTACCTTAGGCACTTCCTTCGCCCTTTCTTCCGCTTTAAAGTATTCCTTCGGCCCGAAGCCCAGGGTATTGGCCATAATCACCGTAGGAAACCTGCGGATGGAGGTGTTATAATACTGAACGGCTTCATTATAATCTTTTCTGGCCACCGCAATCCGGTTTTCTGAACCGGCCAATTCATCCATCAATGCCCGAAAGTTGGTGTCGGCCTTAAGGTTGGGGTAATTCTCCACCACCACCAGCAAACGGGATAATGCCCCTTCCAACTCACCGGTGGCCTGGGCCGCCCTAGCCGGGGTTTGGGCGCCGGCCAGCCTGGCCCTGGCCTCAGCAATCTGACCAAAAACCTTTTGTTCATGGGCTACATATCCTTTAACCGTTTCTACTAAATTACCTATAAGATCACCCCTGCGTTGGAGCTGGTTCTCCACCTGGCCCCATTTACTGTTAACATTTTCCTCGGCAGTTACTAAATTGTTATAGCCCGAAAATAACCAAAGTCCAAGGAATGCCACCAACGCTATGACAATTAGCCATGTTTTTTTCATCTTTTTCAGCCTCCTACCGGTAAAATCCACTCTCGTTAAGTATCCCCTGATTCCTCCCTACTAAACTAATTTATTAAGGTTTAGATTAAAAAAGACCCCGGTTATAACCAAAGATGGCTTCTGGGAGCAGTAAGAAGAACAGGTCAAATAGCTGTAAGACAAAATTCAGCACCTGTTGAAAAAAGAAGTATGGTGAAAAAAACAGGAAAATCCACCCCCCTGTTGAATAAATATATATTTTTAGTTATGTTTTTAGGAGGGATTTTTTCAATGGCCAATAAAATAGGGGTGGCAGTTATCCATGGAGGGCGTTCAGGAGAGCACGAAGTTTCTTTGCAGTCGGCAGCCTCAGTGATGGAAGCCATGGACAGAAATAAATACGAGGTTATCCCTATCAAGATAACCAAAGAAGGTGAATGGTTGCTCCCGGAACCGTCAATCCCTTTTACATTCCAAGGGATTGATGTGGTGTTTCCTGTTCTCCATGGCACCAATGGGGAGGATGGAACAATCCAGGGTCTCCTGGAACTGGCCAACATCCCCTACGTTGGCGGAGGTGTAGCCGCTTCAGCCGTGGGTATGGATAAATCCTTGATGAAAGCGGTTTTTGCCTATCACGGTTTGCCCCAGGCAAATTTTTTGACGGTATTACGCCAACAATGGGAGAAAAATCCTGATACGGTCAAAGGAGAGGTTGCCGCCCAAATGGGTTTCCCCTGTTTCGTAAAACCGGCCAACCTGGGTTCCAGTGTAGGCATCTCAAAGGTTAGCGAACCGGCTGAATTGGGGGCGGCCCTGGATTTAGCCGCCAGCTTCGACCGCAAAATCATTATTGAAGAATTCATTGCAGCCCGGGAAATTGAAGTAGCCGTTCTAGGTAATGACTCAGCCAAGGCTTCGATACCCGGTGAAATCAAGTCTAAGAAAGACTTCTATGACTATGAAGCCAAATACACAGATGGAAATGCCCAGTTATTTATCCCTGCCGATATCCCGCCGGATACCTCCGAAGAAGCTCGCCGTTTAGCTGTGGCTGCCTACAAAGCCATTGATTGCGCCGGTATGGCCCGGGTAGATTTCTTTCTCACCAAAGAAACCGGTAAACTCCTCGTCAATGAAATCAACACCATCCCCGGTTTCACCAAGTTTAGCATGTACCCAAAGCTCTGGGAGGCCACCGGATTATCTTACCCTAAGCTGATTGATGAACTGATTGAACTTGCTTTGGAACGCCATAAGGATAAGAGTAAGAGTGTTTTTGGGGTGGATTAGCTGTCAGCTGTCAGCTATCAGCAAAATAACCTGGCCTTGGGCCAGGTTATTTTTGTAAGGATGCCAGGGTTTCAGCGAACCCTGGAAAGGATATGTCTATACATTGAGGGTCTTTAATTTCCGTTTCGCCTTGGGCCGATAGGCCGGCTACGGCCATGGCCATGGCGATGCGGTGGTCGTGGTAGCTTTCGCATACAGCGCCGGTTAAGGTTTTGCCACCCTTGATACGCATGCCGTCAGGAAGTTCTTCGATTGCCACCCCGAACTTGGATAATTCCTTAACCACGGTGGCTATGCGGTTGCTCTCCTTGACCTTTAGTTCTTCAGCATCCTTAATCACCGTCTCTCCCGTGGCCATAGCTGCAGCCACGGCCAGTACCGGAATCTCATCAATGAGGCGGGGAATTAGAGCACCGCCTATTTCAGTTCCCCGGAGGCTGCTGCTCCTGACTATGATATCAGCCACCGGTTCGCAATTAACCTCTCGTAAGTTGACTAATTGAAGGTCGGCCCCCATGTTTTGCAGGACTTCAATAATGCCGTCCCTTGTAGGGTTAACACCTACATTTTCAAGAATTATTTCAGAATCCGGGATAATAGAACCTGCTACCAGGAAAAAAGCCGCCGAAGAAATATCTCCGGGTACGGTTATCTTCTTCCCTGTGAGTTCCGGTTTCCCGTGGATGCTCACTCTATTGCCGTCCACATCCACCCGAGCCCCCAAATACCTTAACATTCGCTCAGTGTGATCCCTGGATTTCTCCGGTTCTTCTACCACCGTCACCCCATGGGCATACAATCCGGCCAACAAGAGGGCCGACTTAACCTGGGCGCTGGCCACCGGCGAATTATACTCCATGGCCCGGAGGTTGCCGCCTCTAATGGCCAGGGGAGCAAATTTCCCCTGCTGGCGGCCCCAGATTTCCGCCCCCATCTGTCGTAAAGGTTCCGTTACCCTGCCCATAGGCCGCCGCCGGATGGAATCATCACCGGTTAAAGCCGCAAAAAAAGGCTGCCCGGCCAGTATTCCCAACATCAACCGCATGGTGGTCCCGGAATTACCCACATCCAGCACTTCCCCCGGCTCCTCCAGCCCCATCAAGCCTTTACCCAAGACCCTTAGAGAAGTGGGCCCGGTTTCTTCAACCTCTACCCCCATGGCCTTAAAACACCGCACAGTACTCAAACAATCCTCACCGGTCAAGAAATTCTCCACCTCGGTAATCCCCTTGGCAATCCCCCCAAACATTACCGCCCGATGAGAAACCGACTTATCCCCCGGCACCCTAACCCGCCCTATTAACTTCTTTGCTTTTTTTATTATAAGACTCATTCTAAACCCACCCAAATATTTTTAGCTGACGACTGACAGCTGATAGCTTATTTCTTCTTAGCAACTATTCCCTTACTGCGTAAAATCTCCACCGCCCGGTCGTCACTACCGGGTTCGGTCAGGCCCAGCCGGATAGTACCCCCGTCCCCTTCCCGAATCCGTAGGATTTCGATATCATTGATGTTTATCCCTTCCGCCCCAAGATGAGTAGCGATTTCAGCGATCATCCCCGGTCGGTCAGGCACGGTAACGATAATCTCGTGTAATGACGGTAGATAGCCCTTGGCTTTGTCAGGTAGACCCTGCCTAATTTGCCTGGCCGCCTCCAACTGACCCATCAGATCGGCCCCATTCGAAGCTGTTATAGCCTCTTCAAATTCATCCAGTACCAGGCGGAACTTGCCGACCATCTCCAAGACACTATCTTTGTTACTCAAAAAAATATCCCGCCACATCACCGGATGGCTAGACGCAATCCTGGTGGTATCCCGAAAACCCCCGGCAGCCAGCAGTAAGGTATCCCTGTGTTTCTCCTGTACCCCGGCAACGGTTTTAACCAGGGCCACCGCCAGAAGTTGGGGCAGGTGACTCACCGCCGCTACCATAACATCATGCTCCTTGGGACTATACCTGAAAACCTTAGCCCCCACCGCCTCCATCAGGGCCTGCACCCTATCGGCGGCAGCCCTGTCCGTTTTGTCGGTAGGAGTCAGGAGGTAAACGGCATTTTCAAACAGGTACCGGTCAGCGCCCTTAATGCCCGCCACTTCCGAACCAGCCATGGGGTGACCCCCAACAAAATGAACACCGGAGGGCAAAATCCCTTCTGCCAATTCCACCACACCGGTTTTAGTACTACCCACATCGGTCACAATGCAACCCTCTGACAAATAAGGCGCAATCCCCTTCAGCACTTCCTCCGTTAAGCCTACCGGAACCGCTAGCACCACCATTTCAGCGCCCCTTACACCTTCGGCTAATTGGGTTGTTGCTTTATGTACGGCCATGGTCTGAAGAGCCGTTTCCAGGGTAATGGGATCAACATCCACCCCCCAAACCTCCCTGACCAGCCCCTTGCCCACCATGGCCATCCCCATGGACCCGCCAATAAGACCAAGGCCAATGATGGCTATTTTGTGCATGCTCTCACCTGCTTGTCTTTGTGGTATTATCTGAGGTCAGGGGTTAGCTTATAGCTCATAGCTTATAGCTGACTACTGATAGCTGATAGCTGATAGCTGATAGCTGAGGAATGCCCCAGAGCCTACATCTTCCGTCCCATGATTTCCGCCACTTGGCCCAGTTCTTTCATCAATCGGCCAAAATCGTTGGGAGTCAGAGATTGAGGTCCGTCGCAGAGAGCCTCTGAGGGATTGGGGTGAACTTCGATGATGAGGCCGTCGGCCCCGGCGGCTATGGCCGCCTTAGACATGGGGGCCACCAGATCCCGCCTCCCGGTACCGTGACTGGGATCCACCACCACAGGTAAATGACTTAACTTCTTCACCAAGGAAACAGCCGCCAAATCCAAGGTATTACGAGTAGCGGTCTCAAAGGTTCTAATTCCTCGCTCGCATAAGATAACCTGGTAATTGCCATCGGACATGATATATTCTGCAGCCAGCAGCCATTCTTCGATGGTAGAAGACGGCCCTCGTTTTAATAACACGGGACGGCTGGTTTTAGCCACTTCCTTAAGAAGTAAAAAGTTCTGCATATTCCGGGCGCCAATTTGTAGGATATCACTGTAGA
>JAJZSN010000069.1 GCA_021849745.1 Bacillota bacterium | reverse complement strand
CATATAATTATGCGGTCACTCCAATGTTGGAGTATCCCACTCACCTCCCCGTGATTTGTAGTTAACTGTTATCCCTATGGCTGTAGAATAATAGAAAAATAGCTCAAAGACAACACATTTAATTACGTTTTGTGCCTTGAGCGAAGCGAAAGGAAATCATGGAATATTACTGTTCCCGGTGCGACCAAAATCCGTGTTCATTTTAGTAGAATTTCTACAGAACGCTGGTACGATTACGTATATACCTCTGCTGCAGACTCATACTCCGGTGACCTAACGAATGTATGGAGCGGTTGGATTTACGGAGACACAGCTAAAGTAACCATAATTACGGATGGAGCAACTATTGGATGGGGATTTCAAATTGACAAAGTAGAGTATTATACAGGTACTGAAAGCAATTGGAAAGTCTCTGAATTATATCAAATCACCCATGCAGCCTCTGATAATGAGAGTAAACTCTGGACGATTTCTAAACCTGGCGCAAAAGCAATACGTGTTCATTTTAAGGATATAGATATAGAAAAAAACTATGATGTATTAAATATTGGAACGACCAGTACAACTTATCCTGATATTTGGACAGATAAAATACATGGCAGCCGTTCTGGGGTGTGGAGTTCCTGGTTTCCCGGGGATGAAGTTTATCTTAGGTTCATCTCTGATGGTTCTATCCCAAAACGAGGTTTTAAAATTGACCGTATTGAATATATGACTTCAACACAGTCAGATTTCCCATGGACAAACATTCAATATAATCCGGTCGGTTATTACGAAGTGAATCCGGATTTCGGCGACGCTCAAAGACGTTTGGCTGATAGATTACTCCATCTCCCAGATCAGGGAACTATTAAGTTTTCAGAAGACAAATATAATGTTACCGTTAATGGCGTGGATAAGCCAGACCGTTCCTATCGAATTGATTTCCAGTTCTCACCCGATAGACTTTTTAAATTGGTTCAAGACGGGAATGAAAGTGTGGAAGTGCAGGTTGGATTTTACCAGCAAGGACAACCAACCAGTGACAAGTACGGAAGGCCGTTATCTTCTTTTAACCCTTGGATGAAAACTATAGACCCTGATAATTTGAATAATTCAGTATCTGGCCCAACAGGTGCAGGCCGATATGACGATACCTGGACTTCTGTCTGGTATGTAGGAGAAAAAGACGACCGCGGGACATATTTTTATTTTACAAACCTGCCGACTTCTGAATACCCTGATACTTTATATCCTGACCACACGGATGGCGATCTTGAGTTTAACATTGGTATTGCCGATGCCCAACAGTTAGAACCAAATACAAATTATTACTATGAGATTGTTGGGGCAAAAAACCCGAACAACACAAAAGGCATTTTTAGACTTAGTTCTCAAAGGGGTTACCGGTTCAACCATGAAGGACTGCCAGATAGTAATGAATATTTTGTTTTTAACGAAGAATGGAAAAACGTAAATGAATCAGGAACAAACGAAGTCCTTTTACAAGCCTATAATAATACCTATAATGAATGGTATGACTGGAGATTACATGAAATAATCTCCCAAAAAGATTCGCGCTATGCTAATATCTTTGCGGCAAACGGTTACACATATAGCTGGGATCGGAACGGATTAATAAAACTTAATACCGGTTCGGGATTTCTAAATACTATTATTGACCGCAACTGGGATGGATGGGACACAAGCTGGTTCAATACCAGTACAGTACTAGGCCCTTATTCAAATAATTAACTAGGTGATAAGATGAAGAAAATTCAGACCATCCTTTTAACAATCTTCATAATTATATCCCTCTCTGTAACCATATACGGAATCAAAGAGGAAACCCGTGGAGATATTCTTAATGGTGCACCTTATTATCTTTTTGTTATGCCCTTCCTTTCACTAACTGGGGGTTTAATTACTAATCTCTGGAGAAGGGATAAACCGTTCCTTTATACTTTTAAGATAAGTTGTACATTCTCCACCATCGTATTCTTAACTTTCTCGGCATCGTCCACTATAACGATGATTGGCAACCGGAATTGATTTACTACTGGCTTGCCACTAGTACAATACTGTTTCTACTGGAGGGAATTGCCCATTTGGCAGGCAAACTAAATAAATGACCAAATCTTAGGCTACTGTATAATGCAGTAGCCTTTCTGTTTGACCAACTAAATCCCTTATACTACTGCACCTCATAATCCTTATCCAAGTCATACCACTTCTCCCACGGCCCGATGATACTCTCATGGGGTTGGATACAGCCCCGGCGGTAAGGTGCGATTTCCTTCTTATAAAGACCCTTGGCCTTTAAATCCCCGATGATTTTCAGCATCCGGTCATCCCGCTCCTTGATAGACTGATTATAAATTAGAATAACTCTATCACGACTGATTTCACCGGTAAGGTAGCGGTCAGGTTTTGCCTCTTCGGGGATGGTATGACTAGTACCCGTGCCCAACCGGTTTTCCCCTGACTCATAAATCAATAACGGATTTTTCATTAGCTTGCCATGGAGAGTATGGTCTCTCTCAGCTTCTTCCAAAAGGTAAAACAAAGTTTCAGTGACATCAGTAAGGTTATCCGTCCAGATCTCGAACTTCCAGCAATTAATACTTTCTTGCCCTGGTTTACGATAGAGTTTTAAATGATTATAACACTTATTACATTTATCGCCCCATCCGTCCCCATGGCCGAAGAATAACCAGTAATCATCTTCTTTCACCGGAACTCTGGTAATAAGTTCATTTATCTTCTGTTGAACATCTTTTGTCATACTAACCCGCCTCTCTTACAATTCTCTGACTATTTCGTCCAACGGTCTCCGCGGGGTTGGTTGAGGCTCAACTGCCCCGTAACCCAATGGCAGCAAGGCCACCGGAACTTGATTGGCCTCGGCATTTAAAGCCGCCCTAACTTCATCTTCATGAAAAGCTCCCACCCAGGTAGTGGCCAAACCGAGGGCGGTAGCGGCCAGCATGGCATAGGTAGCAGCGATGGTGGCATCCTGAATGGAGTAAAGCTGGGCGCCCCTGGCTCCGTACCGTTGACCTGAGGTCACAGGTAAAGCCACAAAACCCAACACCACCGGGGCCGTCGCTAAGAAACTCTGCCCTAAGGCAGCTCGTGCCAATTTCTGACGGACTTCAGGGTCTTTTACTACCACCACTTCGTAAGCCTGTAGGTTACCGGCCGTAGGGGCGGTTTGCACCACTTCCAGGATTTTGGTAACTAACTCATCGGTTACCGGCTCCTGATTAAAAGCCCTTATGGAATGTCTTTTTTTCACCAATTCTTGCAAATTATTAAACACCATCCATCACCTTCCCAATTTTCTTATATCTTTTAGACGATTTCCCAAGGATAAAAGATAGCGTTCCTATTTTACGATACAAGGAATGATGATAAATGCCCCGCCTTGGCCGACGCTCCCAGCCAACAGAACGGTTGTCATTTAATCACCTATGGTTCAATCTCTATTCTGGTCTCAGGGCCTTCGATAATCTCTCCCACCTGGGCCACCACCGGCACTTGGGCCTTTTCCAGATCCCGAACCAGCCCTGCCGCCTTATCGGCGGGTACAGAGATCAACAAACCGCCGGATGTTTGGGCATCAGCCAGAACCAAAAGGGCCTCGCGGGAAATCCCGTTATTTACCACCAGGTTTTTCTCCAGGTAGGCCAGGTTGCGGTGGGTACCACCCGGTGCAACCCCCTGGCGGATTAAGTCCCAGGCCTCGGCAATCACCGGCACTCTGGCCAGACTAATCCTGGCCCCTGTGCCGCTGCCCTTGACCATTTCATAAAGGTGGCCCAGGAAACCAAAACCAGTGATATCAGTGCAGGCATTGACCCCGGTTTCTATCATCACCTCGGCGGCGTTTTTATTTAAGGTGCTCATTACCCGTACCGCTTCATCAATAGTTTCTTTGCTAACCACACCCTTTTTAATGGCTGTGGTGATAATTCCGATACCCAGTGGTTTGGTCAGAATAAGGCGATCCCCCGTTTTGGCCCCGGCGTTGGTAATAACCTTGCCGGGTTCAATAACCGCCGTTACCGACATGCCGTACTTGGGCTCCTCGTCATTGATGGTATGGCCGCCGATGATACTGACTCCGGCTTCGGCAGCCTTATCGGCCCCACCTTTAAGAATCTGGGCCAGGGCCTCTAGGGGCAGGGTTTTGGTCGGAAAGCCCACGATATTCAAAGCAAACAAAGGCTTGGCTCCCATGGCGTAGATATCACTCAGGGAGTTGGCCGCCGTAATCTGGCCAAAGGTATAGGGATCATCCACCACCGGGGTGAAGTAGTCCACCGTCTGGACGATGGCCAAGTCATCCCGGATCTTATAAACAGCGGCATCATCGGCGGTATTGGTTCCCACCAGCACATTGGGGTCTTCAACTTTTGGTAAATGGCCCAGTACCTGGGCCAAGTCCTGAGGACTGATTTTCGCTGCTCAGCCTGCACAGGAAGCCAGGGCGGTCAGCCCTGTTTGCTCATGGGCGTGGGCAATGGCCTGGCTTGGGCCCCGCAACTCTTGCACCCGGCTGGCGATAACCTCTGCTGCATAGTCCACCTCTTCCTGGGTGGTCCAGCGCCCCAGACTGAACCGGATGGAGCCGAACCCCAACTCAGGGGGGACCCCCATGGCTTGCAAAACCTTGGAGAATTCCCGGCATTTATCATTACATGCTGAACCAGTAGAGGCAGCCACCTCAGGGGTCTTAGCCAGTAAAGCGCCCCCTTCGATATTAACAATACTCACATTCAGGGTGTTGGGCAGCCGTTCCGTCAAGTGGCCGTTTAACACCACTCCATCAATGGACTTAGCCAATTTCCCAAATAACCGTTCCTGCAGCTCCAGGATTCGGTGCCTTTCTTCGCCAAGCCGTCCTCCGGCTATCTCGGCGGCTTTACCCAGGGCCACGATGTAAGGCACATTCTCAGTACCGGCCCGGCGGCCCTGCTCATGGCCGGCTCCGTGGAGGTAAGTTTCAATCCGGGTGCCCTTGCGCACATAAAGGGCGCCTACCCCCTTGGGCCCGTAAAACTTATGGGCCGCCACCGTGAGCAGGTCCACCTTCAATTCATCCACCTTAGTTGGGACTTTACCCACCGACTGGGCCGCATCAGTATGGAGGTAAACCCCCTTTTCCCTGGCGATTTCCCCAATCTCAGCAATGGGCTGGAGCGTCCCGACCTCATTATTGGCATGCATAATGGTAATAAGGATTGTTTTATCCGTGATAGCCCGTCGTACATCCTCGGGATTAACACGCCCATGACGGTCTACAGGCAGGTATGTTATGACAAAACCCTGGCTCTCCAGATAGCGCAGGGTATTTAACACAGCGGGATGCTCAATCTGGGAGGAAATCAAGTGATTACCCCTATCCCTGTTGGCGTAGGCCACCCCTTTAATAGCATGGTTGTTGGCCTCAGTGCCACCACTGGTGAAAATGATTTCAGCCGGGTCGCAGCCCAGCAGTCCTGCTACCTGCCCCCTGGCAACTTCAATGGCAGCATGAGTTTCTTGCCCATAAAGATGGCCGCTGGAGGGATTGCCGAAATGATTATTAAGATATGGCAACATGACCTCCACCACTTCCGGGTCAATGGGAGTGGTGGCGTTATAATCAAGGTAAATCGGTTTCAACCTACATAACCTCCTTTGGAGTTTCCAAAATCTCAAGACTTGGTTTACTGCCGAGTCGGTTGCTCCAGAATCCCACCAGCAGGAAGGGCAGAGTAAAAGCCCAGAAAGCAGCCGCCAGTCCCAGGCCTAACAACAGGGAACCCACCCCGACGGAGTAAATATCTTGTCTTATTCCTAGTATAACCAAGGTTACCACCAGAATCAATGCCCCGGAGGCTACAGGTTCCCCTTCCAGAAAACATCCTGCACCGGCGGAATACCCCATAGGTTGACCCGGTTATTAACCTTAGTCAGCCCCTGCTCCACATAATCCTGGAACAATGCCTGGAGCACCAGGTCATAGCCGGCCAGGGCGTTGCCTTTGAAACCGCCGGTCTCGGCGGCAATAACCGCCACCGCCCGGGGCAAGGCGTTCACGGTAGCCACAGCACCGCCTAGGGCGCAGAGATACCGGGGTCGTTCTACGAATTTACTCATTGTGTGACCTCCATTTTAAGTTAATCATGGATTCCATTTTTTCAAATCCAGACGTACCTTTTCAGTTTTGTCAATCTGAACCACTTTATTGTTCTGAATGGTTAAAGTAACTGTCCCAAACTTGATGCTTCTGATGGCTTCCAGAACCTTCTCTTCGGAAATAGCGATAGGGGTTTTTTGTTCTCTTTCACTCACAATAATTGACCTCCTCTTTTTTATAATTAAGCACTCACTTTGCTAACTTTTACCTGCCCCAGCCTCTCAGCCTTTAATAAAGCTCTGGCCACCAGGGCCCGGTCAACCGGGAAAGATAGGTTATGTACTCGTTCAGAGGATACGCAAACCCTTTTGGCAATTTTGATTATTTTTTCTGATTGATTCTCAACGATCCCTAACTGGGATAAAGTAACCGGCAATTCCAAATCTGACAAAAATCCTACCAGTTCTTCAATCTCCTGTTTAGGTTTGTCTTCCAGGATAAGCTGTACTATTACCCCGAAAGCCATCTTCTCCCCGCGGAGGGCACCATGGGTTTCCGGGCAGGCAGCCAAACCGTTATGTACGGTTCCTCCCTTCTAAATTAACTTCCGGCAGGCAATTCTTCCTTCCTTAAACCCAAAGAAACTAAGATGAGATTTTTCTCAACGAAACCAAAACCATCATGTCACCCCCGTAAAATAAAAAGAGCTAAGCCGCCTTTTCCCAAGAAAAAAGACAGCTTAGCTTCCAGTTTATCCAGTCAGCTAATAACAATATCCGACTATTCTTATATGATATAATGGTTTTATTTTAATGCCTTCAGCCTGGTTTGTCAATGAGAAAAAGCAACATTTTTATGATTTTATGTTCTATGGCAAAATCATTAATAAGATGTTACATTCAAACTTTTTAACAATACTGCTTGCATAATACCTAAAGCCCATTGCCTTAAGCAGCGGGCTTTAGGTATATAAGGCATCAACACATAAAAAAATAGTACTTTCGGGGGGTAGACAAAAAAACCATAGGTGATATAATTTCTAGTATTCCGACCAGTTAACTGGAGGTTTGGAGCTCTTAAAGTTCCAAACCTCTTTTTATTTATTTCAAGGAGTTGATTACAATGGCCCTAAATGCCCAACATGTGAAAAACACCTTACTACGAAGCTCCGGCTTGGTCATCTTCTTCCTGCTATGGGAGTTCGCGCCCCGGCTGGGTTGGGCTGACCCCCAATTTGTGCCCCCCTTCTCTACCGTTTTCCACACCATTCACCACCTTTGGCTGGACGGCAGCCTGATCACCCATCTGGTGGTCAGCTTATGGCGGGCCCTCCTGGGCTTGCTCATCGCTGTGATTATCGCCCTGCCCCTGGGTTTCCTTCTGGGGGGCTGGCTAACCGGATTAGCCCAGACTTTAAACCCCTTGTTTCGCCTTTTAGGCCAGGTTAATCCCTTTTCCCTGATGCCGGTTTTTATTCTCTTTTTCGGCATTGGCGAAGGGGCCAAACTTGCTATCGTGGCCTGGGTCTGCCTTTGGCCCGTCCTGTTCCATACCATCACCGGTGTCCAGACCATTGACCCCCTTCTGCTGAAATCGGCATTGGCCATGGGCATATCCCGCCCGGACCTCTTTACCAAGGTATTGCTTCCTGGGGCTGCCCCTACCATCTTCGTGGGTTTACGCCTGGGAGCAGGACTGGCTTTCTTTATGCTTATCGCCGCCGAGATGCTAGGTGCTAGTGCCGGGCTAGGCTGGCTCCTCCATAATGCTGGGGCCGTTTTCCAGATCCCCAGAATTTACGCTGCCGGATTTTTTATCATCCTGATGAGAATTGTGGTCAACAGGGTTCTTCTATATCTAGAGAAAGGCATCTTTATCTGGAAAGAATCTTCACCGGTATTTATGGCTGGTACAGATACCGGAAAGGTCAGCAAACTTACTCGCCGCGAGTTGGCTTTGGCCACTGTTATCCTGGTAGGAATTCTTTTCTACGGAGGCATAGAAGTAGAGAAAGTAAACCAGGGGCTGAATCAAGACAACCACTCCAACCATCAATCCCATCAAGAAAAATAAGGAGATGATTTTATGAGTTTTAATTTAGGGTTTCTCCGCAAAAACATAGCCATACCAGCATTTTTCATCACATGGGAACTGGTATCCCTGGCCGGATTAGTGCATCCTCTCTTTATTCCCCCTTTGTCTCAAGTGCTGACTACTATCTGGGAGCTAACGGTTTCCGGTGAAATGATAGAACATATTCTAATCAGTCTGAGCCGTGCCTTCGGCGGTTTCCTTATCGCCGTAACCTTGGCTTTACCCTTAGGTCTGCTGTTGGGCGGCTGGTTCCGCAATCTCCAGACGGCCCTGGAACCCCTGATGGAGGTTGCGGCCCAAGCCAACCCTTTTATCCTATTTCACGTCATCATTCTTTTTCTGGGTATCGGGGAAGCCACCAAAGTCACCATCATCGCCTGGATCTGCATCTGGCCCATTGTGTTTAACACCATCTCTGGCATCCGGAATATCGACCCCGTGCTTTTGAAATCCGCTCGCAGCTTCGGCCTTGAGCGTACAGCCCTCTTCACCAAAGTTATCCTCCCCGTAGCCGCTCCCTCTATTTTCACCGGTTTGCGCCTTAGCGCCGGGTACGCCTTCTTCATGCTTGTAGTTGCCGAGATGATGGGCTCCAGTTCCGGCCTGGGCTGGCTGGTGCAGACCAGTCAGGAGAGTTATAACGTTTCCAGGCTTTTCTCAGCCGCCCTGGTCATCGCCCTGTTAGGGCTATTGATTGATACCCTGATGCAATTCATCGAGAAAAAAGTTATTGTCTGGCAGGACACCTCCATCCTGGAGAGTCCCGGCTATAAATCATAAAAGGAGAACAAACAAATGAAACTAAAACGCAAATTCCTGGCGGGAATAACAATTGTATTAGCCATAAGTGTTATATTTTTACAATGAAGCCGAGTACAAGAAGAGAAAACCGAAAAACGGGATTTATCCTCAGCACAGCCTGAAATACCATGAAAGCCACGCCAAGCGCAATGCGTGCCAGGAGTGCCATCCCGGCATCGGCCACGGCAAAGACCTGAACCAAGGACTCAATGACGCCAGAATGGGTAAAACATAAGGAAAAACAGCGTGTACCAATTTACACGCTGTTTATTTTGGCCGCCGCAACGGCCCTTACTAATTTCTCCACTTCTTCCTCGGTATTAAAGAACCCTAAAGAGGCTCTGACACAGGCCAACTCACTGATGCTTCGGATGATAATACCCTGACCGGCCAGAATCTCCACTAACAACTCCGGTCTTACCCCCTCAAGACGAAAACTCACCAGCCCGGCGGCCCTGTCGGGGGTCAGGACTGTAACCCCCGGAATAGCGGCCAGTTCCCTCCTGGTCAATTGGCCCAAGCTCCTAATCCGGTCATAAGCCCAGTCCAGTCCAACCTCTTGCTGGAGCCAATGGATACTGGCCCCCAGGCCTGTTATTGCCGGGATATTAACAGACCCTACTTCAAACCGCCGCACACTCCGGTGAAGGCGGAAATTCCCATCCTGGTCGAATTCCTCCACCGAACCATAACCTAGAAAGGACGGGGAAAGATCCTTTAACCGTTCCCGGCGAACGTACAGGGCTCCCGTCCCTTCCGGGCCGCACAGCCACTTCTGCCCCGGCAGGCTGTAGAAATCCACCCCCAGTTGAACCACATCCACCGGTACAGCCCCTGCCCCCTGGGCGCCGTCCAACAGCACCGGAATCCCGTGGCGGTGGGCCAATTCAACAATATCCTCCACCGGCAGCACTTCACCGGTACTGTAAGAAACATGGGATATGGCAATGAGCTTGGTCCGGGAACTGATTTGTTCCCGGATAGCCTCCAAAGGGTTGCTGTCCAACCGGGCCACCTTTACCCAGACCCCATGCCTCTGATGCAAAGCGCCCAGGGGCAGTAGCACCCCGGCATGCTCAACATTGGTGGTGATTACTTCATCCCCTGGCTGCCACTTAAGAGCGGTGGTAATAAAATTAATACCTTCGGTGGTATTCTGGGTAAGAACTATGTCATCAGCATCGGCCTTAAGCAGTTCAGCCACCAATTTTTTTGTTTCCACCTTAGCCTTGAGTTTGCGTAGGTTTGCTTCTCTACTAATTCGACCATGAATCAATTCGGCCAGTTGACTTTCCTGAAGAACCTTGATGGCAGCCACCGGCAAAGGGCCGGCAGTTCCGGTATTCATATACACCAGCTTTTGTACCGCAGGCAGGGCGTGTCTGACCCGCAGGAGATGTTCAGGATCCTGACTCATCGGAAAACCTCCTTATTGATAATCACCAAGTATAACCGAATAAATGTCTTCCGTCAAGCGCAAAGAAGCTGAACTGCATTACGCAATTCAGCCTCCGGTATTTCCAGTCGACTTTATGGTTGGAGTAAATTTTTTTCCTTGACCCAGGCTATGATCAGCCCCACCAATAGGGCCAAGGCCGGATTAGTCCCCAGAACCAGGGCCGCCACCACCAGGATGACAAAAAACTCCTGCCGGTTTTCCGGCAACTGCCCTCCCAGGGCAAGATCCAACCCACTATAAAACAACAACGCCCCCAGGGAGGCAGCCGGAATAAACTTCAGCAAGGCCACCCCAGCTTCCCCGTAGAACAATCCCAGGGTTAACAACACCAGCCCTAACAAAACCGGAGCCAGCCCCGTCCTGGCCCCAAACCGGTGATGGGCAGCCATCCCGCCACCGCCGTGGCACATAGGAAATCCCCCCAAAGGGCCGGCCAGTATGTTGGCTAGGCCCTGGGTCAGAGCCAGGTTAACGGGATTCACCCGGTTACTTCCCGGAAACAACTGCCCGGCAAGGGTGGAAGTTACGATAATAGCATTGGTTAAGGTCAGGGTTAACTGGGGTAAAGCAATTTTAGTCAACCCGTCCCCGACTTCCGACCAAGAAGGCCAGGTCACTTCCGGTAGATACAGGGACGGTACCGACTGTGGCCAAGACGGAGCCTGCCCCAGAAATAGGGCCAGTACTATTCCGGTGCCGATACCTACCAGGGCCTGGGGCAGACGCCGGTTGAACCCGAGAGGAATCATGACCAGCAAGGTCGCCACCCCGATGAGGAGGTTTTCGGCAATCATCTTCAACCCTAGCAGAGCCAGCCCAACCCCCAAACCCAACTGAATCCCGGCCACCACCGTCCTGGGAATAATTCTGGCCAGTACTCCAATCAGGCCGGTCACCCCCAGGATAAGGAGGGTCAGGCCGATAATGATGGCTGCCCCGGCCATCTCCCCCGGTGTCACTTTTTCCACCAGAATCACGGCTGAAGCAGCCTTCATCGGTTGAACCGCCACCGGTAACCGGTAAAACAGCCCTGTAGCCAGATAAAAGAGACCAAACATGGTAAAGATACCAGTTGGTTTAAATCCGGCAACGGTTATGGCCCCTAACACATGGGGTAAAAAAGTTCCCAGGTCGCCCAAGGCGCCGGATATTTCCCCCAGCACCCTGGATTTGCCAACGACCTGGGATGTTTTCTCTCCGGCAAGATTATTCCGTCCAAGAGAATTACCGGTCTCCAATCCTGCCACCTCTTCCTTATGCCGAGTGCACTTTGGAAACAAAATGGCAGGAATGAGAGCCCAGCCTGATACAACTGGAATGTTCAATACTCAAATGCTGATTATAACCTTGCAGCAAGGCCCGATCCAATTCACAAAGGAGTAACCCCAATTCCACCTTTTTGGCGTCTATGGCTTGGTCTTCCAGTGGCCAATGACGAACCTCATAACTCAATAAACCATCATCTTTATGTCGTTCAACCAGAAAAGCATTTTGTTCATAGATACCGTTATACCGCAGGAAATTCTCCAGATCTGCTTCCAGGCCCAGGGCTTCTACCCTGCCTCTGATCTGCTTGCCTTGGTTGTATCCGAACTTGTAAACCGCTTCCCTTACCACTTCCCGTCCTTCGTTGCCGTACCGGTTAAGCACGGCTCCAGCCACGTGATGAAGCAATTGAACCAAACTACTGCCGCCCACAGATGAATTGGACATTTTCAACCCTCCTTTGCTTCCCGTCCCTTACTTTAGATGGCCAGCTCTTGTACCGCCGCAGGGCCGACTCCTTTGCTGAAATCCAAGTACTTGACGCTCTTGGGCTCCACCCGAAAAATCAGGGTGTCACCCAGACCACCCTTTGCCACCCGTTCTTTGAACCTGGGATTGCGGTCGCTTAACAACTGTATTGCTTTACTCAGCTCATCCCCGGATTGAAGTGGTTCCGCCTGCCCGGTCAGGGTTACATTTTGAAAACCAGCCAATTCCTGACCTTCATGTTGGAACAACAAGGACACCTTAGGATTAGCAGCAATCTGCTCTACTTTAGCGGTATTCCGCCCAGTGGAGAAATATACATTCAAGTTATCATTGGCAAATGAGGCAAGCGTCCTAACAACAGGAACCCCGCTACCGTCAGTTGTAGCCAAAACTACAAACTTGGATTGACCGATATACTCGGCAGCTTTATTAAGATCACTCATTTTTTTAGCCCTCCTTAAATATCCTGGAATAAGGCAGTACTCAGGTAACGCTCACCGGTATCAGGCAGTACGGCCACAATTAACTTGCCCTTGTTTTCAGGTCTCTTGGCTGCCTGCAGAGCAGCAAAAGCTACCGCACCGGAGGAAATACCCACCAGTAGGCCCTCTTCCCGCGCCAACCGGCGGGAAACATCAAAAGCCTCTTCATTCTTGACCTTAAAAATCTCATCAACTACTTCCAGATTGAGCACATCAGGTACGAAGCCTGCGCCGATACCCTGAATCTTGTGAGGTCCGGGAGTACCACCGGAAAGAACCGGAGAATCAAAAGGCTCCACGGCGATAGCCTGAAACCCTTCTTTACGTTTCTTCAAAACTTCACTCACACCGGTAATGGTTCCACCGGTACCAACACCTGCAACCACGATATCAACCAGGCCGTCAGTATCTTCCCATATCTCTTCGGCTGTGGTAATCCTGTGAATAGAAGGATTGGCAGGGTTTTTGAACTGCTGGGGAATGAAAGAATTCGGGGTCTGGGCCGCCAGTTCCTCCGCTTTGCGGATAGCGCCTTTCATCCCATCAGTCCCTGGGGTCAACACCAACTCAGCCCCATAAGCTTTCAACAGGTTCCGGCGCTCCACACTCATGGTCTCAGGCATAGTCAAAATCAAACGATAACCCTTTGCCGCAGCCACAAAAGCCAGAGCGATACCGGTATTACCACTGGTGGGCTCAATAAGGACGGTATCCTTGTTAATCAAACCCTGATCCTCGGCTTCCTTAATCATGTTGTAACCAATCCTGTCCTTAACGCTACCCCCAGGATTAAAGGACTCCAGTTTAACTACCACCTGGGCCTCCGCACCGTCAGTTACTTTATTCAGCTTGAGTAACGGAGTTCTACCCACTAAATCAGTTAAATTATTAGCTATTCTTGACATGTTTTTTACCTCCTGTATTTTTATTCTGTCATTCGTTAGTCCTTAGTCAATAAGCTTAGGTATGTCGCCAGCAAAATCACCAGTGCCCCGGTAAAATACTTCCCCCAAGAAGGATGCTTATTGGAGATAAGCAGGTGCGCCCCTTTCCCCCTATTAAGCTGTTCTAACGCAGCCATATATTTGCCCATCCTTTTTTATCTCTCTCTATTTATCTATGAAACACTTTTACCGCCGGAAAACACCCCCTTAAAATAGTCCCAGAAACCAAAAAGGCTAAGCCGCCTACATCAAGTAAAGATTGCAAGAAAGCTTAGCCTCCAGTCTGTCTAGTCGACTAAATATATTAATTAACTAATCCTCTTCCTTTATTTATACCTTATAATTCCGAGTATGTCAATATGTTTTTAAATGTTTCTAAACTGATAGCTGGGATTACCAAACCGTTCAGGCCCCTTTTAACAATATTCATCAACCTATCCAGGCCCGCATGGACATCTGACTGCTTTCTTTCAGATAATCTCCCTCATATCCCGCCAGCAGCATCCTATTGACACTCCTAATAACTGTGCAACCCATCTTCCCTAGCAACTCGACCAGATTCCGGTACCGGGCATTCACTTCAATCAACAACCTCTCCCCTTTACGAGCATGCCTGATTTCTCTCAGGAGTGCCTCCATAACCTGTTCATCCCTGGCAACACCCCACAAATAAGGCAGCAACACCGGTGAATCCGCCAGAAAACCGGCGGGTTCATCGTCTTTATAGGCAATCACCACATGTCCCCCAGACTTAAGGGCTGTCTGCAGGTCTTTGGAATAACAAACCCCGCCAAAACATCCCTCTGTCCACTGTCCCAACTCATTATCAATCTCAACCTGTTCAGCAAAGGTAAGCATAGACATCTGCAACCCTTTAAAGTTCCCGATTCGGTCTAAATTCTCCAGAAGTTCAAACCTCAATGACGGAAACCCTGAACCAAAGCCCAGCTTATGATACAAACCGACATTCTGACCTAACTCAGGAAAAACCTCCAAGCCTATCACTTTGCAGTGGGCTTTAAGGTATTCGAGGCTCCTAGCAATTAACACCTTGCCAAAGCCATCTCTTTGATATTCAGGAAGTACCGCCACTGGGCCAAAATAGCCTTCTTCTCCCATGACTTTGGTAAAAATAAAACCGATAACTTGAGAATTAACTTCCAGCACAAAACACCCCTCAGGGTCAGAGGACAACAAAGCCTCCAGGTTATCACCCCTACGGGCTTCACCCCGCCCAAAAGCCACTTGGTCAATCCTGGCAACGGCGTCAAAATGTTTATTTTCCATCTGCAGAATTTTCATCATCATCCCTCAATTTTTCTCCTAATGACACCTTATCCTGTAATGCATTGATAGGGGTTGTCTACTCTTTTCTTAACCGTACTCAACACGGGGACAGAACCGAATGGATGAAAGAATACGGTATAATCTCCGATCGACGGGGTAATCCTGATAAGTTTTGTATCAAATGTCATAATGAGAAATTCAATCAGACCAAGGAAAACTTCTGTAATACATGCCACCTGCAAAACAATGTAAAGCCAGTACAATAACTCTAGCTGCCAGGGAGAAAACCCTGGCAACTTTTCCTATAGACTACTAATAAATCATTTTTCCCAAAGGACCGTTTTCATCAATAATATCTTCGATTTCATAAACGGAAATGGGGAAATAAGTGAAGCCATATACATAAGCCGTAAGCTCATAGAGCTGGAAATAGATTACCAGGGCTTTATCAGCGATATAAAAATCCTGGTCAGCCTTGATTCCGGTAAAGGGGTTCAGAAGGGGAATCTTCCGTTCCGCAATTTGTTTCTCGATGATTTGGTTCAGTCGTTTAACATAATCACTACCAGGCTTAAACAAATCCTTTAACTCGTATACTCTACCTGTTTGCACATCAAAGGTCAAGGACTTGGTAATGGTCAATCCATGGGCTCCCCCGGCAAAAGCATAATTGATGATATTGAGGCTCAAAATTCCTCTTTCATTGGTCTTGATCTCGTATGTACCGGTAACCTCCGTCTGGGGATTTTGATAATATCCTTGATCCCTGATTAATTGATTGACCAGCGCCTGAATCCTGTAGTTGATGGTCTGCTGGGCCACCATGTTGGGCAACCCTTCCACCAACGGATAATAGACACTCAGATTAGGCAAGACCGTTCGAGCAGTATTTATCCGAACTGGAAGATCAACTTGAGGCATATTAACCATCTCCTTACGAATTTTATGTAATAATATATTCAGGAGTTGGTTAAATGGTTTATAACGGCTACTCTTACGTTTTATTAGACTTATTAATTATTGACAATAATACCTTTAAGAGCCTGTTCAAAAAGCATCCATTAGGTTTTGATACGACATCGCAGTTGCACTAAACCGCTGCGCGGTGGTTCGTTGTAGCCAAGTTAAAGTTTGTGATATACCCAATCGGGAATAATTTTGAATATCCATGCAATTATTCGCCAACGCTTTGTAATATAGGCATGAGTCTTTTTAGCGGCAATCGCTTTATATATTTGTTCGGCCGCTTTCGGAACAGGTGCAACCCAAAACAGCCCGCTTCCCTGTGCCATTGGAGTATCAACAAACCCTGGCTTAATATCGGTTATCAGTATTGGTAGTCCTTGTTGAGATGCCTTCTGTCGTAAACCTTGTAGGTAATTCGAAATGTAAGCTTTTGAAGCGTTATATGCAGGTGAACCACTTGCCCCTCTTATAGCAGCAAGCGACGATATCCCAACAATATGACCAATACCCATCTTTTTAAAGTACTTAAATGCCACATTAGCCATTGCTGTAAAACCAATAACATTAACATCAATCGTTTTGATTTCTTGAATGAGGTCAAGTTTGGGATTTATCAAGCCATAACCGGCATTAATAACAATTAAATCCACTTGACCCATTTCATTAATGAGATCCTGAACTGCTTGTATTGCTTCTTCTGTATTGCATACGTCAATCCGTTTAATAAACGAATTATTAGGTAGTTCCTCCTTAAGTTGAACAAGTAGTTCTTTTCTTCGGGCGGCTAACCCCACAATGTATCCGTTTTCAGAAAGGATCTTCGCTAATTCCCTTCCTATACCCGATGAAGCTCCTACTATAATAGCTTTTTTCATGCAAACCACCCCCTATTTTAAAAGACCCCAGATGGAGAGCCATTTCGCCTAACGCATTGGACCAAAACGAACTTCCTCCGCCCGGAGGGCTGGCGCGATTCTTGCGACCCCAGCCAACTGCCACATATCCGCAAGAATCGTGACAGCCTGTGGACGGGGAAAGTTGGGCCCGGCAAATCGTCTCTACCCCATAGACGGCCGTTTCTGGTCGTTGTTGCACTAAACCGCTGCGCAGTGGTTCGTCTTAGCCAAGTTTATGGTATCATCTTTCCTATGAAGCCTGTTTCTATCCATTCCCTTCGTCATAGCTTTGCTACTCATCTCCTCGAGAATAACACTGATTTAAGAACCATTCAGGTTCTTTTGGGACATGCCAATATTAACACCACTTGCATTTATCTTCATCTTTCCACCAAAAGAATTTCTTCTATTATGAGTCCTGAACAAAGAAAAGCCTTTTTTTCTATTCGTAGTTGCAGGACTGATAAGCTTGGTTCCCATGTGGATCGTTGTGATAGCTGTGAGAATCTTGCCATTTCATATAATTCCTGTAGAAATAGACACTGCCCAAAGTGCCAAGGCTCTAAGCAAAAGGATTGGGTTCAGGCTCAGTTAGCAAAACTCCTACCCGTAGGTTATTTCCATGTGGTTTTCACTCTGCCCCAGGAGCTTAATACCCTTTTTCTTCAAAACCAAAAGCTTTTGTATGCCCTCCTTATGAAGTCTGCTGGAATGAGGGGAAAATCAAACTCTACAATGAAGCTTTGGAACTGGGCCGTGGGGTTAATTTTCTTGATTTTCATGACAATCTCTACTCGAAAGACTGGGTTGTCTATTGCAAAAAGCCTTTTAAGTCCCCTTGGCATGTGATAAGTTACTTGGGTCGCTACACCCACAAAGTTGCCATCTCCAATTCCAGGCTTTTGGGCTTTGATGGTAATACCGTGAATTTCAAGTGGAAAGATTACAAGGATAAGAACCGGGTTAAGGTCATGAACCTTGATACTAAGGAATTTGTCCGAAGATTTATGCTTCATGTGCTTCCGTCAGGCTTTACTAGAATCAGGCATTATGGTATTTTATCCAGCCGGAACATCAGTACCAAACTAGCTCTGTGTAGTGAGTTACTTGACGGGTTTATAGGCATCAAGCCTGTTGCCCCCGAAATCACCAGGTATGTCAAGGTTTGTCCCTGTTGCGGCGGTGTTATGGCCTTTGCCGGTCTTATTAGTAAAGATTCGGCAAGGATCTTCACTGGGGCAGCACCATGATTTATGTTTAACTGTATACCCTTTTAACGACCCGGTTTGGGGAGGGGGAAAGTATGCCCTATTAGGCTCTCTTTATTGTATCATAATCCCAGTATTGGTTTCACTTGTTAGTTTTTATGCTAGAGTTATCCTAATATCTAAGGGAAGGGAAAGATTGAATTCCCATAGTACCAGGTGCAGACGGTTCAGTGCAACAGGACATGATATTCCGGTTATTCTTGCCTCCCACTGACGGCCTTAGTTCTTAATGCGACTTGAGGCCGTCTTTATTTTTTTCACCCGGAACATCATAAATCTCTAATTTGTTATGCGCAGTAACATGCCCCAAAATTATTCTCGACAAGCTATATAAACATCGACGTTTGATTCTTTACTGTTTTCATTCCTGATATTTGTCGTTAGAACAAGGCAACTTCGTCACAAACGATGGCGTCAACAATCCCAAACATTTACCGACAATAGCCTAATCACGTCTGTACAATGACGGCTGATTAG
>JAJZSN010000068.1 GCA_021849745.1 Bacillota bacterium | reverse complement strand
CGGGATTATGGAAAAAGCGGAGTCTATTTTTGTTTTTCCCTGTGATTTTGGTTGGGATGATGTGGGTAGTTGGACGGCCCTTGAACGGATTAATTCGGTGGATTATAATGGCAATGTAATTAAAGGTCAAGTGGTTGCAGTTAATACCAAAGGATGTATCATCGAGGGTTCTAATAAGGTTATTGCCACTTTAGGTGTTGATAATCTGATTGTGGTTGATACAGGGGATGTTTTGTTGATTTGTCCTAAGGAAGAAGCCCAGAATGTCCGTCAGGTTATCCAGCGTATAAGGGAAGAAGGGCTGGAGAAATACTTATAAGGCAGCTTGAGGGGGAATATAATTATGAAAAAAGCGCTAATTACTGGAGTAACAGGTCAAGATGGTTCATATTTGGCAGAGTTGCTTTTATCAAAGGGATATAAAGTTTATGGCTTAATCAGACGAACCAGTGTTCCCAATATGACTAACATCGGGCACTTGGTTAATGAAATAGAGCTTATCTCCGGTGATCTCACCGATCAGGGCTCTTTGATTGCGGCTGTACAAAAGAGTCAGCCTGATGAGATTTATAATTTAGCCGCCCAGTCCTTTGTAAGCGCTTCCTGGCCACAACCTGTGTTGACCGGTCAGGTAACCGGCTTGAGTGTTACCAATATGTTGGAAGCCATCAGGTTGGTTAAACCCGATGCCAAGTTTTATCAGGCTTCCAGTAGTGAGATGTTCGGTAAGGTTGTTGAGACTCCTCAAAAGGAAACTACACCTTTTTATCCCCGGAGTCCTTATGGGGTGGCCAAGGTTTATGGTCATTGGATTACCGTGAACTACCGGGAAAGCTTCAATATCTTCGGTTGTTCGGGAATTCTCTTTAATCACGAATCTCCCCGGCGGGGCCTGGAGTTTGTTACCCGAAAGATTACCGATGCTGTTACCCAAATCAAGCTGGGCCTGGCCAAGGAACTGCGGTTAGGCAACCTGGATGCCAAGCGGGACTGGGGTTTTGCAGGGGATTATGTTAAGGCCATGTGGTTGATGCTGCAGCAGGAGCAGCCTGATGATTATGTGGTGGCCACTGGAGAGACCCATTCGGTTCGGGAGTTTGTGGATATTGCCTTTAGTCATGTTGGCTTGAACTATGAGGATTATGTGGTGGTGGATCCCCAGTTTTTCCGCCCGGCTGAAGTAGAACTGCTTTTGGGTGATTCCCAGAAAGCCCAGGAAAAACTAGGTTGGAAGCCGGAAGTTAGTTTCGAACAATTAGTTCATATGATGATTGATGCAGATCTGGAAAGATATAAAGCTCAACTAAAATAAACAAGGAAGGTTCTATGAGAACTTTAATAACAGGTATTTCGGGATTTGTGGGCAGCTACCTGGCAGAATCCCTCCTTGCCCAAGGAGTAGAGGTCTGGGGTACCCATCAACCGGGTGCAAATATAGATAACCTGCAGGGCTTGGTAAACCGGGTTAATCTGCTGGAATATGATTTGCTTAGTAATCAGGGGGCTGAATTAATAGCCAGAGTTCAGCCCGAGATAGTCTTTCACTTGGCGGCCCAGAGTTCTGTGGGCCGATCATGGGACGATAAGGAAGAAACCATTAATGCCAATGTTAATGGTACGGTCAGGCTGTTGGAAGGTATCCGCGAAACAGGAATTGAGCCAAGAATCTTGCTGATAGGTTCAGCGGAAGAATATGGCCTGGTTAAACCGGAAGAGACTCCCATTAAGGAAGGTAACCCCATGCGGCCCTTAAGTCCTTATGGTGTGAGTAAATTGGCGGCAGGCCTATTGGCACTCCAGTACCACCGGGCTTATGGATTGGAAGTAATCCACGTCCGGGCCTTCAATCACATCGGCCCACGGCAGGCTTTAGGGTTTGTCACCTCGGATTTTGCCAAACAAGTGGCCGAAATCGAGGCCTGTCTGCTGGAGCCGGTGATAATGGTAGGAAATCTGGAGGCTCAGCGGGATTTTACCGATGTTAGAGATGTTGTCAGGGCCTATCGGTTACTGGCCGACAGGGGAAAGCCTGGGGAAATCTATAATGTGGCATCGGGAAAGGGTGTACCGGTGGCTAGGGTCTTAGAAATATTGCTGTCTTTGGCCAAGGTTCCTATCAGGGTTGAAAAAGACCCGGCCCGGATGAGACCATCTGATGTTCCTATTTTGGTGGGGGATATTAGTAAGATACAGGCGGAAACCGGTTGGCAGCCAGAAATAAGCTTGGAGCAGTCGTTGCAGGAAGTTTTGGATTATTGGCGAAATCATATTAACAAAGTTCACAACTAGGGAGGGCAGGAATTTGATCAAATTCGGTACCGACGGTTGGCGGGCAGTGATAAGTGATGATTTTACCTTCGAGAATGTTAGGGTGGTAGCCCAGGCTATTGCTGAATATGTTAAGGAAAATGCTGAGGGACAGCCCTTGATTGCCATAGGCTATGATACCAGGTTTTTGTCAGATAAGTATGCCCAGGAGTGTGCCAAAGTGTTGGCTGCTAACGGGATTAAGGTTCTCTTATCCGACAGGGTAACCCCGACCCCGGCCCTTTCTTTTGCGGTTAAAAGCCGTCAGGCTACCGGGGGGATAATGGTTACCGCCAGTCACAATCCTTATCAGTACAATGGCATTAAGTATAAAGCGGGTTACGGCGGTTCGGCCTTGCCGGATATCATCAGTCAGATTGAGGAAAGGTTGCACCGTCAGCAGCCGAAGGTAGTGGCCCTGGAAGAGGTGGCGGCCCAAGGATTGATACAGTACTTTAATGGTGAAGAAGAATACTGTCAACAAATACGCTCTTTAGTGGATTTAAAAAAGATAGCCCAGGCCGGGCATCGGGTGGTTATCGACCCCATGCATGGAGCCGGAGCTGGCTTTATCAAAAGGCTGCTGGCTGAAGAAGGGATGGAAGTCATAGAGGTTAGAGGGGAGCAAAACCCTCTCTTCGGTGGGGTCAATCCCGAACCCATCAGGCAGAACCTGCAAGCCTTGGTGGATGTGGTAGGCAAGGAAAATGCCCAGGCCGGTTTTGCTACCGATGGGGACGCCGATCGGGTAGGTGCCGTGGATGCTAATGGGGAATTCGTTAATTCCCATATTATCTACGCATTATTGTTAAGGTATCTGATTACCGAAAGAAAATGGTCCGGTGGGGTGGTGAAGACCTTCTCTACTTCCCAAATGATCGATAAACTGGCGGCCAAATATGGTATTCCGGTTTTCGAAACTCCCATCGGGTTCAAATATATCTGTGAGTTATTTCTTAAAGAGGATATCCTCCTGGGAGGCGAAGAAAGCGGCGGGATTGGTTTCAAGAACCATATTCCCGAACGGGACGGGATTCTTTCCAGTTTGCTGCTGATGGAGATTATGGCCACTTATGGTAAATCTTTAGTTGAGATTATTGATGAGTTGATGCAGGAAATTGGGTATCATTACTATGACCGGGTAGATCTCCACCTGAAGCCTGAGGTTAAAGACAAGGCCATGGCGGCTTTGAAAGAAAACCCGCCCCAAGAATTTGCCGGGGTCAAAGTTAAAGAAGTCTTAACCCTGGATGGGATTAAGTTCATGTTGGAAGATGGCAGTTGGATTCTTTTTCGGGCTTCAGGTACTGAACCGGTGGTTAGGGTCTATGTGGAGGCCGGGAATGGGCAAGCTGTTACTCGGATTTTAAAAGAGGGAAAGAACCGTTTCTACACCAAATTTTAAGAAGAGATTTGATTAATGGAGAGATATAATTTGAAAGAATTGTCGGAATACGAAATCGTTATAGAACCGGGACGTGGAATTGATCAATACTGGCGGGACCTTTGGCATTACCGTGAATTATTTTATTTTCTTGCCTGGCGTGATATATTGGTGCGCTATAAACAAACGGTAATTGGCATTGCTTGGAGTATAATTAGGCCTTTTTTAACCATGATTGTTTTTACAATAGTCTTTGGCAAATTAGCTAAACTTGAATCAGGGGGTACCCCTTACCCTATCCTGGTTTTTGTAGCCATGTTACCTTGGCAGTTTTTTGCTAATGCCCTTAGTGAAAGCAGTAATTCCTTGGTTGGTAATGCTAACATGCTTTCCAAGGTTTATTTCCCTCGCTTCATACTGCCAGCCAGTTCTATAATTATAGGGTTGGTGGATTTTCTAATTTCTTTTGTGATTCTACTGTTACTAATGATTTGGTATCAATTTATACCAGACTGGAAAGTCTTAACTTTGCCGTTATTCCTGTTACTCGCATTAATGGCAGCATTGGGTTTTGGTCTTTGGATGGCTGCTTTAAATGTCAAATACCGTGATTTTCGTTATATTGTACCGTTTATTGTCCAATTTGGCCTTTATATTTCTCCTGTGGGTTTTAGTAGCGGTATTGTGCCGGGAGAGTGGAGGTTTCTCTATTCCATTAACCCAATGGTAGGGGTAATCGATGGCTTCCGGTGGGCGCTCTTGGGAGGAGAAGTTCAGTTTTACTGGCCTGGTTTTCTACTCTCTATAGCTTTAACATTATTAATTTTTGCATTTGGCATTTGGTATTTCCGCAAAACAGAACGTACTTTTGCAGATGTAATATAACAGGTAAATGAGAGGAATATAAATGAGCACAGTTATTAAGGTTAATGACTTGGGAAAGAAATATATACTAAATCACCAAAAACAAGAACGTTATATTGCTTTACGGGATGTTATTGCCCAATCAGTTAAAAAATGGGGTGCAAGAATAACAAATCCCTTGGCTGGAAGAGATGAGATCGATCTTACACGGGAAGAATTCTGGGCGTTAAAGGATATATCATTTGAGATTAAACAAGGAGAACGGGTGGGGATTATTGGTCGTAACGGAGCGGGCAAATCCACACTGTTAAAGGTTCTTAGCCGTATAACGGAGCCAACAACCGGAAGAATTGCACTTAGGGGACGGGTGGCCAGTTTATTGGAAGTAGGAACTGGTTTTCATCCCGAGCTTACCGGAAGAGAGAATATCTACCTTAATGGCGCTATACTAGGAATGACCCGGAGCGAGATTAATAAAAAGTTTGATGAAATTGTAGAATTTGCAGAGGTCGAGAAGTTTTTAGATACGCCCGTGAAAAGATATTCCTCGGGAATGTATGTGCGGTTAGCCTTTGCAGTGGCCGCCCATTTGGAACCCGAAATTCTCATTGTTGATGAAGTTCTTGCCGTAGGGGATGCCCAGTTTCAGAAAAAGTGTTTGGGTAAAATGAAGGATGTAGGCAAAGAAGGTCGGACGGTTTTGTTCGTCAGCCATAATCTTACGGCGATTAGAACGTTATGTACCCGGGCAATTTTATTAAGACAGGGTATGATTATTGCCGATGAAACCGCTGCTCAAGCTGTAAGTAAATATATGGGTGATATAAGGGTGAATATGCTTTTTCGTGAATGGACTGATGAAAACACGGCTCCCCAGAACACATCAACAGTTTTGAAGAAAGTGTTTATATGCGATGATAACGGTAAACAAATTGAGGAGCTATATACAGATACGGCATTTAATGTGGCAATAGAATTTAAAGTAAAGGAAGAAGGCGCCTCTGCAGGGCTTACATTACTATTTTATGATGATGAGAATAATATAGTTTTTTCTTCTATTAATAACCATGAAGTTAACTGGTATGGCAGACCAATGCCCGTTGGAGTTTATAAAAGTTTTTGCAAAATTCCAAGTAACTTGTTTAACAATGGATGGTTTAGTTTGAGCATTAATCTTTTTGGAAAAGGTTTTACTGATTCTCAAATGACGCATGATACACTTAGGTTCGAAATTCTTGATGGGTTACATGTTAGAGGAGATTATTACGGCGAATATGCCGGTGTAATTCGGCCGTTATTAGAATGGAATACTACATCGTTAAAAACAAAGGAGTTATTATAATGGGTGTAACTTGGCTTGAAACAAAAGATCTATTTCCCGCAGTAATAAAAAAATTAAAGCGTACTCGAATTATTCTCGATATTGGGTGTGGAATCCGGCCACAAAATTATATAAAGCCGCAAGTTCACATCTGCTGTGAACCTTTTGGACAATATATAGAGCACTTGCAAAATGAAATAAAGGCTAAATATGACCGACATTATGTCTTAATAAATGCAACGTGGGCAGAGGCTATAAAGTTATTTCCGGTAAAATCGGTTGATACCGTATTCCTCGTTGACGTAATTGAACATTTGGAAAAAGAAGAGGCACTTAATTTGTTGAAGGCCACCGAAGAAATATCTAAACAGCAAATTGCCGTGTTTACGCCTTTGGGCTTCTTGCCTCAATTGCACCCTGATGGCAAAGACGCATGGGGTTTGGATGGCGGAGCTTGGCAAGAACATAAATCCGGATGGCAACCGGAAGATTTCGATGAGACTTGGGACATATATGCAACCAAAGTTTTTCATACTACCGACAATACTGGACGACAATTCGAAACACCCTTCGGCGCATTATGGGCTATAAAGAGTTTTAAAGACCATAATTATCATAAAAAAAATGATACAATTGAGAGAGAAAGCCTGCATGCCGCCATTGATAAAGTGCTTGATGTTGCACATAAATTAAGATTATTACGTAAATAATTTTATGAAGTTACGGAAGAATGGAGTGTACCTATGACTGTTAAAAAAGTCTTGATTCTTGGTGGAACGGGGATGTTGGGACATACCTTGTTAATCAACCTATCTAAACAGAAAGATTTAGATGTATATGCTACAGCTCGGACTTTGAAAGGTCTTTCCCAATGGTTTTCGTCCGAACTCATTGCAAAAATTCGTGGTGATGTAGATGCAGATAATTTTGATACAGTTATTCGTGCTCTTGCCTCTATTCAGCCAGATATTGTAATCAATTGCATCGGTTTAATTAAGCAATTACCGATAGCGAGTGATCCACTCTCTGCAATTACAATAAACGCCCAGTTACCCCATCGGATTTCCTTAATCTGCCGTGCTGCCGGTGCACGGATGATTCATATTAGTACTGACTGTGTATTTGACGGTAATAAAGGGAATTATACCGAGAGTGACCCCGCTAATGCTATCGATCTCTACGGGAGATCCAAATTTTTGGGAGAAGTGGATTATCCGCATTGTATTACATTGCGGACATCAATCATCGGACATGAACTTAAAGGAAAACATGGTTTGGTTGAATGGTTTTTTGCTCAGGAGGGAAAAGTTCGTGGGTTTACCAAGGCTATTTATTCGGGGTTCCCGACAATCGAACTTGCTCGGATAATTAGTAAAATCATTCTCCCAAATCCGGAATTACAAGGTCTATATAATGTAGCCTCTGACGCTATATCTAAACATGATTTGTTGAAATTGATGGCTGATAGATATGGAAAACAAATTGAAATAGAGCCCTTCAATGAGTTCTGTCAGGATCGTTCCCTGGAATCTTCTCTTTTTCGGCAAATTACCGGTTATACTCCCCCGTCATGGCCGGAATTGGTTGATAAAATGTACAAGGATTATATTTCAGCACCGTATTATAAAAAGATTTAGGGGGTATTAAAATTGTCAATCTTTCAAAACAAAGTAATAGTAATTACAGGCGGGACGGGTTCTCTTGGCAAAGTTCTTACCCGCCGTTTATTATCAGGTGAAGCAGGGTGTCCTAAAAAAATTATTATTTTTTCCAGAGATGAAGCTAAGCAACATTATATGCGGGTGGAATATCATCAAAAAAAGAAAGTTACTGATGAAGTTATATACCGCAATTTCGAACAGTTACTGGAGTTTAGAATTGGTGATGTTAGGGATTATCATTCGGTGTGTTCCGTACTGAAAGGGGCCGATGTGGTAATTAATACCGCTGCCCTTAAACAGGTTCCTTCTTGTGAATACTTCCCTTATGAAGCGGTGCAAACCAATATTGTCGGTGCCGAGAATATTGTTAGAGCAATCCGTGAAAATGATTATAAAGTTAAAACCGTAGTGGGGGTTTCAACCGATAAGGCATGTAAACCAGTTAATGTTATGGGCATGTCTAAGGCAGTTCAGGAAAGAGTTTTTATTGCTGCGAATATAACTGTTCCCACGACCCGGTTTATTTGTGTTCGCTATGGCAACGTCCTGGCCTCCAGAGGTTCAGTAATCCCTTTGTTTCATGAACAAATTATGAACGGGGGACCTGTCACCATTACTACAGAAGATATGACTCGTTTTCTTTTATCCCTTGAGCAAGCCGTGGATACAATTATTGCCGCTATAAAAACCGCTTTTCCAGGTGAAACTTTTATTCCCAGGGTCCCTGCTGCACGCATGGTTGATGTAGCAAGAGCTTTAATCGAAGATCGTAATATTAACCTTATATATACAGGAATTCGCCCCGGGGAAAAAGTCCATGAAATTTTGGTTTCCGATGAAGAAGCTTGGCGTACCTTTGAACGTGGCGAATACTATGCTATCAAACCTATGCTTCCTGAACTTGTAAAAGAGGAATCCGGCGTACAACCTTTGCATAAAGAATATAGCTCAGGTGATTCTTTAATGACATTAGATGAAACTAAGCAACTATTAGAATTTCATAATTTGATGATTGGCCAGGAAATTAAAGAGGAAGGGGAATTTTTACGATGAAGGTAATGACCGTCTTAGGAACCCGCCCCGAGATAATTCGCCTAAGTCGTGTAATTCCGCTGCTTGATAAGTTGTGTGAACATGTGTTAGTACACACCGGGCAGAATTATGACCGAACTTTAAACGATATTTTTTTTGAAGAGTTAGAATTACGGATGCCTGATTATATATTGGAGTGTAAATCAGACAGCTTAATGGGCCAAATCGGTAGCATCCTGGCAGAATGTGAACGGGTTATGATGGCGGAGAAACCTGACCGTTTGCTTATTTTAGGTGACACCAACAGTGCTCTGGCTGCTATGGTAGCTAAACGGATGGGTATCCCGGTCTTTCATATGGAGGCTGGAAATCGTTGTTATGACGATCGTGTGCCTGAGGAAGTCAACCGCCGTATTGTGGATCATTGCAGCGATATTCTTATGCCGTATACTGAACGAAGTCGTGCGAACCTTCTGCGGGAGGGAATTGCGGGTAAAAGAATTTATGTAACTGGGAATCCTATTACGGAAGTTTTAGAGTATTATGCTCGTAAAGTTGAAGGAAGCCAGATTCTTAACAAACTTGGTTTAGAAGTTAAAAATTATTTTTTGGTAACATTACACCGGGCCGAAAACGTAGATATTGAAGAACGGTTAAATAAATTTATCAAAGCACTACATCTTTTGCATGACGAGTATAAACTACCGGTAATTTGCAGCCTGCATCCAAGAACCCGTACCCAATTGGAGAAGCATGGCAAAGTTTTAGATGGAGGAGGGGTGCGGGTTTTTGAGCCCCTTGGACTGTTTGATTTTGTAAGTTTGGAGAAGCAAGCTCTTTGTGTCTTAAGTGATAGTGGTACTGTACAGGAAGAATGTTGTATTTTTAAAGTGCCTAATGTAACCCTTCGCGATGTTACTGAACGACCGGAAACAATTGAGGTAGGCAGCAACTTTATTGCCAGCTGCGAACCTGAGATTATACTCCGGGCAGTTAAAGCGGTACTCCACCAGCCTTGTCTCTGGGAACCACCCCATGAATACTTGGTTAAAAATGTAAGCAACACGGTGGCGAGAATAGTACTAAGCATTTGGTGAGGTTTTATGGAATTTAATCCAAAAGTATCAATTATCATACCGGTCTATAATGGCTCTAACTATCTTTGCGAAGCCATTGACAGCGCCTTGGGCCAAACTTACAAAAACACCGAAATTATCGTTGTAAATGACGGATCAAATGACGGGGGCAAAACAGAGGAAATTGCCAAATCTTACGGAGAAAAGATTCGTTATTTTTACAAAGAAAATGGTGGCGTGGCGTCGGCACTGAATTTTGGGATTTCGGTTGCCGAAGGAGATTATATATCTTGGCTCAGCCATGACGATCTTTATTTGCCAAATAAGTTAGAAGTACAGATTAACTATCTTCAGAAGCAACCTCAGGAAGTTGTCTTATACAGCGATTATTATTTTGTTGACAGAGATTCTAATATTATCAGCACGGTTGTAATTCCACATATTTCTAGTGAGCAATTCCTTAGTCAATTATTTATCGTAGCACCTGTACACGGGTGTTCAACCCTTATTCCAAAGAAGTGTTTTAAGGAAATAGGTCTTTTCAATCCAAAACTAAAAACGGTTCAAGATTATGAAATGTGGTTTAGAATAGCCAAAAAATATGATTTTGTCCATATACCTCAGGTTCTTATCAAATCAAGAATGCATGATGAACAAGGCCATAAAACTATGAGTCAAATCCAGTATAATGAGTTTCACAATTTACTGGATTGGTGTTTAGAAAATTTAACGCCGGAAGATATTTTAAAATATAAACCAGATTCCATCTCTTCATGGTTTTTTGATCTTGCCATAAAATATAAAAAAGCCGGAAATAACCGGGCATCTCTTAAAGCCTATAACTTAGGAATTCGATATTTTGACAAAACAAATTTAATACCAAAATTACATGATATAAAGTTATTGGTGCAATATAAATTATTAAGTGTCTGGTATGTGTTGGTTTATATTACAAATATTCCAATAAAAGTTCTTAAAAAAATAAAAAAATACATGCACCTGGCTGTATTACAACCAGATAATAAAACTAATACAATTCTTATGATGACCTCGTTTTATAGTCCTAAAATCGGTGGGGTAGAAAAGCATGTTGAGAAAGTTAGTAAAGTTTTAGCCTCTTGGGGTTACCGTATAAAAATTGTTACATATAAACATGAAGATAACCTTAATGATATGGAATTCATTGATGGAATTCAGGTATTCAGGATGTCTTATGGACTTAACGGGAGATTTGCTGTATGGAAATGGTTATGGCGAAACAAGAAGTTAATTACAGATGCTGATATTGTCCACTGCCATGACTACGGTACATTTTGGTACTGGTATTTACCTTTTCGGTTTCTTTTTCCCCGGAAATCGGTTTATCTGACCTTTCATGGTTATGAAGGATATCCGTTGAACCCGAAAACTGTCCTGGTCAGAAAAATTATCTCAAAGTTTATTAATGGAAATATCAGTATTGGCGACTTTATTACAAAATGGTATGGAACCCCTGCGGACTTTATAAATTACGGCGGGGTGGAAAGTAGAATTGACAATGAATCACGAGAACCTAAAAATATTGATGCAGTATTTATTGGCCGGTTGGAAAAAGATACTGGTATAATTGATTATCTCGAAACTATAAAATTGTTAAAAGAAAAATACGATAGGCAGGTAAAAAAGGTAGTTTGTGGAGATGGTTCATTAAGGCCGGTATTGGAGGAACAAGTTAAGATATCAGGTTTGACTGTTGAATTTAAAGGTTTTGTTAACAACCCGGAAAAATGGTTAAGCAGGTCAAGAGTAGCTCTAGTATCAGGGTACCTGGCGATACTTGAAGCCATGCTTAACAAAAGTTTGGTTTGTTCTATATATGACAATCCTCTCAAGGAGGATTATCTTAGATTGATGCCTTGTGCCGGATTCATGATTATTTCCGGTAGTCCGGAGGAATTAGCTGACAGTATATATAATTGTCTGCGGGACGAAGAAAAAATGATAAAACAGATTAATCAAGCCTACGAATTTGCTGCTAGGCAAACATGGGAAAATGTTGCCAAAACATACCTAGCGCTATGGAAATTAACTAAATTTTGAGGTTTAAAATGATAATTATTTATGAGCCGCAATGCATAGGATTTGAACATGTTGAATTTAATGCTTCGTTTATAACAGTTGTTTCATATGCCTATCCGAATGAGAAAATACTATTTCTTGCTGAGGAAACTCATCTACAAGAGGTAAGCAAAAAACTAGCTTCTCAATCGATAGGAGGCGTTGAGTATAGAGTTATTGTACTTCCGCCAAGGCATATGTCTAGCTTCAGGAAATTGCCGGGGGAATACCGCCTTTGTCGGTATGTGTTTGAATTAGCCCGAAAATATCACGCTAATAAAGTTGTTTTTTCTTCTATCACAAGTCCAAGCTTGATTTCCATAAAAATGTTACTTCGAAAATTCAAGGAGATTAATTGTATTGTCATTCCTCACCGAATACTAGAAACATTAGTTGTACGGCCATCGCTGAGACAACCGCTAGAGATAGTATTTTGGTTTCGTTTTCCTCTATTATTAGGAAGTTCTGATAGGATTACTTATTTAGTACTAGGTCAATCCATTCAGAAATGTCTTTGTTCTAAATTCCCTACTATTGAAAAAAAGATAAAATCCATCGACCTTCCTTATTTTTATCAAGATCCTAAAGAGTTTTTGCCATTTAAAGATAAAGTAATCCGTTTTGGTTCGTTTGGAGTGGGTCACCGGGGAAAAGGCACTGACCTATTCTTTAAGTTAGCGGATGAGGTACAAGCCAATAAAACCGTTTATCAACCTGAATTTATTTTAATTGGTCATTTAAATGATAAAGCCTTGCGACATGCTTATCCAGCGTCTGTATTGGTGCCGTCCCCATCCACCCCTCTAAGTAGAGAAGATTTTGATATGTTTGCTCAAAACGTTGATTATGCTGTGTTTTTACATTTACCCAAAACTTATAAACTAGTAGCGAGTGGTGCTCTATTCGATGCGTTTTCTTATGTAAAACCAATTATCGCTTTAAGGAACCCTTTTTTCGAGTATTACTTTCAAACCATGGGTGATATCGGGTATCTATGTGAAAGTTATGATGAAATACATGCTGTAATACTTAATGTTCTTAGGGATGGATCTACTGAACGTTATATTCGTCAAAGAGAAAATATTATACTAGGACGGAAACAAATTACTGTAGATAAATTAGGTGAGAAATTAAGAAGGATTATATCAGAAAACGATTAGGAGCGAAAACCATGAAAGCAACAAATTGCCCTGTTTGCTCTAGTGTAGAAACGGAGATTCGATTTATAAACCTCGGCAAATACAACATTGTAAAATGCAATAAATGCACTTACCATTTTACGTTGCCTGTACCGACAACAGAAGAATTAGACCAATATTATAAGGCACAGTCTATATTTTTTGTTGGGAGCGGAGTAGATACCTTCGAAGGCTATCTTCTAAATCCATTACCGTATAGAGAAAGATATCTGAATAGGGTAAAAAGGTTAAAAGAATTCAAATCAACAGGACAACTCCTGGATATTGGCTGTGCAGGAGGAATTTTTTTAGATTGTGCCAGGGACAGTGGTTTTACTGTCGAAGGAGTAGAACCCTCTGAAACAGGTATAGAGTTGTGCAAGAAACTTGGACTTTCTGTTCAAAAAGGTTTTTTTCTTAATATGAAATTTGACAGTCAATACGATATCATTACAATGTATGATGTATTGGAACATACTCTTTACCCTAAAGAAGAAGTCAGTAAAGTTTATTCTATGTTAAAACCGGAGGGGATCTTTGTTATCACTCTACCCAATATCGACTCACTGTTAGCAAGATTACACGGTAGCAAATGGGACATGATTGGATTTCCTGAACATTTAAATTATTTCACACCGAAATCATTATCTTTGCTATTAAAAAATAACGGTTTTGAAATTTTATCAGTCAGAACGTTCAACGGGGAACCTAATTATACAATACTTGTATTAATCAAGGGCGTATTACGTGCCATGGGATTTTTTTCAGATAAGAAGACTGCTGTAAACAATGCTGATTCTTCGGCTCAAACCAACTCTAATAACCCGCCGTTACCAATCCCTCTATGGAAACAATCTATTAAAAAAAGTCTAATTTTATTAAGACCATTAATCTATTTACTACCGATTTTTAATGTAGGCGAGGGACTTGAGATTATTGCACAAAAGGCAAACCATAACGGTAAGGTAAATTGAAATGAGGGTTTAAGATGAAACAACATATCAAAAAAATACTTAAGTTTATATTTCGCAGTAAGTATGGTAATGTAAAGTTTCATCTTGTTAAAGTCAGAAATAAGATTCAAAAGGTTACCGCTAATTTATACAGAAAATATCAACAGCTAAAATCTTATAACTTACGGCTTTTACCTGGCAACTACAAACCCCTGGTTTCGATGATAATGACTGTTTATAACCGGGAAAATTATATCAGAGAGGCAATACAGAGTGTACTCGACCAAACCTACGATAATTTTGAGTTAATTATCATCAATGATGGATCAACAGATGGCACTGAAGCGGTTGTAAAAAATTTTGCTGACCCACGAATTAAATATTATGAAAAACCCAATACCGGGCAACTTGATACTTTTTTAGAGGCATCGAAATTAGTCACTGGAGAATTTATAGCGCGGGTTGACAGTGATGATTATATAGACAAAACTTTTATAGAAAAGTTTATGGCCAAAATGTTGTCAGCGGACTATGACTTCGGTTATTGTGGGTTATATGAGATTGATGAGAAATCAAACATTATAAAGGCTGTTTCATATAAAGAATTCAAAAACTATAAAGAACTCATTAAAGAAGTATTTTATGCGGGATCTACATTAATCCCCGACGTTAGCTTCTGGAAGAGGGAATACTTTGATAAATATGTAGTTTCCAATTATATCGTTCATAACGCACCTTTTTATATTGATAATGTCAGAACAGCAAAGTATTTTTTTATCAACGAACCTTTATACTTTTACCGCCTCCATCAACAAAACTATGCATCTAACTTAAACAATCTAAAGGTTGTATTGTCAGGAATTTTAAAAACCTTAATCATAATAGCCAAAAATTATTCTTATAATGAATTTCTTAACCTAAAAACGGATAACCACTCTTTAGCGATAACAGAGATTGCCCGGAATTTTTATCACATAGGAAATAAATTTACAGAGGGTCAATTCGGTAATTATAAATTTAGTTTACAGGACAATTTGTTTGTACCATTTTTTCGTGAAGCCTTAGAACTTTTAAAAATTGTCCCCGAAAACAAGATTGCAAATGAACTAATTTCTAAAATTAATAGCTATCAGCCGGATCAATGGCCTAAACAAGAGGTTAATCAGGTAAATAAAGTTTTAATAGTTTCTCAGCATGACCCTCAGGATGGAAAGGTTGTGGGCGGTAAGCATGTCCACATCCATTTATTAAGAGAAGGTTTAAAGGTTAACGGGGTAGAAACATTTCTTGTAACCTATAGCAATGAAAATATTGATTTTGAAAAAGTAGAAGAGGAAATCAAAAAATACTCGTCCATTGGAATAAAAGAGCTTCGCAAATCACAAAGTATTTCCTTTCTTTACACTCACATAGCCTACTCACTTTTTCTTAGAGAAAAAGTGATAAACTACTTGCGTGGAAATTTTGTTGACTGCATTAACTGCCACGATGTTTTATCAACCAATGCAGTTCTCGGAGCCTTTGAGATGCTAAATCTAAATCACATACCGGTAATTACCACCCTGCATGGGTATTTTACCTTCGAAAGCCATGATTATGAAGGTATCAAAGACATTGATGAAGTTTATAACTTTTTCCTGGAGTATGAAAGATATGCTTACAGGAATTCTGATTCAATAATCACTGTAGATAGCAGGATTAAATCCTACGTGGAAGAACATCAGAGGGTTGTTAAAGCGATCCCTAATGCCATCGATCATCTAAGGTTTATACCTGTTGAAGAACGGGTAGTTACCCAATTTCGGGAAGAATTAGGGTTTAAAACCCCTAAGGTTGTGCTGATTCCGCGGCGTATGTATCCCAAAAACGGGGTGATGGTGGCGGCCCAGGCGGCCCATTGTCTAGTCCGGAAAGGTTTCGAAGATTTTATCATGGTCTTTCTGGGAGACGGGATAGAACGGGAAAAAGTGGAGAAATTCCTTGCTGCCAACAAATTAAATAAGTTTGTTAGAATTGAGGGGGATGTACCCCATAATGTTGTGGACAAGTACTTTAAAGCCAGTCAAGTGGTGCTAGTACCATCTGTTCCGTCAAATAACGTGGAAGAGGCTACCTCTTTGGCGGCCTTGGAAGGAATGGCTTGTGGCAAGGTAACCATAGCCACGGGGATTGGTGGGTTGAAAGAAGTTATAGCCCATGAGGAAAACGGGTTTTTGGTTGAACCTAATAATCCCGAACAGATTGCGGAAGTGCTTGTGAAGATATTTAGTGACAGTGAGTTAAGGCTTAAAATTGGTCAAAATGCCGTAGAATATATTACTGCCAATCATTCTTATACCGCCCACGCAAGGGAATTTCGAAATTTTTTCAGTCAAACAGGAAAAGCGGGTAAAGTATGAAGAGAGTAGTCTTTGTTTCCCACAGCAAAAACCTTTATGGTGCGGAGAAGGTGTTACTTAATATTGCTAAGGCGTTGGCTTCACAATATGAGGTTCACGTTGTGGTCCCAGGTAAAGGTTTATTGAAAAAGCATCTGGATCAAGTTCCCGGTATTCATACTCACATTCTTTGGATGCCTATATTGACCAAAAGAGTTCCGGGAGTGTTAGTTTATATTGCTTTTTACTTTATTACCGTGTTACGATTGATGTTATTGTATAAACGCTTAGCTCCGCAGGTGGTTTATAATAATGCTCTCCACAATCTCTATGGGAGTACCGCCGCATATTTACTCGGTATCCCCAATGTCTGGCATCTTCATGAAAAGTATTATGGTGGGTCGATTGGAAAGGTTTTGTTATGGTTTGTCCGCCGGTTTTCCACCAGGATAATTTTTATTTCTCAATATGTTAAAGAAACCTTCCTGCAGCATGCTCCTGAACTGGGGGACAAGAGCCTGGTGGTTTATAACGGGATAGAACCGGAATCCCGGAAAATCGGTGACTCTATTCCCGGTAAAATGATGGAATTATTAGAGGCTGAGGTTAAGCCGGTGGTAATGGGTACGGTATGTCAGCTCAGTGAACAAAAACGTCCTTTTGATTTGGTGCTGGCTTTGGAAACTTTGCTTAAGCGATACCCCCAGATGGTTTTAGTTTTCGCCGGGGATGGATATTACCGGAGTGAGTTGGAAAAGTTTATTGCCGCTAGAAACTTGACAGAGCAGGTTTTGTTACTGGGTTTTGTGGAAAATGTACCGCCCCTATTGGAGGCTATCGATATCTTTGTTTGCCCCTTTGAAGGGGAAGGATTCGGGTTAGTGGCTATAGAGGCCATGGCTTTGAGAAAACCTGTTATTGCCGCTGATAGCGGGGCTTTTCCGGAGATAATCCGGAACGGCGAAAGTGGTTTGCTGTTTCCGGTAGGAGATGTAGGAGCCTTGGTTGAAAGGGTTGAAAGGTTGATTGAATCCAGGGATTTATATCAAGTTCTTGGGGAGAAGGGTTTTCAAGCTTCTCAGGAATTTTCCCTTATCCGACAGGCCGAAGATATCTCCCGTTTGATTGACCAATTATGATTATAAGGAGAATACTATGACTCCTGTAGTTTATATCCTGGTGTTAAATTGGAATGGATATTGCGATACTATAAGATGCCTGCATTCTCTTGAATTTTTGGGTTATAAAAATGCTAGGATTGTGGTTATAGATAACGCTTCAACTGATGGTTCTATTAAAAAGATTAACGCTGCTTGCCCTGATACCTTTATTCTTGTGAATCAAGACAATCTGGGTTTTGCCGGGGGTAATAATGTTGGGATTAAATATGCTCTGGAACAGGGGGCAGACTATATTTGGCTCCTTAATAATGACACCGAAGTTGACCCGGAAGCTTTAGGGGAAATGATTGCGGTGGCTGTAAACGATCCCATGATTGGGATGTTGGGTTCCCGGATATATCATTTGGAGCAGAAGGATAAATTGTTATTTGCCGGGGGCAAGATTAACTGGCTTAGGGGTTGGTGCAGGCATGAAAAAAGTCCTGCTTCGGGGGAAAAGGCAAGGGATGTGGATTTCATCACCGGTTGCTCCCTTCTTGTCCGGCGGGATATGGTCGAAAGAATAGGACTTTTGGATGAGAGATTCTTTCTGTATTATGAGGATACTGATTGGAGTGTCCGGGCCAAACAGGCCGGATACAGATTGGCTTATGTACCTTCCTCAATAGTCTATCATAACGAAAGTTCCACGGTGGGCAAAGTCTCACCGACCCAGCAGTACTACTGTACTCGCAATAATTTGCTTTTCATGAAGAAGCACGCCCCCTGGTACATATGGTGTACTTTTACCCCTTTTTTTCTAGCCAAAGTTACAGCTAAGGCTTTAATCTTTACCGGTTTTGGGCAGCCCCGGGTAATTAGATCATTGGTCAAAGGAGTTTATGACATGATTAGGGGTAGGTTTGGTCGTCAACCGGTGAACTAAGAAAGGCAGGAAGAAGGCTTTGCTATTTTATTTGATGGTTTTTCTGTTACCCTTTTTTGCTGTTTCGCCCTGGCAGAAACTTTTCGGGGTGCCTGTAGGTTTTGTATATAGTGGGGTTGTAATGCTCGCTTTAATCGGATGGTTGTGGGAGCATGGGTTTCGTGGCTTGGGCCGCCGAATTTTCGGCACCCCCTTAATGGTGGGTTTGTTGACTTTTTTATTGATTAACCTGATTTCAATTTTATTGACAGGTAGTTATCAGAAGGAGAATCTGGTCAGATTTCTGTACTTGGCTTTTTCCATATCGGTTTTCTGGTTGACAACCAATGCTGTTCAGGATCGAGACACCCTGTTTAAAGCATTAAACTTGTTTATTATCGGTAGTTTTCTGGCCA
>JAJZSN010000067.1 GCA_021849745.1 Bacillota bacterium | reverse complement strand
ACTGTCTACGCTTAGCCTATCGAATTACTCCTCTAGACCCAAGACTCGCTACTGGTGGTTTGGCTATACACCTTCCCAGACAGGATTTCCACCTGTTAAATTATGCGCCATTTCCTGGCCGCTACTGCCCTCTGTGGTTGCCTTTTCAATTTCCTTACCCCGGAAATCAAACAGCACTTATCCCAACCCTACCCAAATAAAAATGGCAGGGGATATACCCCTACCTGGCTTTAGCCTGCATCTGTAAATAGGCCGAAATAAAACCATCAATATCGCCATCCATAACCCCGTCTACGTTACCTGCCTCCACATTGGTACGGTGGTCTTTGGCCAAGCTGTATGGATGAAAAACATAAGATCTAATCTGACTGCCCCAGGCAATATCCTGTTGTTCGCCTCTAATAGCGTTAATTTCAGCTTCCTGTTGACGTCTCTGAAGGTCTACCAGTTTAGCCTGGAGAATCTTCATGGCTTTAGTCCGGTTACTAATCTGGGATCGCTCATTTTGACACTGTACTACAATACCCGTCGGCAAATGGGTAATACGTACCGCCGAATCGGTCTTATTGACGTGCTGACCGCCGGCGCCGCTGGCCCTGTAAGTATCTACCTTCAAATCCCCGGGGTCGATTTGAACCTCGATTGCCTCGTCTACCTCAGGAATCACATCCACCGAAGCAAAAGAAGTATGACGCCTGCCCGAAGCATCGAAGGGAGAGATCCGCACCAACCGATGCACTCCCTTTTCTGTCTTAAGATACCCGTAAGCATTAGAGCCTTTGATTTCAATGGTAGCGCTTTTAACCCCAGCCTCATCCCCGGGAAGGAGATCCATTATCTCCACCTTATAACCCTTACGGTCACCCCACCGGGTGTACATCCGCACCAACATTTCAACCCAGTCCTGGGCCTCAGTCCCCCCAGCGCCGGCATGAAGGGAAACGATGGCATCATTATGATCATAAGGTTCACTAAGCAGCACTTCCAATTCTTTCTCGGCCACCTGTTTTTCCAGGTCTTTAAGTCCCTTGGCGATCTCCCCTTCGAGGGAGTCCCCGCTCTCTTCTTCCGCTAATTCTAATAAAACCAGCAAATCTTCATAGCTCCCAAATAACTTTTCGAAGGACTTAACCTTATCCTTTTCCTCAGTAAGCTTCTGCATAACCTTCTGGGCTTCAGCCGGATCATCCCAAAACCCAGGAGCGCCAATCTGCTCCTCCAGGGCCGCAATAACTTCCCTTCGCCGGGCTATGTCAAAGAGAAACCCTCAATTCCTCAATTTTAGCCCCCTGGGCTTCCAATACAGGCTTCAATTCAATAATCACAACCCCACTCCTCCATAAATCAATATCATACCCATTATACAAAAGTGGCACTCCCCTGTCAAAAGGAAGCGCCGTTTTTTAGCTCATAGCTTATAGCTTGTAGCTTGTAGCTTGTAGCTTGCATGAAATTCTTATAGGCCCAAAAAACCGGGATGCAGGCTGATAGCTGACGACTGACAGCTGAATCACTGCTTTTTAGCTTCCCCTTTATCATAATTACTACGCAGGAGCACTAAGTCTACCCGGCGATTGAGGGGGTTACCTTGGGCGGTATTGGGTGACAAGGGTCGGTATTCGCCGTAACCGATGGCGGAAATATTCTGGGGTTTATAACCCACCTGAATCATATACCTTACTACATTGGTGGCCCTGGCGGTGGATAACTCCCAATTAGAAGGGAACCGTGCGGTTTTGATAGGTAGATTATCAGTATGACCCTCCACCCTAACCGGGTTGGGCATGGTTTCCAAGGCGTTAGTCACTTCGTCAAGAACTTGTAATGAAGCCGACGCCAAATCTGCCGAACCCAACTTAAATAGCAGCGCCTCCCGAAGACTAATAACCAGACCCCGTTCTTCCAAACGAATACCTACTTTGCTCTCCAATTGTTTTTCATTGATATACTTTTCCAGGGCTTTTTTAATCTCCTCAATTTTATTCTCTTCTTCGTTACCCTTCCGACCAGCCCCGGGAACTATGTCGGGGCCGGGAGACTGGCCTATAATATGACCGGGATTTTCTCCTATCAGAGCAACTTTCAAGGACATGGACATTTGCTCAAACTTCTTTTGGTTTAAACTACTCATGGCGTACATAACGATAAAAAAAATCAGCAGCAGGGTAATCAAATCAGCGTAAGTAAGCATCCAACGTTCACTGTTTCCGTGGGCCGTTTCTTCCTGCTCATACTTTTTACTTCCCATGGCTTACACCTCGCCTGACCCAACTTTAGGATTTTGACGCATATCAGGAGACAGGAATGCTTTCAGTTTCTCATTTACAATACTGGGATTATCACCGGCCTGTAGGGAGAGTATCCCCTCAAGAATTATTTGCATCATTAGGGTCTCTTGTTTATTCTTAAGCTTTAATTTATTTGCCACAGGCAACCAAAAAAGATTGGCTGACCCTACACCATACAGGGTGGCAATAAAGGCCAGGGCAATTTTGGACCCTAACTTATCCGGCTCAGAAAGATTACTCAATACTATAATCAGACCCATAACGGTACCGATAATACCCATGGTAGGCGCAAAACCTCCAGCAGTTTCAAAGATGGCGGCACCCACCTTGTGACGCTGTTCCTTAAAAGCAATCTGGGTTTCCAGTATATCTCTGACCAGGGCAGGATCGGTCCCATCAACCACCAACTGTAGTCCTTGTTTAAGGAAATCATCATTAATATTGGTAAGCTCCGCCTCCAGACTGAGCAAACCCTCCCGCCTAGCTTTTTCAGCATAACCGGTTAACTTATTTATTACATCATTTATATCAAAAACGGTTTTGGTAAAAGCTATCTTTAACAGCTTGTTAAATTTCTTAATATCCTCTAAGTTAAAGCAGACCATGGTGGCGCCTATTGTTCCGCCAAAAATAATAAAAATAGCGGAAATCCCAATAAACTGACCAGGTGTTCCCCCTTCTTCAATAATCCCGATAATCATACCGCCAAAAGCGATAATCAATCCTAAAACACTGGCTTTATCCATCTTTTCACCCACTCTTTATATTAATTTGGACATACTACAAATATAATATCGTAATAATTTCCCCTTCCCTTAACCCCTAATTTTAGCCAATTTCGACCCAAAACGCCAAAAAGGTGCCTCGTAATCGAGGCACCTTCGTTATTTGGGCTTTCGCGTATTTTTTAGGGTCAGCTACTCCCTTCCGCAGCATTTTTTATACTTTTTGCCGCTGCCGCAGGGACAGGGGTCATTACGGCCGATCCGGTTTTCCACCCGTACGGGCTGGCGGGATACTTCTTCGGCATAGCGGTTTTCCACAATGTGGTGATGCCGCTCCTCGTGTTGTTCTACAACATTCATGCGGAAGATATAGCGTACTGTGTCCTCCTGAATGCTGGAGATCATGTTCTGAAACATCTGATAACCCTCGAATTTATATTCCACCAAGGGATCCTTCTGTCCGTAGGCCCGGAGACCAATACCCTGGCGCAGCTGATCCATGGCATCCAGGTGATCCATCCACTTGTCGTCCACAATACGGAGCATAACTACCCGCTCCAGTTCCCGCATGGTCTCGGAGCCCAACTGGGTCTCTTTAGCCTCATAGAAAGCCAAGGCCTTTTCTTCAAGAACATCACCCAGTTCACCACGGCCCATACCCTCAATATCCTCGGGCTTCAAGTCATGATTAGGCAGGTACAACTGTTCAGCGTGTTCCAGCAACCCTTCCAGATCCCATTCCTCAGGATGAACACCGCTATTGCAGTAGATATCCAGGGACTCACCGATAAGGGTAGAAATCATATCTTGAATGCTATCTTTAAGGTTTTCACCCGTTAATACCTGGCGCCGTTGCTGATAAATAATTTCCCGCTGCTGATTCATGACGTCGTCATATTCCAGAACGTGTTTCCGGATGTCAAAGTTGCGGTTTTCTACCTTCTTCTGGGCCGCTTCAATGGAACGGGTAATCAGGGCGTGCTCAATGGGCTCATCTTCTTCCATGCCCAACTTATCCATGATGGCAGAAATGTTATCTGACCCAAAGAGGCGCATCAAATCATCTTCTAAGGAGATATAGAACCTCGAGGCGCCCGAATCCCCTTGACGGCCGGACCGCCCCCGAAGCTGATTGTCAATCCGTCTACTCTCATGGCGCTCGGTCCCAATGATGTGGAGACCACCCAGTCCTGCCACCCCATCCCCCAGGACGATGTCGGTACCCCGTCCTGCCATGTTGGTAGCAATGGTAACCGCATCCCGTTGACCGGCAGCAGCCACGATTTCCGCTTCTTTATCATGATACTTGGCGTTGAGAACTTGGTGCTTAACGCCCCGCTTCTTCAACATAGAACTTAAGTGTTCCGATTTTTCAATAGAGATGGTACCCACCAGCACAGGCTGGCCCTGGGCATTGCGTTGGACAATTTCCTCCACTACAGCCCTAAACTTGGCGGCTTCGTTTTTGTAGACCATATCGGGCAAATCTTTACGAAGCATGGGTTTATTAGTGGGGATGACAATAACATCCAAGCCATAAATCTTCCGGAACTCGTCCTCCTCGGTGGCAGCGGTACCGGTCATACCGGCAAGTTTCTCATACATCCGGAAGTAGTTCTGGAAGGTGATAGTGGCCAGGGTCTGGGATTCCCGTTCAATCTTAACCCCTTCCTTGGCCTCAATGGCCTGGTGCAGACCCTCGCTGTACCGCCGACCAAACATGAGACGGCCTGTAAATTCGTCAACGATGATTACTTCCCCATCCTTGACCACATAATCCCGGTCCCGTTTCATCAGGGCGTGGGCCTTCAAAGCCTGGTTCAAATGATGGGTTAACTCCATGTGATCATCTTCATAGAGGTTCTCTACCCCAAGCATTTTCTCTACCTTGGCGATACCCTGTTCATTGAGGGCAACGGTGTGAGCCTTTTCATCCACGGAATAATCGGTTTCCTTGTTCAAATGAGGTACTATCTTAGCCATGGTATAGTACAGGTCAGTAGCCTTATCCGCCTGGCCGGAAATAATCAGAGGTGTTCTGGCCTCATCAACCAAGATGCTATCCACTTCGTCAACAATAGAAAAATTCAACTCCCGCTGAACCATTTGTTCCGCATGGTGAACCATGTTGTCCCGTAGGTAATCGAAGCCGAACTCGTTATTGGTACCGTAAGTGATATCGGCATTATATGCCGCTTTCCGCTCGTCATATTCCAGGCCGTGTACAACCAGCCCCACAGAAAGGCCAAGAAAAGTATAAAGCTGGCCCATCCACTCGCTGTCCCGGCGGGCCAGGTAATCGTTCACAGTAACCACATGAACGCCATTTCCATTCAAAGCATTGAGATAAACAGGCAGGGTAGCCACCAGGGTTTTACCTTCCCCGGTCTTCATCTCGGCAATGCGGCCCTGGTGAAGCACCATACCGCCAATCAACTGAACATCGAAGTGGCGCATGCCTAGCACCCGCTTGGAGGCCTCCCGGCAAACAGCAAAAGCTTCCGGCAAAAGGTCATCTAAAGATTCTCCATTGGCTAAACGTCCCTTAAACTCCTCGGTCTTGGCTTGCAATTCACCATCAGATGATTTCTCAATCTCCGGCTCCAAGCCGTTGATTTCATCAACCACACGACTCAGACGTTTAATTTCCCTGGCATTATCATCAAATAAGTTCTTAAGTAGTCCCAGCATGTTATTTTACCCCCAGATATGGGAAGCCCTACTGTTGGGATCCCCGTTTACAGTTTTTGTTATGATACTCTTAAATTTTAGCACTTTAAGAGGTAAGTTTCAAGTTTGCTACCGAAGTTACAAATTGTCAAAACAGAGACTCTTGTATTGTAATAAATATTTATTACATGTGCGCTTATTTCAATGCTCGCTATTTTTCTTCATATAAACACCGACTGTCCTTTTTACTACCCTTCGCCTTTCAAAATGGACAACTTCCGGTTTATAGCCCCCAAGGTGGCCTTAACAATCCCTTCCCGCTCATCCTGTTTAATGAAGGCCCCGCCAATCAGGGCCTCCTCCCCGTCAGGAGTGACCAGGGACAAAGCTACCACAGCCGCTTGCTGACGGCCCATAGGAATGATAGCCACCTCCTCCACAGCAAAACTGCAGGTGCCCCGCAGAAAATCTTCAATGGCGTTGATGGTGGCCTGAACTATCAGGCGCATTTTATTATTGGTGGCCCCAGGGCCGGCGGTTACCCCCTGATAAACTACTTCCCCTATCTTCAACCCAACTTTAGCCTCGGCTGCAACCCCGGTGGTGGTTAAATTGACACTAACCAGCCTAGGCCGCAATTGAGCCTTACCTTCCTCCTTCATCTCTCCCTGAATCTGGGCTATGCTAATTTTTTTATGATCAAGGGCCACGCCGAATTTAGCCATAACAGCGCTCTCAATATCCCTCACCAGTTGTTTGGGACTGCGGCTTTGGCATGCTAAGACATGAATCTCCTGAATCTCCCCCTCAGTGGTAGTTACAATCCGGGCAGATACTACGTCTTTAATCTGCCGGATAATACCTTCATATTCCCCAATCATGGCCGGTTCAACACATACAGTCATCAAGCATCCCTCTTTCTCTTACAGCAGACAGAATATACTAAATATTTAAATTTCTACTTAAATATCTTTTCTCCTTCCCACTTAATAAGAATTTTTTGGCAACAGAATTAAATTAAAAAGTTGTTGGCTCATATCTACCAACAACTTAGAAAAATTATTGAATTTCAACCCGGTGACCCCTGAAGCGTTGATTTTGGGCCTTGGGAATGGTGATGGTAAGTACTCCCTTCTCGTAATTGGCCCTGGCCTCTTCCTTCTTGACTTCCACCGGCAGAGCCACGGTACGGCTGAACCTGCCAAAATAGCGTTCGCTATGGTAATAGTTATCCTCTCGGTGCTCCTGCTGCCGCTTAAATTCACCAGCAATATAAACAACCTCATCTTCGACATTAATCTCCACATCTTCTTTGGCATCAATGCCCGGTAATTCCGCAGAAATCCTGACCTCACCATCAGTCTGATAAACATCAACCCTGGGCTCTGGGGCAATGGCAGGCCAATTGCCATGACCTAAAGGGCTAGCAGCCAACATTTTGTTCATCTCATGACGGATACGGTTTAAATCACCTATAGGATCCCACCTGATGATAGACATAAAACCAAACCCTCCTCAAAGGTAAATTTAACACCTTTAGTTTGCCGCACATAAACTAATTTATACCGGTCAAAATCTATAGTTTAAAAACCTAGTAGCAACGTCCCTAAACAGTGCGTATTATGTTACGGAAACTAAACCTTTTATCCCTGAGAGGAGGATATTTTTATGCACCAACCAGAACAACAAAACCTCGGTGACAACATCCCCATGCCCCCAATGGGCAATTCCCATCCTTATACCCTACCCCAATTCTATAGCGCCGGGGAAACCAACCCCTTTAACACCCAATTTTCCATGGGTAACTTTGACGGCGGTTTCTCCAACCCTCAAGGCTTTAATCCCTACCAAACCGGCTTCACTCCTTATCAAACCGGCTTCTGCAACCCCCAAGGCTTCACTCCTTATCAGCCCGGCACCTTCGCCCCCCAATCCTTTACAGGCATGACGCCCGGCGGAATCTCTCCATTCATGACCTACGGTGGAGTGCAACCCTTCATGCCTTTCGGCGGAGGGCAACAGTTCATGCCTAACAGCGCAATGCAGCAGTTTATGCCCTTTATGACCGGAGGAATCCCTGCCCAACCCCCGCTGTTTTTGGTGCAATTTATGCAAACCATGCTCCAACAAATGTCATCCCTGATGGGGCAACTCCATCAAATAATCCATGGAGAACAAAATAACCACGACACCCTGCCCATACCCCCCATAGACCACGACCATGAAAAATACCCCCATCTTCCTGCAGCCGCTACACCCCAATGGCTGAACACCCTGATTTCCGGTTAAAGAGGTGAACTAATATGCCGGTAACCATTGTATCAACTTTACCTAATGAAAATGCGGCCCAAATCAAAGGCTTTTTTGACGATATCCAAATTCGCTATAACCCTTTCTTCCAAGTTCCCGGCGGCGCTTTTGACGATGCTGCCGCCAACCCGGTTTATCACTTCCATTATCCTACCATGCAACCTGTCCCCGGCGCCTTTCACGTTTTCAGCAAAGTTCCCGGCGAAGCCGGTTACTCCCCCATCTGGCGGATTCATATGGTCATCGTCCCTACCAATACCAGACCCAACGAGGATGGGGCCATGGTTATCAATAACATCCCTTTGGTCACAGTGGAAGCTATTAATGCCAGCGGCCTGCAAATAATGCCCCATGACCTTTACATGAACGCCCCCCTGGTTTCCGAAGTATCTTTCAACGGAGCCGGCCGCCCCCTTTCAAGGGGCTGGTACAGAGGATTGCGGGTTTTCTATTTCAGTTATGAAGAATTCGGCCGCTTGCCCGGGGGAGGGCCGGCCCCCAGCGGCGCCCAGAAACCCGCCGCCCTACCCTTGTATACCTTTGTTTTACCTGATAACACACCAGTGCTAGGGGCAGTTAATGTCTTCTCTTCTTCTCCTACGTCAACCAACTATAGTCCAATCTGGCTGGTTCAAGGGGTCAGGGTACCAGCTGGTACTGTTGCCAACCAAGATGGCTCAGTAAGTATCGCCGGGATTAAACTCTCTTCTGAACGGGCGATAAAGGCCGGTACATTACCCCTCCTAACCTCGGTGCCCGGATTCCCTCGTTACATAGATGGCCCCATTGTCGAAATAAGCGGGACTAAAGTGCAATTTCCTTAATAGTAAAAAAGCAAGACCTTCTTAGGAAAGTCTTGCTTTTTATATATATTCCAGCAGTTTAACATTTCTTTTAACTTCGGAAGCGATAAACAGACTGAGCCGCTCGCGGCGTGGGCCGCTGAAATTGATAAATTCCACTCCGGTCAAAAACTTATTTCCACAGGGTCGGGAACGGACCACCTTAACCAATTCCCAGTATTGATGGCCGGTAGGTAGTACAAATTTGAGGCGGAGCATCATGTTCAACGGCAAATTAAGGGGCGAAATAAAACTCAATCCGTTTTCCCCTATGTCCTGGGTCCTGCCCAAGCCCTTTTTGCCTTCTAAATGGTTGATATCCTGCTCGCCAAACTTAACCACCCGGAATTCCACAGGGAAATGTACAGAAATACGGTGATGCCTTCTTTGTAGTTGTCTAATACTCTTATATGTGACCATACTAGACACCTCCAAACAATTATTTGACACCTATTTTAATTAATTATAGCATTTTTTACATCAAAAGGGAACTAAAATTCGCAATAATCTAATAATAATTAACCACCATTTTCCACGTTTAGGCTTTAAACCGGCGCCGAAAAATAAAGACAGGTATAATAACATAACAGGAGATAGTTTTGATGAGGCCTTAGAGGTCCTTGAAGACAAAATCGAAGAAGGCCGAAATAGCAAATAATTTGGCTATAAATTATCTTATCCTTCCCCCAGTGTTTTACAAGATTCACTTAACTCTTTTGATACAATACTGATAATAAATAAATGGACAAGGGGGAGTCAATTAATGAAACATCCCAATGCCACCTTTGAGATTGTCCGTACCACCGATAAACAAGTTATATTACGGGGCGTGTATTACGGACAAAAAAGTGAGGCCTTTGGTTCCTTGGTGGAATCCTTTCAATTCATAGCCAATAACTTTTGTCGCAACCACGTTTTTAAACCGGTCGGTCCACCTAGAATCGAACTACTTGGTATCAATCGAGTTTATTTTCAAGTCTTTGATATTGTGGAAGAATCCTTTCGAGTGGATGAAATACTGGAATGGAGCCGTGACACGGCTCAGCAGCTTTTCCCTACCCCCCAACAATATCAGCAAAAACTGAATAAGAACGCTGTTTAAATCAAAAACCCGGCATCGAGCCGGGTTTAACTAACTTTATAATCCTATAGTTTTAACTGGTCTAATTTTTCCTTCATAATCCGTTGGGTTTCCTCTTTAAGCTTAGACCTCTCTACCAAAAAATTATCAATCACTTGCTCCGGGGTTTCTCCTGTATTAACTTTGCCCAGGATATCAATAGCCGTTTCCTCATTAATACCTAAGCAACCGGATAATTGTCCGACTTTCAGATAATCGTAGGTAACTTCACTCCCATCATTAGTTTTAGCCGATTTCATTAGCTTTTTAACTAGGCAAACGGCGGTTCCCCTCATGATAGTAATGGAAGTTCCATTAGGAATACTATTTCCGATAGTCAAAGTCATTAGTCACACTCCTTTATTTAATTCCAGTAAATACACAGTACTTATAATATTACCAAAATCAGCTCAACAATTCAAGGGACAGGATTTCGACAGTTGGGGTCGAATATGTAATTTATATATTAATATTATTTTGAAAGGGTGTATTGTCCAGTAATGCCAAGACTTTTTTTCGTTTTTATTTTACTTGTTTTTTTAACCGGTATCCCAGGTTGTTTACATGGTTCCGAAAAGGATTCTTTTGCCCAAACCACCACTAAAACCCGGGCTGCGCAGCAGAAAAAACCTTTGGAAATCTCCATGGTTGGCGATATTCTCTTAGCAGCGTCCGTAGGACGGGTAATGGATAACTATGGTGTTGAGTATCCATGGGCAGCTACTGCCGGTCAACTACGCCGTTCCGACTTAACCCTGGGCAATCTGGAAAACTCGGTGGGGACTAGCGGGTCACCCCAAAAGAAAACCTATACCTTCCAGGCCAAACCCAAGACTCTCCAGGGCCTGGTTTATGCCGGCTTTGATGTGGTAACCTTGGCCAACAACCACTCTTTGGATTTTGGCCAGACCGCTCTTAGAGAGACCATGACCAACCTCAAAAAATATAAGATAAACTATACCGGGGCCGGAGAAAATTGGACCGAAGCCGCTCGCCCCCTTTTCCTGGAACGTCAGGGGTATAAAATAGCGGTATTGGGATTTACCAGGGTCATTCCCGATCCTTTCTGGGCAGCTAAAGATAACCGCCCCGGTTTAGCCGCCGCCTATGACCCTTTCCCAGTATTGGAGGCCATCAAAGAGACCCGGCCAAAAGCAGACCTGATAATAGTCAACATCCACTGGGGTAAAGAGGATGCTCCCTTCCCGGAAGAATATCAACCCAAACTGGCCAAAGCCATGGTGGATGCGGGAGCAGATATCATAATGGGCCACCATCCCCATGTGCTGCAAGGGATAGAAATCTACAAAGGAAAAATCATCGCCTATAGCCTAGGTAACTTTGTCTTTACCAACCGAACCGGCAAACCCATGGATAGCATGATTCTCAAGACCTGGTTTGATCCCTTAGGTTTCACCCGCTTGCGTCTTGACCCAATTGTTTTGCATATGGCCCGCCCACAACCGGCCAACTTGGCGGATAAGGAGCGAATTCTCAATAAACTCCGGAAGCTTTCAACTCCTTTTGGTACTAAAATCAATAAAAATGGTGAAATCCTATTAAAATATTGACTATTAAAAGGCAACCTACTTTCTATGTCCGGTTTTAAAATGAATGGGTTCAACCTCAGGAGATAAACCGGCAAAGTTAAAACCCAGAGCCCGCAGCCCATCAATTACATCAGGCTAAGGCTTCAGCAGTGGTATCCTTGTTTTTGCCATCATGCATTAAGACGATAATTTTGTCTTTCTTAAGAGCCTGCTGGAGGACATTGCGGACGATTTCTTCCTTGGGAACCTTATCTTTGGTGGCATCCTGGCTGGAAACATTCCAGTCATAGACCAGATAACCTGCCTGATCCATGAGGTTAAAATAGCTATAATTAAAATGAAAAGCGGTTCCACCGGGGGTCCGCATAATGACAGGTCGCAAACCGGTGATCTGCTCAATTAACCGGCCATTCTTTTCTACATCAGCCAGCAGGGCCTCCGGGCCGGTATAAATCTCACTGTACTTATGGCTATAGGTATGATTGCCGATAGCATGTCCGGCCTTATAAACATCCAGGAAAATACCGGAGTTTTTCTCGATATTAGTGCCAATAACAAAAAAGGTGGCGGGTACCTGTTTTTCTTTTAAGATCTGCAATATCTGCGGTGTTACATTAGGACTGGGGCCATCATCAAAGGTCAGGTAGGCAATTTTACCTTCAGTTTTCTGATATGACCTGGGCTGCAATACCAAATGGTCGGCGGGATAAGGCCTAGGCTGATAAACCCCATGGCCGCCTCCTGCCGGGGGCACCGGAGTTTGCTTGTCGTCTTCTTTTTGATCCCCTTCAGCCACTTGACCCAAGTCAGGGGATGGTTCTTCCCGGGGATCCACAACCGGGGCTTCCTTTGGGTAGTTACTTATTTTCGACAAATAGTACGAAATTCCTTTAGGAATTGATTTCCTTGATGTAATCCTCCACCAAATCCAGTAGCCTTGGTAGCTTGGCCTCCAGGGCCGGGGTTAGTTCCAGCCCCCAGTCCATGGATTGGGGCTGGATGCCGAAAATCATGGTTTCAGGCAGCTTATCCAGAATCTTGGCCATGTTCAAAACTTCCAAAAGCCCTACCTGGTGAAAGGACATGCCGAAATTATCAGGAAAAACAGAAACGTCTCCCGGTTGGAATTTGAAGATGGCCCCCGGTTCCGCCTTGGCATCCATGGCGTCAATTACCACCAGGTGGTCAACCTCTTCAATGAGGTGGAGGAGTTCTATCCCCGCCGTACCCCCTTCCAGAATTTCTACATTGGGGGGTAATTCCCGCCGACTCAGAGCCTGGGTAGCGTGGATCCCCACTCCTTCGTCTTCCCTTAGAATATTGCCCACACCCAGAACCATAATCTTCTGCAATATTATCACCTACGGCAATTGTATCCTTATTTTTCTTTCTCAGCAATACCAAAAAGCATTAATTTGACTTCATCCCAGGCTTCGGTAAGCACCATATAAACATGGACAATAATATAGGCAATGAAAACCCACATCAGGACATAGTGGTAACCCCGCACCGAGGCCAAGCCGCCCATGGCTTTAATCAGGCTGTCAAACAGTTCCGGCCGGTACATGATAAGGCCGGTAAACCCTTGGAGCAGCAGCAAGGGCAGATAAAAAAGATACATCAGTTTCTGCATCGGGTTGTATTTGCCGTTATCCGGATGGGGGCCGAGAAACAGGTAGTACTTGACGGTGGGCAGCAGGTTTTGCCAGTCCTTGCTCCTCATGGCAAAATCCCCGGCATCTTTATACTTGCCTACAAAGGCATAGTAAATACGTACCGTTAGATTGGCAATGATAATGAACATGGCCAGGAAGTGGAGGTAGCGCATGCCGTTCATAAGGCCATCGGTATAGGGTTTGTTGATGTAAAACCCGGTGATAATGAGAACAGCCATTGAGATAAGGTTGACCCAGTGATATAGGCGCTGGGGCAACGGGTGATCCAGGGGTTTCGCCATGATCATTACCTCCTATCCAATCCGGTATTCCAGAATCTTGTTGGTTTCCGGTTCAATCAAGTGAACAGCACAGGCGATACAGGGGTCAAAAGAGCGGATGACCCTGACCACATTGACGGGATTCTCTGGATCGGGTACAGGGACCCCAATGAGGGCTTCCTCCATGGGGCCGCGAGCCCCTTTGTCATCCCTGGGGGAGCAGTTCCAGGTGGAAGGAACCACCAGTTGATAGTTGTCAATTTTGTAGTCTTTGATATTAATCCAGTGGCCCAAAGCGCCCCGGGGAGCTTCGGTGAGTCCTACCCCCTGTCCTTGGGCAGGAGCTTCCCAATGGGCGGTATCGTGAATCCGGACAGAGCCTTTTTCCGTCATACCCATAAGTTCGTCAACCCACTTAACCATCCGGTAAGCCAGCAGGACGGTTTCTACGGCCCGGGCCGCATGACGGGCTACTGCCCCTGGTTTGATGTTGTATTTAGTGATGAGATCCATGAGAGGCTTGGGCTTCATCACCAACATCCGGGCCAGGGGGCCAACCTCCATGGCTTCCCCGGAGTAACGGGGGGCTTTGATGAAGGAATAGGCTTTTTCTTTTTTCAACTGGTACTCGGTTTCACCCCGGGCAGGATTGAGGCCGGGTTTATCTACATAATAGGCATAGCCTACGTCTTCGGTGATTTTTCCCAAGTCCACTTTTTGCACATTATTGAGGTCTCCGTTTAAGATGACCCCGGGGGTTAAGAAGGGTTCCTGCTCCCCGGCTTTTTCAGCAAAAGCCCCGAAGGACAGGAAGTTGGCCCGCCCGGCGCCTACCCCGGCCTGGGCCAGTTTCAGGAGAGGGCCGGTACCGAAGGTAACCACATCATTGAGGTAAACTTTTTCAATGAACTCAATCTGTTCCATCAGCATGGAACGGAATTGGGCAATGATCTGGGGATTGGGGTACATGGTCACCCCGCCCACCACGATACTGGACTGGTGGGGCTGTTTACCGGCGAAGAGGGCGGACATTTTCTTGGCCTTGGCCTGCATCTCCAGGGCCTTAAGGTAATGGGCCACCGCCATGGTCACCAGCTCAGGATCATTGACGCTGAACTCATCGGGCTTGTACCGGGGAGTCAGAGGAGCGGTATCACCGGCTTTGACCAGCTTCATAATCTTTTCCTTAACCCCGTTTAATCCGGCATCGTTGCCCTTGTAGTTGGCCACAGCCATGACATCGATATAATCCAGGGCCGAAAGGTGATAAAAGTGCAAAGGATGGTCATGGAGCCACATCGCCCCTACGATGAGATTGCGGATAATCCGCCCGGCATCGGGTACTTCGGCCCCGAAGGCGTCATCCAGGGCCAGGGAGGAAGCCCAGCCGTGGGAACCGGCACACACGCCGCAAATCCGTTCGGTGACATAGGTGGCATCCCTTGGGTCTTTTCCTTTAAGAAGAATCTCAAAACCCCTGAACATGGTGCCATTGGAACGGGCGTCTTTGACTTTGCCGTTTTCGATTTCTACTTCTATTCTTAGGTGGCCCTCAATCCGGGTCACGGGATCGATGACTATAGTTGCCATTACTTGCTAACCCCCTTCTCTTTGGCCTCATCTTTACTGCTTAGGCGGCCTTTGGCTAAGCTGGTCGCCAGGTGAATGCCCACCCCGGCAGCAGCGGCCCCGCCGATAATCTTCCCGGCGGTGTTGGCGTCAATTTGACCCACTCCAGGCAGTTTGAAGGTATCCTGTTTGGCATAGAGGGGCGAGAAGTCTTTGTAGAATTCCGGCGAAGTACATCCGGAACAAGGAGAACCGGCGTTGATACAGAAATTGGCGCCGTCATTCCACCAGACCTGAGCGCAATCATTGAAGGTCTTGGGCCCTTTACATCCTTTAAGGAGGAGACACCAGTCCCTCTGTTTGGGGTCGTTCCAGTCGGAAAGAAACTCACCGTTTTCGAAACGCATCCCACTTATCCTGGCTGATGAACCGGCCGAGGCTGGGGTTATAGTAGCGGGTCTGGAGGTAGTAGAGCTTGGTTTCGTCGTCGTAGCGGTAACCGGCGTAACGGTAGGGGTTCAGCTTGGCGATATCTTCGCCGTCGTCTGTTTCTCCGTCTTCTTCGTCGTCTTCACCTTCCCCCTCGGTGCCCTTCACCTTGATTACCTTACCCCAGGGGTCGTAGGTATATTCGGCTATCTTGACACCCTTGGCGTCGGTAAGGCCCACTACGTCGTTATGGCCGTTGTACAGGTAGTAGTAGACGTGGCCTTTGTATTTCATGGTTAGGGGGTTGCCGTCCTCGGTCATGCTGGTACGGCGATAAAGGCTGAAAAAGGACAAAGTTTAAGTAAAGCATCTTTGTCCTTTTTCAGTGCTAGAACTATTCCGTAGTTACGGTAATCTTGAGGGATATTTTATTTGTTTTACTTCTGTATTAAGTTGTTTTGCAAAACTATGCAATTCTGAAATATTTGTTTGAAAATCAACTGTTACAGAATTAACTGGAATAACTTTTTCGTTATCATATTCAATCTCTGGGGCAAAATGACAAATTAGTTGTATCAAATCACTATTTTCAGCTTTGTTTAATAACAGTGTAAAATTTGGCTCCAGAGGTTCTAAATTAAAATTAAGTTTCTGGCTAATTTCAATTCTTTTAATGACTTTAATTAATTTAATGAAATCCCCCATCTGAAAATAGCTTCCTAGACTGCTATAAGTTTTTTCTTCTTTTTTAAGACAAATGGAACTAATTACCCAGCTTCCAAAATTTGGTTCATCCTTTTCTTCGAAAGGCTCAAAACGATGAGGTATTAATTCAATTGTTCTGAATGGGGGACTTTGAGATTGAATTTTAGCCATTTCTTCACCTCATTATCGTCTTTTACTTGATCTAGAACTAGATTTCGAGCTGGATTTAGAACTCGACTTTGAGCTTGATTTTGAGCTTGATCTAGAACTTGTTTTAGAAGTTTTTCCAGAGGAATTTATTGTACTTGCTCTTCTGTTGGCAGCATTACCTTTCCCAGAATTATAAATTTTGGGACCTCTGTTTTTACCAAACGTTGTTACTACTTTACCTTTTTTATTAAGTATTACAGTTGCAAGCTTACCAACAAATTTAGTTTTACCCCCAGACTGTTTAATAATCTTTTTGGGATTTTTTACCGCATTAAGCATCGCTTTAGCGGACACACCACGACCATCGTTTCGCCCAATCGCTTGATTTAAACCATGTTTAGTATAGCCGTTAATTTTACCTACTACCTTCTTTTGTGTTCCTTTCTTCAAAGCGGCCTTAGCCTTACCGACAGAACCGTTCTTAGCTGCGAAGCCCAGCTTGCCCGACAGAGGATGTTTACCCGGGAACTTGCCGAACTTCATGCCCCCGGCTGTTAGGGCCAGCTTGCCAAGGGCCGCCATGCGCTCCTTGTTGCTGATCCTCTTATCCTTTGAAGTCAGGGTCCTTAAGCTGTCCCTGGCTCCTTAAGCTTTGGTAGGTTCCTTCCGTCTGTCTCCTGAGGGAATTGGCCTTGTTCAGGTACTTGACTACTTTGGCGGCCCGGCCCAGTTTGGCCACTGCTCCTACAGGGGTGAAGGTGGCTACGGCGGAGGCCACGTTCAGGGTCAGTCTGGCCCCGGCTTTGATCTTGTCCCAGGTGGAGGTATTCTTGTTGGTCAAGGTCTTGCCGTCCCGCACCATCTCGCTGATGCCGAAGGCGGCATCGGCAAAGCCCTTGATGAAGCCCCAGGCGCTTTCCCCGGTGGGGTCGATGTAGTTGACCGGGTTGTTGTAGGCGTAGACGTACTTGTTCTGGCTGGCAGGCTGGTCGATTTCTCCGTCCCACTTGTCCTGGCTGATGAACCGGCCAAGGCTGGGGTTATAGTAGCGGGTTATTAAGAGGAAGCCCGGCAAGCAGCCGGGCTATAAACAATATTATCAGTCACTTTCTAAGATGTCGTTAAGTTCTATCGCTTCTGTTTTAGCTAATGCCTCATACTTTAACTTAATCCCTTTTTTAGCAAGTTCAACCGCACCTGGGCCGACAAGGTAATGATTTACGTTTTTGAAGTTTTTCCTCAGCCATCTAACGTATTTGTTATATCTCTTTTTTACACTGGTATAATCAACATCAGCCCAATCGCCCGTCTCATCATCTATCCAACGATCTACGTAGGCAAGGCGCCCACTGACCAAGACCGCATCTTTGTATAAACCACCAGGAGCAAATTCCATTAACTTGGATGAAGCAGGCGCAATAAAGTAATAGTCATGTGCTTTTACATAGTCTAGACATATTTTATTATTTTCCAGTTCATCCTTTATATAGATTTGCATGCCTAGAGGATGCCCATCTATACTCGTTCCTAAATTTAACGCTTCCGTCATTTCCAAAATGTCATGGAATATTTCAAGTTTTTTATTATAGATAGGCTTATGCTCAATAAAAGATATTTGTGAGGACTCCTGAGCCCAATGTAAAAAATTAATAACATCCTCCTTACTCATAAAGAATTGTATTTGTCTACTCATTCCTTAAAACCTCCTAATTTTAACGTCGTTTACTTCTTCCACCGCCCTTACTACTGCTTCCACTTCGTCCGCTTGCACCAGAGCTTTTCCTTGAAGAACTTTTACTAATGCTTCCTTTCGTAGAACTGACTTTATTGTTTTTGTTATAAGCTGCGAATATAGTTTTGCTTTTACCTGGAATGTCTGTTTGTTTTCTTATTTTTTCAAGATTAACTCTTTCCCGCTTTATAGGTTTACCCTTAGTAGTTTGCTTCCCAACTTGAATTCTTAGGGTTTTACCTTTTTTGGTAGCAGTAATATCTACGTAGTTCGAACCCTTTGTTCCTTTTGGCCCTCTGATATATTCTTCCTTTATATCTTTTCCGCCACCTCGAATAGTCCATCCTTTATTACTTAATTTCTTAATGGTTTGGTCTACCTTGGCTCTATGTTCAGGGCCGCCTTTTCTTCCCCCAGGGTTACGCTTATTAGCAGGCGTTTTCTTCAAAGCTACCTTAGCCTTACCAACAGAACCATTCTTGGCCGCAAAGCCCAACTTGCCCGACAGAGGATGCTTACCCGGGAACTTGCCGAAGGTCATACCCCCGGCGGTTAAGGCCAGCTTGCCAAGGGCCGCCATCCGCTCCTTGTTGCTGATCCTCTTATCCTTTGAAGTCAGGGTCCTTAAGCTGTCCCTGGCTCCTTTTAAGCTTTGGTAGGTTCCTTCCGTCTGTCTCCTGAGGGAATTGGCCTTGTTCAGGTACTGGACTACTTT
>JAJZSN010000066.1 GCA_021849745.1 Bacillota bacterium | reverse complement strand
TGTTCCCATACCGAACACAGCAGTTAAGCCCTCCAGCGTCGATGGTACTTGGACCGCAGGGTCCTGGGAGAGTAGAACATTGCCAGGCAGTATAAAAAGCACTTCGTAAAAAACGAGGTGCTTTTTGTTATATCGAACCTCCCAGGACCCTGCGAGCAGGATAAAAGGAGGCCGACCGACAGGGAGGTCATGTCGTTTCCGCTGTTCGCGCCGACAGGCGCATTTAAATCAAGACGATTGAGAGTAGAACATTGCCAGGCAGTATAAAAAGCACTTCGTGAAAATGGAGTGCTTTTGTTAATTTAACTTTGTTGGTATAAAACCTGCTTAATCCGGTAATAATACTTAATTAACAAGCCGGGAAAGGAGGTTTTTGATTAATGAACAGGTCTAAGGGTTTAATTACAATTATGAGTTTCTTATTGTTCATGTTTGCTTTTGGAGGTTCTTGGTATTTTTTTAGTAACATTTTTCCTTTAAAAAAGATTTTTGCTGGCACCGATACTGTGGAAGGAATTGTTTATCGCCCCTTGATTAACAGTAAAACAAAAATATATCAAGAGATTACATACCTTTGTGGTAATAAGGTAAAATCTCAAGTAACTAACGAGTCGTTAATTGGTCTGGATTATAATAGCTTACGTCAAAGGTATAAAGCAGAAAAAGGATGGGTTATTGATGATTCGGTTCCCAACACTCTTTTCCTCATTAAAACAGAGGGTGATTTTTGCTCGTTGCACAGGAACTTTAGGCATTTAGGTGTAAGTGACGGATTCCTTGGCGTCTTTCAGGGACCGTTAGGGGCAGCTGATGTTTTAATTCAAAAAGAGGATGTGGAATTAAAGTTTTTACCTGTGGATATGCAAATACGGTTACAGCGGGCTGAGGACTTTAAAAACTTACCCCAAGAGGAGCAGAAAGTATTAAAGGATAATCTTGAATTTAAAAATGACGAAACTTTAAACGCTTTTCTAGATGGTTTAGATGAGTTTGACCAATAGGCACTTCAGCAATTGAAGTGTCTTTTATATTGGAAATTAAATAAATCTTAATCGTTTGTTCGGCAGGAGAACCTATATTCGGTGTAGAAATATATTTGGTCAACCGAAGGAGAGGATGCTTTTGTTAATTATGGGTGTTGATCCGGGGACAGCCATAACCGGATATGGAATAATAAATATGATGGGCAATAAGTTTCAGGTAATTACCTATGATTGCATTCGTACACAGGCGGAGTTTCCTTTGGATCAAAGATTGCGCAAGATTTATCAGGAGATAAAGTTTTTGATTGGTGAATACCGGCCGGAGCATTTTGCCATAGAGGAACTGTTTTTTAATAAAAACACTCGTACGGCTTTGGCCGTGGGTCACGCCAGGGGTGTAGCGATGCTGGCTGCGGCGGAAACGAATATTCCGGTTTATGAATATACGCCCCTCCAGGTTAAACAGGCGGTTGTTGGCTATGGCAGGGCAGAAAAAAGCCAGGTTCAGTCTATGGTTAAGACTTTGTTAGGGCTTGATAAGGTACCGAAACCTGATGATGTAGCTGATGCTCTGGCTTTGGCCATATGTCACGCTCATTCTTATAAAATTAATATGTTCAAGGATATGAAACATATATAGACCGGAGGGAGTTTTGTAACCATGATTGCCTTTCTGTGCGGAAAGCTCATTGGCAGTTCTTTGGAACAAATTATTATTGATGTTAATGGAGTGGGGTACAGGGTTTATATACCGGCTTCAATTTTGGGCCGCTTACCTGAAGTCGGAAAAGAAGTGACGGTTCATACATATTTTTATGTCAGGGAAGATGTCATGGCTTTGTACGGTTTTCTGGAGGGTAAGGAATTGGAGCTTTTTGAAAAGCTGATAAGTGTATCAGGCATTGGGCCTAAGGTAGCGATTGGAATGATATCCGCCATCTCCGGAGCTAATCTCATTCAGGCTGTGATTCGGGAGGATTTAAAAACTCTGCAGAACATTCCGGGTATAGGGAAGAAAACGGCACAGCGGATAATAATTGAGTTAAAGGACAAATTTGCAAAAGCCGCAGCAATAAGTGACATTTCCGCGGAGATGCTTATTGTGGATGGGAGTGCTCCTTATTCGGGAGCTGAAGATGCTATACAAGCCTTACTAACCCTTGGGTATAGCCAAGGAGAGGCCAGAAATGCCGTTGACCGGGTTTGTTCGGTTAAGCCTGAATTGGGCGAAGTGGAGAGTATTATTAAGTTAGCCCTGAAGGAATTGTTGAGGGCCCAACTATGAATTTAATGAGGTGTCACCATGGAGCACAGGATTATATCACCTGAGTTAGCTAACGAAGATGAATTTGAATATAGTTTAAGACCACGCAGACTTGGGGAATATATTGGTCAGAGTAAAGCCAAAGAAAGCCTCAAAATTTTTATTGAAGCAGCATTGGCAAGGGGGGAGGCTCTGGATCATGTACTGCTTTACGGGCCACCCGGTTTAGGGAAGACTACCCTGGCCAATATCATTGCTAATGAGATGGGCGTTCAGATTAGGATTACTTCGGGGCCGGCTATCGAACGACCGGGTGATTTGGCAGCTATTTTGACCAATCTTAACCAGGGTGATGTTTTGTTCATAGACGAAATACACCGCCTCAACCGTAGTGTAGAAGAGGTTCTTTATCCTGCCATGGAGGATTTTGCCCTGGATATAATCATCGGGAAAGGTCCCAGTGCCAGATCCATCAGGCTTGATATTCCCCAATTTACGCTCATTGGGGCAACCACTAAAGCCGGTGCTTTGGCTGCTCCTTTACGGGATCGCTTTGGGGTAATCAGTAATCTGGAGTATTATACTACTGAAGAACTCACCGAAATTGTCAAACGGGCAGCTACGATACTTCGGATAGATATTGAACCTTCCGGGGCCGTGGAAATAGCTCGAAGATCGAGAGGTACTCCCAGAATAGCTAACCGCTTGTTGAAGCGGGTAAGGGATTTTGCCCAGGTCCGGGCTGAGGGGGTTATTACCTCTCCGGTGGCTGACCAGGGCCTTGGTTTACTGGAGGTCGATCAACTGGGCCTGGATCGGGTGGATCGGAAACTGTTGCTAACCATTATCGAAAAATTCGGCGGTGGTCCTGTAGGCTTAGATACCTTAGCGGCGGCCACCAGCGAAGAGACAGACACCGTAGAAGATGTTTACGAGCCATACTTATTACAACTGGGCTTTCTCAACCGAACCCCCAGAGGCAGGGTAGCCACAGACCTGGCATACCGTCACCTGGGCCTGGAAAGCAAAAGGCAGCAAGAGCCGATCCAGGAGAAAATGTTTTAATAGGAGTCTTCAGTCGTCAGTCGTCAGTATTTAAGGATTCTTCTAAAATAGCTTAAAAATTATTAGCTGACGACTGACAGCTGACAGCTGACGACTGACGACTCGACCGGAGGTCATACTTATGAGATTATTACTGCATATATGCTGTGGGCCGTGTGCCCTTTTTCCTGTACATTATCTGAAGGAAAAGGGTTTTGAGGTATACGGCTATTTTTATAATCCCAATATCCATCCTTATGCTGAATTTGTAAAAAGGTTGGAAACTTTGCAGAAATGGGCTATGGAGAATGACCTGCAAATGATATATAATGAGGAGTATAAGTTGGAAGAATACTTACAGGCAGTGGTTTACCGGGAAAAGGTGCGGTGTAGGGTTTGTTATAGCATGCGGTTGCGCCAAGCGGCCCAAGTGGCTCGAAATGGCAAGTTCGATTATTTTACCACCACATTGCTGGTGAGTCCCTTCCAAGATCATGAAATGATCAAGTCTATCGGGGAAGCGGTAGGATCTGAATATGGAGTCCCTTTTTACTATGCTGATTACCGCCCCGGATTCAAGGAAGCGGTAGCGGAGTCAAAGGCTGCCGGTATGTACAGGCAGCAGTATTGTGGTTGTATTTACAGTGAAATGGAAAGATTTTATCGTCCCCGGAAAGAAGAAAAAGGAGGACGAAAAAATGGGTGATTGGGCTTCTCTAGGTAAGATATTTTTAACTCTAGGGGTTATTTTGGTCATTATTGGCGGTTTATTAACCTTTGGAGGGAAATTTTTAAATATAGGGCGGTTGCCAGGGGATATATTTGTCCAAAAAGGAAATTTCACGTTTTCTTTTCCTATCATGACCAGTATTATTATAAGTATTATTCTTACCATAATTTTAAATCTTTTTCTTAGAAAATGATGGTTTGACCCTCAGAAAAAGAGAAACCTCTACGAAAATTATAAGGAAGAGGTGGAAAGCTCATGAATCTCCTGTTCAGGCGCAAGGAACAGTTGGGGGAAGATGACCCCAATTTGCTCTTGGCGAAGGCACAAGGAGGGGATGATAGGGCCCGTGAGGTTCTTATCAAACGCTTTACTCCTTTCATATTGAGTATAGCCTCACAAAAAAGTGGCCGATATATCAAGTTAGGCCATGATGAAGAGGCCAGCATTAGTTTAATAGCCTTTAACGAAGCCATAGATACTTTTGACAATAGCCGGGGAGTAAGTTTCCTAAGTTTTGCTGATACCGTCATCAAAAGAAGGATGATTGACTATTATCGCAAAGAAGCTAGGCATGCTAAAGTTGTGCCCATTTCCCTCTTGGATGGGGAAGATGAGGACAGCCAGGAAGTGACCCAGTACTGGGCCGAGCGTCAATCCATAGTGGCTCACCAGGCGAAAGAGGAGGCCACTGACCGTAAAGAAGAAATTATTTTTTATAGCCGGTGCTTGACCGAATACGGGATCAGCTTTGCCGAACTCATCGAGATATCACCAAAGCATGAGGATGCCCGGCGTAGGGCTATGGAAGCCGCCCGGCTGATGGCCACGGATAACGAATTAAAGGATTATTTTCTGAGAAAGAAAGAATTGCCGTTGAAACAGCTATCCGAGATGGTTGACGTAAGCCGCAAAACTCTGGAAAGACAGCGTAAGTATATTATTGCTATAGCTATTATTTTTATTAAAGATTTTCGCTATATCAGGGAATATGTAGAGAAGATTTTGTAACAGAAGGGGGGGAATGTTATGGGAATCCAGACCGGTGTTGTTATGGAAGTAGAGCCGGGAGAAGTCACGGTGCTTTCTTCCACCGGAGAGTTCCGTAAGGTTAAAATTAATGGAAAAATGCCGGAGCTGGGAGCCGTAATTTCCCTGCCGCCTACCAGAGCTAAGAAGCCATGGGCCGCCTCTTGGATGGGTTGGGTAGCTGCAGCAGCGGCTGCTGTACTAATCTTTGCTGCTCCATGGGCCTTGCCGGGGGATGATAACTCTCCCCAGGTGATAGCTTATGTAACTGTTGATATTAACCCCAGTATTCAGTTGGCTCTTGATGAGGAAGAAGAGGTTATATCTGCTAGGCCGTGGAATGAAGATGGAAACCGAATTTTGAATAAGGTTAAACTTAAGGGACTTCCAGCCGAGAAAGCGGTGGAAACCATTACTATAGAAGCCCTCAAGGAAGGTTACATCGGTAAGCAGAAGGAAAACACCGTAATCTTTACGGTGGCGCCTGGAGCTAAAGAAGTTAATCCTGTACTGGAGACTAACTTGAAGCAGTCCGTTCATAAGGTTTTGGAAAAAGAGAATTTAGAGGGTAAAGTTCAGACTCTGAAGGCAACGGAACAGGTTTTGAAAGTTGCTAACGAGAACGGAGTTTCCCCTGGTAAGCTGGTTATTTTGGCCGAATTAGAGAAAAATGTTAAGGATGTTAAAGTTTCTGTTGAAGACATCAAGACAATGTCTATCAGCGAGGCAATTAAGGTTGCCGGGGCCAACCCTGAAGAACTTATTGATAAGGCTCACCAAGATACTAAAGAAGGAACTTTTGAATTTGATGGCGATAAGATTAGAGCCATTAATCCGCCCAAAACTGCTGAAGGTGTAGATAAGAATTATACTCCCGGAAGTGTTGATAACAAAGATAACCCGGTGAGTCAAGAGAGACCAGATAAAAGTCAGGTTATCACTACTGATAAAACCATGTCCGATCTAAAACCAAAAGAAGAACCAATTGCGCAAGATCCGAATAACACCAAGAATGGTTCAGGTGGCGGAGAAAGTCAACCGAATCCCGGTAATCTTACCGGTGGTAACAATGATGAGATTAATGTAATTCCCAAACCACGGGTGGAGAATAGTGTATATGATCCTAAGCTTCGTTAAATAAGTGACTGAGTAACCCCTATCTTCTGATAGGGGTATTTATTTTAGGAATTATTTTCTTGGGTCAGCAGGAATAGCCATGGAAATTGTCGAACCTAAAAAGTGGAATATTTCACGGGGGAGATAGCCATGGGTAGACCGGTAATTTTACAAAAGGTACAATTGATCACAGGATTCTTGGTTTTGATGTTACTACTGACTAGCGTTAATTGGTTTCAGGCCCGGGCCGCCGAAACCCTCAACATCAGGGTAGGATTGGCGCTAAATGCCGCCAAAGCGGGGTTTGGTGTAGAGGGGTCATATATATTGGTAGATGGGGGTTCCAACCGGGAAATAACTATAATTAACCCTGGAGAAACATGGGAAGCTACGGTTTTGGGCGATACTGCTTTATATGTCAAGGGGCCCGATGGTCAAGTATTTCCTTTGCCAATGGGTGGGCTATATGCTCTGGGGGGAAGTGGGCAGACTATACCTCTGGGCAATAACTATGCCCTGACTAATGAAAGTGGAGTGGTCAGTAACCGCAGTGGAATCCAACTGAGTAGAAACGGCCAAATCATCGGTGCGTTTAATGGCCCGATTCTAGTCAAAGAGGTAAGTCATCAGGGCAGTAACCTGGTTAATATCAACGGAACTCGTTACCGTGGTGAACTGGAGATGCGGAAAACGGGAAATGCCTTGACTTTAATTAACAAACTGCCCATAGAGGAATATCTTTACGGGGTGGTGCCCAGGGAAATGCCCAGCAGTTGGCCTGTAGAAGCCTTGAAGGCCCAGGCAGTGGCGGCTCGTACATATGTTATTCAGCAAAAGGGGCGCTATGAGTCTCAGGGGTTTGATGTAATGGCAACAGACCAAAGCCAGGTTTACGGAGGTTTGAGTGGGGAAAAGCCTTCTACCAATGCTGCGGTTGATGCCACCCGGGGGGAAATAGTTACTTATAATGGACAACCCATTACGGCGGTTTATCATTCCAGCAGCGGTGGGTATACTGAGAATAGTGAGGAAGTATGGACTAACCCGGTTCCTTATCTCCGTAGCAAGGTGGATCTTCTGGATGTCAATTCTGCACATTACAATTGGCAGAAAGTCTTCACTGCTGAAGAGTTAAAAAACCAGATAAACTTAGCCCGTAATTTGGATTTTGCCACTATTACTGACCTGGCTATCGAAAAGATGTCTGCTTCAGGGGCCAGGGTTCAGATTCTGCAAGTTGTGGGGACGGACATCAAAGGACAACCCAAGACCCTTCGTTTATTAAATGCCGATAATGTGCGGAGCGCTTTTGGTTTGAAAAGCGCTCCCCAAACGGTGGTTGAAGAAGTGGATAGTATGAAAAATTTGGTCAAGATTACCTTCACTGGCAATGGTTGGGGACATGGTTTGGGCATGTCCCAGTACGGGGCGTCCGGGATGGCCCGTGCCGGGAATAACTATCGGCAAATATTAGAACACTATTATACGGGAATTACTATAGCAAGCAATTATAATCAATAAGTAGGGGAATGCATGAAAGTATCGGATTTCGATTATTATTTACCTGAAGAGTTGATTGCCCAGGAACCGGTAGAGCCTAGAGACGCCTCTAGGCTTTTGGTCTTGGCTAAGGAGGCTGGGCCGGTTGAACATAGGGTCTTCCGGGATGTGGTGGAATATTTAAGGCCAGATGATACCCTGGTGGTCAATAATACTAAGGTTATTCCAGCCCGGTTGTTTGCAGAGAAAGAAGGTACAGGGGCCAGGATTGAAGTGGTTCTCCTGACCAGATTGGATAAAGACCGGTGGGAGGTTTTGGTCAAACCGGGGAAGAGGGCGAGACCGGGAACCGGATTGGTATTTGGTGAGGGTTTATTGACGGCCCAAGTGGTGGATACCACAGAGGCAGGGGGAAGGATCCTGGAGTTTAGTTACCAGGGAGCCTTTGAAGAGGTTTTGGATAGGCTTGGGCAGATGCCTTTACCCCCATATATAACCAAAGAATTGGCTGATAAAAACCGTTACCAGACGGTTTATGCCAAGACGGAAGGTTCGGCGGCGGCCCCCACGGCGGGACTGCATTTTACCCCTGCACTATTGGATATAATTAGAGAAAAAGGGGTTAATGTTGTTGAAGTGTTACTCCATGTGGGTTTGGGTACCTTTCGTCCGGTGAAGGTGGAGGATATAACCCAGCATCAAATGCATGCAGAGTTTTATTCTATAAGTTCTGAAACGGCGGAGATAATCAATTCCACCAAGGGAAGGGTTATTGCGGTAGGCACCACATCAGTTAGGGCCGTGGAAAGCGCTGCCATCGGGGGCGGCATGGTACAGGCCGGTTCGGGCTGGACGGATATTTTCATCTATCCGGGGTATGAGTTTAAGGTGATTGACGGGTTGATTACCAATTTTCATCTTCCTAAATCCACCTTATTGATGCTGATAAGCGCCCTGGCCGGCAGGGAGAGGGTTCTTGATGCGTACCGGATTGCGGTTGAGGAGAGGTACCGGTTCTTTAGCTTCGGGGATGCAATGGTGATTCTGTAGGGCGGGGTTGAGGGTCAGCTATCAGCTATCAGCTGTCAGCCGTCAGCTAAAGATTTGATTTGGTTATTCTCATAAGTAATTATTTAGGGGGTAAGATGTTTGGCAGTCAAATATGAGCTTGTTAAGAAGTGCAAACATACTAAGGCCCGGGTGGGGAGGTTGCATACGCCTCATGGGGTTATTGATACGCCGGTTTTTATGCCGGTGGGGACACAGGCTACGGTTAAGACGATGACGCCGGAGGAGTTAAAAGAGATTGGTGCTCAGATTATTTTGAGTAATACTTATCACCTGTATTTGCGGCCTGGGCATGAATTGGTACGGGATGCCGGGGGGTTGCATAAGTTTATGAATTGGGACCGGCCCATTCTTACCGATAGCGGGGGTTTTCAGGTTTTCAGCTTGGGGCCGCTAAGGAAGATTACCGAAGAAGGGGTTACTTTCAAATCCCATATTGATGGGTCGCAGCACTTTATCAGCCCGGAGAAGGCTGTAGAGATTCAGATGAATCTGGGGTCTGACATCATTATGGCTTTTGATGAATGTACTCCTTACCCCTGTACCCATGAGTATGCCAGAAATTCCTTGGAGCGAACCACCCGTTGGGCTCAGCGTTGTAAGAGAGCTCACACCAGGGAGGACCAGGCTTTATTTGGGATTGTCCAGGGCGGGGGCTTCCGGGATTTGCGGGAGCAGAGCGCCAAAGAGATTGTGGACCTTGATTTCCTCGGTTATGCCATCGGCGGACTAAGCGTGGGTGAGCCCAAAGCTGTGATGTATGAGGTTCTGGATTATACCGTGCCGTTACTGCCGGAGGATAAGGCCAGGTATCTAATGGGGGTCGGTTCGCCGGATTGTCTGCTGGAAGGGGTTAGCCGGGGGATAGATATGTTTGATTGCGTACTTCCTACCAGAATTGCCCGCAATGGGACGGCCATGACCAGCCAGGGTAAAGTAGTAATCAAAAATGCTGCGTATACCAGGGATTACAGCCCCCTTGATCCGGAGTGCGGCTGTTATACCTGTCGTACCTATACCCGGGCTTATTTGCGGCATTTATTCAAGGCAGAGGAGATTTTGGCCTTGCGGTTGTTTACTATCCATAACTTATATTTCTTGTTAAGATTAATGGAAAACATCAGGGCCGCCATCATGGAGGACAGGCTGCCGACTTATAAGGAAGAGTTTTTTCGCAAATATGGCTTAATAAATGAAGAAAATTAAGGAAATTTTCTTGCTGGAAAAAGGATATTGTCACGTTAAAGCGAATAAAATACATGACAAAACCTAAAAAGGAGGTAATAAGTTGAATCCAGATGTAATCAATACCCTTTATATTGTTGGTATTTTCGTCATCCTCTACTTCTTCATGATTCGCCCTCAGATGCAGCACGCCAAGAAAAAGAAACAATTATTAGAAAGCCTTCAGGTTAATGACAAAGTAGTAACCGCAGGGGGCATCTACGGAACCATCCTCAAGATCAAAGATAATGCCGTCACCCTCCGCATTGCCGATAAAGTAGAGATCGAAGTGCTAAAATCCGCCATCATGATGCAAGCCGACGAAGTAAAGTAATACTAGGCCTTAAAGCGTACCGCAGGTACGCTTTTAAATTTTTTTTTGCTGACAGCTGATAGCTGACAGCTGATAGCTGCATACATATTACCCCCCACTTCGATATACAATAACAAAATCAGGCCAAAAAAAGGAATTCTCGCTGATAGAGAGAATAAATTAGTTTGATAACATCGAAGGGAAGATTCATCATGCTGAGCGCCCATGTTGCTGTGGCCAAGACGCCTAAATATGCCACTGGGGAAAGTGGAGATACAGTTGAAGTTGTGGAAAGGGCCAAAGGGGGAATATCGGTAATCCTCTCCGACGGTCAGGGTAGCGGCCGTTCGGCCAAGACTACCAGCACCATGGTGGTTAATAAAGCTGTGTCCTTGTTGGCCGACGGGGCCAGGGACGGGGCGGTGGCCCGGGCAGTCCATGATTACCTCTATGCCATTAGGCATGGTAAAGTATCTGCTACATTAGCCATAATATCAGTTGATTTATATACCAAAACCCTGTTAATATCAAGAAATAGTCACACCCCTGTGTTTATCCTTACCAATAAAGAGGTGAAGATTCTGACCAAGGAGGTCTCTCCCATCGGTGTACACCGGGTAATGAAGCCGGATATTTCCGAATTACCCTTGGAAGAAGGGTTGATAGTGGTTACTTTCTCTGATGGGATTTTGGATGCCGGTAAACGAACCGGACAGAGTAACAATTTAAACGATATTTTGGGGATAATCGAGGGCTACCGGCCGGAGGATACATCTTTTCTGACAGAAGCCTTACTTGGCTATGCCACCAAATTAGACGGCGGCCGGCCGGGGGATGATATGGCTGTTGTGGCTGTGGGTATTGGCGATAATCCGGAGGAATCCAGGGTTAGAAAAATGAGTATGAATTTACCCTTTTAATGAGGTGATCCATGAAGGATGAAGGCCGGATTGTAGTGGCAGGGGTGTGTGGTTCAGGAAAAAGTACTTTGGTTCAGGGGTTAAGGAAGCTGGGTTATGATGCCCATACAGTGGCCCAGGAACATTCCTATGTGCCGAAAATGTGGCAGATGTCTAATCCCGGTGTGCTCATCTATCTTGATGCGGACTTGGTAACAGTTTGTCAAAGGCGAAAGGTGCAATGGGGAGAAGACCGGCTGGTAGAGCAGCGTAAGCGGTTGGCTCATGCCAGGGAGCAGCGTGATTTATATATTGATACCAATAGTTTGACCATAGAAGAGGTCTTAGAGCTAGCAAAAAATTTTCTTAGGCAGAGGTTTTGAGGAGGCAGCGATATGTCGGTAATAACTTTGGAGGAGATTAAGAAAAGCCAGATAGTAGAAGCCTTTATTATGAAAAGTAATGAGGCTTTGGGGGCTTTGGGTTTCACCGAACACGGCTTTCGACATCTCAATCTGGTCTCCAAGATAGCTAGAAATATTTTGGAACGATTGGAGTATCCCCAGCGGGACCAGGAATTAGCGGCTATTGCCGGCTATATGCATGATATCGGTAATGTTGTAGGCCGGGTGGATCACTGGCAGACAGGGGCTATCATGGCCTTTAAGATACTAATCGATATGGGTATGGCCCCTGATGAAGTGGCCATTGTGGTGGGCGCTATTGGAAACCATGATGAGAAAAACGGAGTACCCATCACTGCGGTGTCAGCGGCGTTGATTCTGGCTGATAAAGCGGATGTACATCGTTCCCGGGTTCGGAACCAAGATTTTGCTACTTTTGATATTCATGACAGGGTGAACTATGCGGTGGAACATTCTTTTTTAAGGGTGGACCGGGAAAAGAGAGCCATTACCTTGGAATTGAGTATTGATATTGAGATTGTACCGGTGATGGAGTATTTTGAAATATTCATTACCAGGATGGTTTTGTGCCGTCGGGCTGCAGATTTCTTGGGGTGTCGATTTGAACTTGTAATTAACGGGGCTAAATTGTTATAAAACCTTGTTTGACATTAAAAAAAACCGGAGATATAATTATAAGGGGTTTGGTAAAAGAAGGAGGAGATTATCGGAATGCAGTGGCGGAACATAGTCGCATTATTAGTTATAACAATAATTATAGGCGTTAGTTCTTATTTTTCCATCTCACCGATAGAACGCAATATTAATTTTGGTTTGGATTTGCAGGGCGGTTTGTCGGTAACTTTGGAAGGTAGGCCAACCAAAACCAACCAGGTAACCGCAGAGTCGGTTGAAAATGCTATGAACGTGTTAAGAACCAGGGTTGATGCCCTTGGGGTTAAAGAGTCAATTATTCAGCGCCAGGGCAAAAACAGGATCCTGGTTCAGATTGCCGGGGTCAAGGACCCTGAGGAAGCTGTGCGTCTCATAGGTAAGACTGCTTCCCTGGAATTCCGGTCCCCTGACGGCCAAGTTCTTCTTACCGGAGCCGATTTAGTCGATGCCCGGGGGGAGTTAAATCCTCTTAACAACCAATCTCCCCAGGTTGCTTTGGCCTTTAATAGTGAAGGCACCAAAAAGTTTGCTGAAGCTACCAGAAAATATAAAGATCAGACTATTGGTATTTACCTTGATAATAAGTTATTGACCAATCCTAAGGTTAACAGTGTTATTACCAATGGACAGGCTGTTATTGAAGGGGGGTATACCACCCTGGAAGAAGCGGTAACTGAAGCGGCCCTTCTTAAGGGCGGCGCCCTGCCCATCAACCTGGAAATGATGGAGAAGCGGGTGGTGGGTCCTACCTTGGGGGCTGATTCCCTGGCCATGTCCAAGGAAGCCGGAGTGGCCGGCCTTGTGGCTATTCTGGTCTTTATGGTTGCCTACTACCGACTGCCGGGATTACTTGCCAATGTGGCCCTAGTGGTTTACAGTATCCTGGTGCTAGGTATCATGGCTATCTTCGGGGCCACTCTGACCTTACCGGGAATTGCCGGTTTCCTTCTCTCTATCGGGATGGCGGTGGATACCAACATCATTATCTTTGAGCGGTTTAAAGAAGAGCTGCGTACCGGTAAAACCTTGCGGGCAGCCATTGATGCCGGTTTTAACCGGGCCTTTGCCACAGTGTTGGACGCTAACTTGACCACCATTATTGCCGGGATTGTCTTATATTATTTATTTACCGGTACCATTAAAGGGTTTGCGGTAACCTTGATCATAGGTATTCTGGCCAATATGTTTACAGCTATTGTACTGACCAAATGGCTCCTTAAGCTAATGGCCGGAGCCAGGTTGAAAAATTTTAAACTCTACGGGTAAGGGAGGGAGCTATTATGCATATAGTTAAAAATCGTAAAATCTTTTTTGCAATTTCATTACTGATCATTATTCCTAGCATAGTTTCCTTCTTATATCAAGGTCTAAACCTGGGTATAGATTTCACCGGAGGAACTAGTCTGAATCTTAAATTTGAGCAAAAGGTATCTGATGGACAGGTTCGGGAGGTACTTGATGACTTTGGCATCGGGAACAAGAGCATTATTCAGGCCGGTGGCGATAATTTGATGCTCCTTAAAACCGTTCCTTTAGAACAGAAAAAACGGGATGCCATCCTGGAAAAGATGAACAACAAGCTGGGGAAAGTGAAAGTTACCGATGAGGATACGGTGGGATCCGTTATCGGCAGTGAGTTGACAGAAAAGGCCTTATTAGCCCTTGGTATCGCTTCAGTGCTAATGGTGATTTACATAACATTCCGCTTTGAGTTTTTTTTTGGTATCGCTGCTATTCTTGCTTTGATGCATGATGTGGTGGTGGTGGTGGGAGTGTTCTCTATCTTCCAGTGGGATGTGGATCTCACCTTTGTGGCTGCCATCCTGACCATTATTGGTTACTCTATTAACGATACCATTGTTATTTTTGACCGTATTAGGGAGAACCTAAAATTCAAGAAAAAGGAAGAGAGTCTGGAAGACCTGGTCAATAAGAGCATACTGCAGACCATTACCCGGTCAATTAATACTGTGTTGACGGTATTGTTCGTTTTGATTGCCATGTACTTCTTCGGTGGCGAGACTATTGAGAACTTTACCGTGGCCATGCTCATCGGGATTGTTACCGGGATGTATTCTTCTATTTTTACAGCAAGTCCCATTTGGCTGGAATTAAAAAACTGGCAAAACCGTCGCCAGCGGGCTGCCAAGATGGCGCAATAGTGTGCAAAAGAAATAGAAAAAGCAACCACAGAATTGTTGCAACAATCTAGCCACGGTTGCATATAATATCATATCTAATTTGCCGGGTTTTTGTAAATGTGTTATAATCAAAGAAAAGTCAAGCAAGCGTGATGCTTGCCGGGCCTTTTTGCGGGCAGCGGAAATAGACCGTGGGACTACATCATCATGATGGGCCCACGGTTTTTGATTGTAACGGAGGTGCTGAGATGGACATGGCGGTTAGCATGGCTAAAGAAAGGGCGGCCAGGATATCGGTTATATCTAACACCTTGTTGGTGGTTTTGAAGGTATTGGTGGGTATTATTATGGGTTCGGTGAGTGTTATCTCGGAAGGTATTCATTCGGGGTTGGATTTGCTGGCTGCTTTGATTGCTTATTTTTCTGTGAAAAAGGCCGGCGAGCCGGCGGATGAAATCCATCCCTACGGGCACGGAAAGTACGAAAATGTTTCTGGCACCGTCGAAGCTTTGCTTATTATTGTAGCGGCATTATATATAATTTATGAAGGGGTTAGGAAGTTAACAGTGGGGGTGGAGGTAGAGGCCCTGGGACTTGGCATGGGGGTTATGGGGTTGTCTGCTTTGGTAAACTTTTTTGTCTCCAGGTATCTTTTCCGGGTGGCCAAGGAAACAGATTCGGTGGCCCTGGAGGCTGATGCCTTGCACCTGCGTACTGATGTTTATACATCCCTAGGGGTTTTGGCTGGTTTGGTGGCTATTAAGGTCACTGGGGTTACCATCTTGGATCCTATCATCGCTATTGTAATGGCCCTGATGATCCTTCAGGCGGCTTATAAGTTAACTAAAGGCGCTATTAGTGATATTATTGACACCAGGCTCCCTGATGAGGAACAGGCTATTATCCGCAATGTTCTGGAGTGTTGTTGTGACGAGTATTTGGAGTATCATAAGTTGCGTACCAGAAAAGCCGGTTCGGAACGGTATATTGATTTGCACCTGGTGGTGCCTAAGGAGCGTCCTGTTAGCGAGGTACATGCCCTATGCGATCAGATTGAGGCGGATATTAAGAATTCCCTGCCTAATACCCATACCCTTATACATATAGAGCCATGTACTAATATGGGGTGTGTAAAGTGTGATGAATGTGGGAAGATAGAGGGAAGTCAACGGAGGGAATGATGGTTATTCAGAATAAGATTTGGCAGGTGGCGGAACCTCAGCCTGAATTGCAAAGGGAATTAGTGCGAGAGTTACGAATTCCGGAGATTATGGCCCAGATTCTCATCAACCGGGGGGTGGTTACCCCGGCGGAAGCCAGGGGCTTCCTGGCCGGAGACTTGAATCAGCTGCATGATCCCTATCTACTTCCAGGGATGGCGGCGGCAGTGGAGAGGATCATGGCGGCTCGGGAACAAGGGGAAAAGGTACTGGTTTATGGTGATTACGATGTGGACGGGGTGACCAGTACGGTAGTTTTGTTGACCGTGTTGCGGGAATTGGGTATCCAAGCCCATTACTATATTCCTGATCGTTTGGAGGAAGGCTATGGGTTGAACGCCGGGGCCCTGGAACGTACCAGGGAAGAAGGCTTTAGTCTTGTGGTTACTGTGGATTGCGGGATTAGTGCAGTGGCTGAAGTGGCTAGAGCCGGGGAGTTGGGGTTGGATGTGATTATCACCGACCATCATGAGCCCCAGGGGGAGATACCGGCGGCTTTGGCGGTCATTGATGCTAAACTGCCTGAGAACCCCTATCCGTGGCCGGAGTTGGCTGGGGTGGGGGTGGCCTTTAAGCTGGGACAGGCTTTGCTGGCCAGGGGATTGGGGGAGGGGCTGGGGCGTGAAGCAGGGTTGAAACTGTTGGATGTGGTGGCCCTGGGGACCATTGCTGATATCGTTCCCCTTAAAGGAGAAAACCGGGTCATGGTTAAGCATGGCCTGCAGATTTTACAAAATACTCAAAGGGCCGGAATGAAGGCTTTAATCAAGATATGCCAACTGGAAGAAAAAGAGATTACCGCCGGCCATGTGGGCTTCATGCTGGCCCCTCGGATCAATGCCAGCGGTCGGTTGGGTAGTGCGGCCATGGCGGTGGAACTCCTCCTTTGCGAGGATGAAGACCAGGCCAGGCAACTGGCAGAGTTCCTGGACAAAGAAAACCGGGAGCGGCAGGTGGTGGAAGGGGAAATCCTAGAGCAGGTAATTAAGACCATTGAAGAAGAATATGACCTGGAGCATAATCCAGTGATAGTGCTGGGGGCCGACGGTTGGCATCATGGGGTGATTGGCATCGTGGCTTCCCGGGTGGTGGATCGGTTTTATCGCCCCACGATACTTATAGCCTTGGAGGGGGAGGAAGGTAAGGGCTCCTGTCGTAGTGTGAGTGGTTTTAATATTTTTCAGGCTTTAGGAGCTTGTAGCCAGTTGCTGATCAGGTTTGGCGGTCATAAACAGGCAGCGGGCTTGTCGTTGTCCAGGGAGAACCTAGCGGCTTTCCGGGATGAGATTAATCGATATGCCCGCCAAACCCTTACTTTGGCAGACTTAACTCCCAAGGTGGAAACCGACGGGGTGGTAAGTTTACAAGAATTAAACCTGGGGTTATTGGAACAAATGAAACAATTGGAACCTTTTGGCTTTCATAACCCCAGCCCGCTGCTCCTTTGCCGGGGGGCAAAACTAAAGGAATGTAGGACTGTGGGTAAAACCGGTGATCATTTGAAACTTAAGGTGAAAAACCAGGGCCAGGCCCTGGACGGTATAGGTTTTAATTTGGGCCGCTACGCCCTAGGGGTGCAACCGGCGGAAGAGATAGATCTGGCCTTTGCCCTGGATCGAAATGAGTGGAATGGGCGGGTTTCCCTCCAGCTAAAGGTTAAGGACTTGAAACCTTCCGGGCAGGCGGATAATCCTCTGGAGCATAATCCAGAATTTTACCGGGAGAAGTACGGGCTAAAGGGCAGGAACAATCTAAATCTCCTGGATCAACGCGGTTGTCATGACAAGAAGGGCTACCTTTTGCAGGTAACTGCCGGAGGCAGGGGTACGGTTGTTTTCACCCATGATGAAGCGCCGGAAGCTCTCTGTGATGGGGTATTTTATTATTCTTTTGATTGTGAAGGAATTAACCTGTCCAGTGTCGAAAATGTCATTTTATATTATCCGGGGTTTAGTTTTGACGATTTTTATCAGATTCTTGGAGCGGCGGCTCAAATTGAACAAAGAGTCAACTTTCATTTGGTTTTTGGGCCTAATGACTTGAAAAAAGGGGAAGAGATTCTCAAGAGTCGGTACCCTGACAGGGATTTGCTGGCCGGTCTCTACCGGTTGCTGAAAAACGAGGAAACTTCAGGTGCACTCCTTTACCAGCAAATGGAGTGGTTGGTTGAGCAGCTTCGCAATATGGGCTTTAACTTTGTTATTGAACAGACTGTAGAACAAGGTCTAACCATCTTTAAGGAGTTAGGGTTAATTGAAGAAGGATTAAATGGGGAAAATAATTATCGGTTTTTGGTAACAAGCGGAAATAATAAGGTTGATCTGGACTCTTCGCCCTGTTACCGGCAAGGGATGAAGATAAGGGAAGATTATAAAAAATACGGATGTTACATATTGGAAACTTCCATTAATGAGCTGGTGAAACAGGAGGACAAGACCCATGGATTTTAAAGAAAGGTTACGAGAAATACCGGATTGGCCTAAAGAAGGGATAAACTTTATCGATATAACTACTCTGGTGAAAGACGGACAAGTCTTTAAAAAAGCTATCGCCGACATGGCTGCTCCTTTCCGAGGGCAGGGGATTGATTTGGTGGTAGGGCCGGAGGCTCGTGGTTTCCTCATCGGGGCCCCTCTGGCTTATGAATTGGGAGCTGGGTTCGTGCCTTTGCGAAAGCCCGGAAAACTCCCGGCGGAGACGGCCCAGGTCCAGTACCAACTGGAATACGGTTCTGACTCCTTGGAAATTCACCAGGACGCTATCAAACCTGGACAAAAGGTAATCATCGCCGACGACTTGCTGGCCACCGGAGGAACCATCGCCGGTACGGTCAAACTAGTAGAAGAACTAGGCGGAAAAATTCTCGGGATTTCTTTCTTAGTGGAATTGACCTTCTTAAATGGCAAGGGTAAGCTGGGAGGTCATCCGGTGTATTCTTTGGTGCAATATTAATAGCTTGTAGCTGGTAGCTTGAAAGATATTCTAAAAGGGTACAACCTATCCCTAAAGCTACCAGCTACCAGCTACCAGCTACGAGCTACAAGCTAAAAAGGTGGTGAAATCATGTCCCCGTACACATTGAGCCCGGATAAATTGATTAACCGGATTAAAGCATATAATCCTAGAGCTAGGGTGGCTTTTATCGAGGAAGTTTTCCAATTTGCCAAGGAGGCCCATGAAGGGCAGATGCGTAACTCAGGGGAACCTTACATCACCCACCCCTTGCAAGTGGCTACCATCCTGGCCGACCTGGAGTTGGATATCATCACC
>JAJZSN010000065.1 GCA_021849745.1 Bacillota bacterium | reverse complement strand
TTTATTAGACGATCTCATGCCATGGTCACAAAAGCTACCGGATAGCTGCCTGCCGGTAACAAGGCAGAAAAGGGATTAGTGTCCCTTTTTTTGCTGTCAAGGTGTGCAATATTTGACGCTTACGTTGTTGGCTCCTCCGTTCCTTACAATAGCACCATATATTCCACAATGAGTATAATCAAATTTGTTATCACAAGTATATTGAATTAAATCACTACTCTCTACTAATTTAACTATAAGACTCTCAAACCGTTTTCCTGGACGTTGTCCCTCATTAACTTCAGATTTGAGAAGTTGCCAATTCTCCGTGATTATCTCTGACGTAAAAACTTTAGATGCTTCTAACCCTTCTGCAACGATTTTAAGACAGTAAATAACCCATGGTTTTGCAATAGGGTTAATATTATGTACATCAAAAAATATACTTTGATTGCCAGACTGAATAGCTATTTCAATAATATTTTTCGATATTTCCGGATAAGTTTCTGGGGAACTAAAAATTTGGTCGAGGTATACTTTGCCAGATGAGGCTTGACCAATATCAGTTGAATATTGTGTTGCAGGGTTCTTGCTAAGATAAGGAATTAAACACCATGCCGTTGAACTATGATTATTTTCAATGATACAGTAATAAAGGTGATGTAGTGAATAATTGTTATTTACTAATGTAGTTAACGAAGAATCCGCCAGAGGTGTTATACTTCGTAACTCCCATAGGGTTTCATAAAACAATCCAATTATTGAGGAATTAACAGCGTTTGGAGTTAAAAGTATGTTGTTAATTGCAGTCACTATTTCCTGCCTAGGAATGTCGGCCTTTGTTTCACTTAATACTCTTATTGCATTAATATGTGACTTAGAATATGCAGAAGAACTAATTGTATTTAATAGATTATTGGTTACTTCAGTAAGATCTGTTATCCTCAGATAGTCCCAATACTGCTTCGATGGATCTTTCTCAACTAAATAATCAGAAATTTTCAACCATCCTGGGACATCCACTTTTAATGATATACCGTTCTTGAGCTGTGATTTTAATACTTCTGCATTTATTCCTTTTAAAAAATATAATATGGCATCAACTAATTCTTTTTCATCATCTTTAAATTGGGTCTCAGAAATAATTTGTGCCATTTTAGGTACTAATACGGAATCCTCATAAACCCTGGTAATGTTAACCATTCCTTTTGCAATATTTGTGTTAAATTGAGACAAGTATGTTATTTTTAGAAACATATCATAAGTTACCGCTTTGATAGCCTTTAACTCCTCTCGGTGAGTCGCATTAAATACCCCTGCTTCAATCATACAACTGACCGCCATAATGATTTTCGTCGTTTCATTTTCTAGCCAATCGTTGAGTATTCCTAGCAACTCCTGTTCCATTATTTCCCAAAATCCTGGATTAGTCTCCGCTAATAGTTTAATCTCATCTATGTGGATATCTGTTAAAGCACTGATGATGGGTTTTCTCAAAACAATTTGGCGTGCCCTTTGAACATCGACATTAAAATGGAGGGCTGCTAAATTATCTTGAACGCCATTTCCTAATAAACTTGCTCGATTTATCTCTGGTAAATTTCCTTTTCGCAATTCTTCCACAATATTTACGTTATTTTGTTTTAATATGACATAGTAAGCCATATGTCCTATTGGAATAGTGTCCCCCCACTGACGGTGAAACGCCCCGACTTGATTAACGAAAATTTTAATATCTCTTGGAGTAGGCTCGGGGTTAGATAAAACGTAAAGCCTGTAAATAATGTGAAACTCTGATTCAGTATGTGCTGGCAGTGCTTTATTTAAACAATCGATTAAATATTTTCGGTAATCAGATAGAATTGGAGGTGGAACAAAAAATCTAATCTGTAGTATTTTATCAAGAAAAGAAGTTGCAAAACCAGTATCTTTTTCTTGTAAGTTTTTTTCTTTCCCCTTCCACATTCGGCTTATCCCTTCTGGATCATAAGGAATAACTACCCAGAGTTGTTTAAACCACTCCGGAGAGTTATAGTTTCTATGCTCCAGGAAAGTTCTTAGCGTAGCCCAAATTGAAAACGCATCATCTGAAGAAACCCTATCAAGATTATCGACTACAATAATTACTTTCAATTCATCGTATTTCAAAGCTTCCTTCATAATTTCACTAAAAATTATTTCAAACTCTATCGTGGTTGGGTCTGGAGTCTCAATTATCTCTGAGTACTCATTGGTTATGGTCCTTTGAATCAACATTGACCATTCATCATTATTTGTTGACTTCCCATTACCCCCGTCTTTTAAATTTTTTATTAGGTATCCCACCTGCACCTATGGGTACGACAAGCATAGAACTACCTACCCACTTACCGAGATATGTTGGCTGAGGAGTAGTCTTTTTTTCAGAAATTTTCCTCCTTTTAGCAAGCTCTTCTCGCCGTTTTTCCCACTTTTTCGGATTGATGAATCCTTTTTGCCCCAACTCAAAGATAAGGGCTTCCAAAAAAGTTCTACGTAATGGATCTCCTTCGTGTGCCCATGCGTCAAAAACTATTATAGCTTTATTTGAATTTTTTTCTAACTTATCACAAAGAATTTTGATAACTGTAGATTTACCGGATCCCCATCCACCTTCAATACCAATAGTTTTACCACCATCTTCGGTACTAATTATTCTTTCTATAGCATGAGCAATACGTTCATGCGAACCAAACTCATCCTTTTGTGCGGGGTCATCAGAAATCAAATATGTTGGGCATTCATTAGGAGCAATCATGTTAGCCTCCTTAATCTTGTGTTTTATATTGGCACGCTGAGAAATAATATGATTTCTCTAAGTGTGATGTTCACAGTTATAAATTTACACCAGAAGTAAACAAAATACTTGGTTTTTTATGATAGATTATCATTCGCATGCTCATAATATTTATCCTATATTGCCTCTTGTCAACTGCCTAGAGTTTTGGTTCACACACTCATTCCCGTTTCAATAAATTTCATTTTTTTAATTTATATTTGTTATTATAACATTTTTTTCATCTTTGTTCATATATTTCTATTTAGATTTCCTTGTAAACCGCAGAAAAATTACCCTTTAAGGTCTAGGCACCTGTTTAATCAGATAACCCTTAACAAACCGTGACTCACCATATCCTATGGAGAATTATAAAAGTCCTTTTATGCAAAAAGATTGGACAGGCAATTGTTTATTACCTGTCCAAATAAAACTATAATATTATTCTCAAACTTTAATCAAATCATTATCACTCTTTATTCACAGATTCTCAAACTTTATTAATACCGACACCCATGCTGGGCGCACCAATAAAAAGAGTAGGGCCGCCGCCCTACTCCACTGTCACACTCTTTGCCAAATTCCTCGGCTTATCCACATCACAACCCCTTGCCACCGCAATATAATACGCCAACAACTGCAACGGTACCACCGTCAACACTGGGGCCGTCAGCTTATGAGTCCCCGGAATATAAACCGTCTCATCCACCGACTTGGCCAGCTCCTTATTCCCTTCGAAGGTCAGGCCAACCACCGCAGCGTCTCTGGCCTTGACCTCCCGGATGTTGCTCACCATCTTATCGAACACATCCATCTGGGTAGCCAGGGCAATTACCAGAATGCCATCCTCGATCAAAGCCAAAGTCCCATGCTTCAACTCCCCGGCGGCATAAGCCTCAGCGTGAATATAGGAAATCTCCTTCAGCTTCAGCGAACCTTCCAGGGCCACCGCATAGTCCAGGCTCCGGCCCAGGAAGAAAACATCCTCGCACTTGGCGTACTTGCTCACGAAGCCCTTAATCTCATCCAGCCGATCCAGGATGGCCTGGGTCTGCTGGGGCAGGTCCCGCATGGCTTTGATGATAACCTCGGCTTCACCGGCACTGATGGTATCCCGGTGCTGGGCCAGGTACAGGCCCACCAGGAACATGGCGATCAACTGGGTAGTGTAAGCCTTGGTGGAGGCCACGGCAATCTCCGGGCCGGCCCAAGTGTAGATCACATCATCGGCGTCCCGGGCCACCGAGCTGCCCACCACATTGGTCACCGCAATGGCGTGGGCGCCTTTGCGTTTGGCCTCCCGCAGGGCGGCCAGGGTGTCGGCGGTCTCGCCGGATTGGCTGATGGCTATAACCAGAGTTTTCTCATTTACCAAAGGATTACGATAACGGAACTCGGAAGCGATATCCACTTCAACAGGAATCTGGGCGGTATTCTCAATAAAGTATTTACCCACCATCCCGGCATGGTACGCAGTTCCGCAAGCAACGATATAGATCCGCTGGATGTCTTTGATGAATTCCGGAGAAATCCTGACCTCATCCAGCACCACCCGCTTGTTATCAGGTGACAGGCGGCCGCTCATGGTCTCCCGAAGAGCCTTGGGCTGTTCGAAAATCTCCTTCAGCATGAAGTGGTCGAAGCCGCCCTTTTCTGCCTCCTGGGCATCCCAGGTGACTACATGGACTTCTTTGGTAATTTTCTCACCAGTGTCAGCATCGAATACCTGGACATTTTCAGGGGTTAAAACCGCCATTTCCCCGTCCTCCAGGATAAAGGTTTTCCTGGTATGGTTAAGCACTGCAGGGATGTCAGAGGCCACGAAGAATTCCTTTTCTCCCAAGCCTACCACCAATGGACTATCCTTACGGGCCGCCACCAACTTTTGTGGTTCTACCTCGGAAAGAACCACCATGGCGTAAGATCCGTCTAACTTATCAATAACCTTCCGGACGGTGGACTCCAGGTTACCGTCGTAATTCTCTTCAATTAAGTGAGGAATGACTTCTGTATCGGTTTCCGACCGGAACTGATGGCCCTTGGCCTGTAGTTCTTCCTTCAGTTCCTGGAAGTTCTCGATAATACCGTTATGAACCACCGCAAAACGGTTGGGCCAGTCGGTATGGGGATGGGAATTCTCGTCCGAGGGCCGCCCATGGGTTGCCCACCGGGTATGGCCGATGCCCACTGAACCTTGGGGAGCGCCATCGGCCAGCTTATCCTTGAGAACCTGCAGCTTACCTACACTCTTCTCGATAGCCAGCTTGCCATTTTCCAGAACCGCCACCCCGGCGGAGTCATAACCCCGATATTCCAGCTTTTCCAGACCCTCTAAGAGAATAGGAACAACCTTTTTACTGCCTATATATCCAACGATTCCGCACATTTATTTTTTTACCTCCAATTAAATACATTTTAAGCATGCCAAAAGGCCGTGCTTCTTACACGGCTAAAAAATCTTCCACCCAAACGAATTTGTCCCTGGGATTACTCTCAGGTTTTGCCGTCCTTTCACGGTGGTGGTTTCACCGAGGGGCACCCGCCGAAAATCGATACTCCCCTTCCTCGTCAACCGGATTAGCTGTCAGCTGACAGCTGATAGCTGATAGCTGCCCTTCCCCGGTCCTGGCGCTTTTTATTCAGTTGTGAAGCAGCTTCCATTAACCACCCCCTTAACAGAATTATTCTATCATATCTTATGCCGAATTACTACTGGGCGCTAATGGTCTTGGCCACTTGGACGATGTCGTCCACGATCTGGTATAGCTGGGCCTGGTCGGGGCCTTCGGCCATGACTCTGATGAGGGACTCGGTGCCGGAAGGACGCACCAGGATGCGGCCCTGGTCACCCAAGACAGCTTCACCCTTTTTGATGGCCGCGGCCAGGTCGGGATGGTTTTGGACGGCATCTTTGTCCGAAACCCGCACATTGACCAGCACCTGGGGCAGGCGTTTCATTTGGGCCGCCAATTCCGCCAGGGATTTGCCGGACTCCTTGATGACACTGATTAACTGCAGAGCGGTAAGAACCCCGTCACCGGTGGTGTTGTGCTCCAGGAAGATGATATGGCCGGACTGCTCGCCACCCAGGACGGCTCCGGTTTTCAGCATCTCTTCCAGGACGTAACGGTCCCCCACCTTGGTCTCCAGTACCTTGATTCCGGCCTGGCGCAGGGCGATATGTAATCCCAGGTTGCTCATCACCGTAGCCACCAGGGTGTCATGGGGTAGCTGCTTCTTAGCCTTCAGATGGAGGGCCAGGATGACCATGATAAAGTCCCCGTCCACGATATTGCCCTGGCTGTCCACCGCAATGAGGCGGTCGGCATCCCCGTCATGGGCGATGCCTAAGTCAGCATGCCAGGTCAGCACCTTTTCCCGTACCGCTTCCGGGTGGGTTGAGCCGCAACCGGCATTGATGTTAATCCCGTCGGGTTGGTCGTAGATGGCGATGACTTCAGCCCCCAGTTCCCGCAAAATCCAGGGAGCCACGTGGTAAGCAGCACCGTTGGCACAGTCCACCACTACCTTCAGCCCGCTAAAGTCAACTTTTATGGTGGATTTGAGAAAATCTATGTATTGGTCGGTGGCATCCTCCACCGGCCGCACCCGGCCCACTCCGGAGCCCACGGGTCTGGGAATCCCCTGGAGATCATTGTCCAACAAAGCCTCAATCTCTTCTTCTACCTCGTCGGGAAGCTTGTATCCGCTGTCGGCAAAGAATTTTATCCCATTGTCCTCCACCGGGTTGTGGGAAGCGGAAATCACCACCCCTGCAGTAGCTTTGAGAATCCTGGTCAGGTAAGCAATTCCAGGGGTAGGCAATACCCCTACCTGGAGTACATCCACCCCTGCCGAGGTGATTCCGGCGATTAAGGCCGCCTCCAGCATATCTCCGGAAATCCGGGTGTCCTTACCGATTATTATCTTAGGAGCGGCACACCCTTTGGTTAATACATAAGCGCCGGCCCGGCCCAACTTGAAAGCCATTTCAGGAGTCAAGACCTCATTGGCTACCCCTCTGATGCCATCTGTTCCGAAATATTTACCCATGGGTTAATCCCCCTTCTGAAATCGACTGATTATCTTTTCGGCGGTCTTTATCCCGTCTACGGCAGCGCTGACTATGCCCCCGGCATAACCGGCCCCTTCCCCCGCCGGGTACAAACCTTCCATCTGTATGGCCTGACGGTCTTCGCCCCGGATGATGCGCACCGGCGCCGAAGTCCTGGTCTCAATTCCGGTCAATACCGCCTGGGCCGAATTAAAGCCCCGCAGCCGCCGGTCCATATCTACAATCGCTTCTTCCAGTATAGCAGAAACATAGGTGGGTAAACAACTATGTAAATCTACCGGAGTCAACCCCGGTCGATATGTCCCCAAACCCTCCAGGTCACTGCCGGGCCGCCCGGCCAGGAAATCTCCCACCGTCTGGGCCGGGGCCTTATACCCCCCGCCTCCTGCCCGGTAGGCCCGGTCCTCCCAGTCCTGCTGGAACTCCATTCCCGCCAAAGGGTGAGTACCGCCGAAATCCTTGGGTTCCACAGACACCACCAGGGCGCTGTTGGCTACCCCCGAATCCCTGGCAAAATCACTCATCCCATTGGTCACCACCCGCCCAGCCTCAGAAGCCGCCGCCACCACCTGGCCGCCGGGACACATGCAGAAGGTATAGGCGGCCCGGCCCGCCTCCTTGTTCTGGTAGGTCAGGTGGTAATCCGCCGCCCCCAGCTTAGGGTGACCGGCCATGGACCCATACTGGGCCTGGTCAATTAAACCCTGGGGATGTTCAATCCGTACTCCCATGGCAAAAGGCTTGGCCTGAAGCTCTACCCCGGCCTGGTGAAGAGCCTGGTAAGTATCCCTGGCGCTGTGGCCGGTGGCCATTACCACCACCTCGGCTTCCACCTCTTGGCCGCCATTGGCCACTACTCCCCGCAGGCGGCCCTGTTCCACCAACAGCCCGGTTACCATGGCCCCAAACCGCACCTCGCCCCCCAAGGCCACCAGTTCCTGCCGCAGGTTGGTCACCACCCGGCGCAGGATATCGGTGCCCACATGGGGTTTTTGCATGAAACCAATCTCCTCCGGGGCACCTGCCTCCACCAGGGTGGCCAGCACTACTTCCACCCGGGGATCATCAATCCGGGTGGTGAGTTTGCCATCGGAAAAAGTCCCTGCTCCCCCTTCTCCGAACTGGACGTTAGAGTCAAGGTTCAGCTCCCCGGCGGCCCAGAAATGGGCCACATCCTTAGTCCGGGTGTCCACATCTTGTCCCCGTTCCAGCACCAAAGGCCGGTAACCCTGGCGAGCCAGGGTCAGGGCCGCAAAAATCCCTGCCGGCCCCGCCCCCACCACCACCGGGCGACAGCCCAAGGGTTCAACACCGGCCTGGGGCGGTTGATATCGGAAAGGCTGAACTTCCTTAAGGTGGGGATTAGTACGATGTTTAGCCAGCAAACCCTTTGGGTTTTTAGCAACCTCAACGTCAACGGTATATACAAAACGGATATTTTCTTTATTTCTGGCATCCACCGACTGGCGTACCACCCGATAGGAGCGAATATTTTCCTCCATGGTACCCAACTTCCGGGCAACGGCCCGGAGCAATTCCCGTGCACCCTGATCCAAAGCCAGGGAAACATTGCTGATTCGTATCAAATCCATCACCTTGTCCAGAGTATATTTGCCTAGCGGTTACCTACTATTGGGGCGATCGTTCTCCATAAACTTCCTCTGGAACTTTTTCCTTTGGAGCTTCCTCCAGGGCTTTTAGTTTTATTTCCACCTGTACCTTGGTTCGATCAAAAGTAACCCCCGCCGGTATCTCTAGGCCTGCCTCCACCGTAAAGTCTCGGTCTTTACCGGCAATACTAACAGGTAAGGTCAAGGCTTCTCGCAACTCCTTGAGGATTTTTTCCTCCCCCGATGCGACAACCCTTACCGGGCTAGCCACAATCCTTTCCACCCGGAATCCGGGGGCGGGTTCACCCTGCAATAAAACCTTCACAGGTATTTCCCTGGTTAATAGGGTTTTAACTACCGGTACCCTAACCTCTATAACTTTGGGTTCAAATTGCACCACACGGCTGTCTGTTACCCTACCTTTACTATCCACTAATTGGGCCGGAAGGTATTCCACCAGTTCACTCTTGGTCCCCTGTAATTCAACGGTTACTATGGCCCTAGCCACTTGGTCCAGTTTTTCCACCGGACCTCTCAACACCACCACCTCCGGCTTTAGCACTGGTTTAGTAACACCGAACCCCAGCGCAGTTTCACCATGGTATTCCACATGGATGGGTATCTGTTTCCGCCCGATGGTGGTTATCTCCACCTTTATCTGCTCCGGTTGTACCGTTGCTACCCGAAGGCCGGAGGGTACACCCGTCACCTTGACTGGCAGCCAGTTTACCCCTGGTTTAACTTCCTCCAGATTAACATGGGCCTTAAGTTCTCTAGGGGAGAAGTTGTTAATGGCGTTGCTTAAGCCCTGAACCCGTACCTGAACTGCAGCCGGGATGGTGGAAACCGCCAGTTGACCCGGTAAACCTCGGTGTTCCAAGGGAACGTTCGGTACCATCCTGTCCACGGTGGGGTTTTGCAGGTTGCCTACATATACCCATAAGAGAACAGCCAGTAAAACGGAGACCACCTTAATTGAAACATTGCGGCGGTAGAATTTAGTCATTTACATTACCCCTCCACTGCCAGAAGGAATTAGTCCCCTGCTTGGGCAGCAGGAGATTCGAGAGCATTTCTTTCAGAGTTTTATCATCCAAGTAGCGGGTCAGCTTCCCCTCCGAGGCCGCCGAGATAACCCCTGTTTCCTCAGACACGATGATAGCGACAGCATCAGATAGCTCGGTAATGCCAATTCCCGCCCGGTGTCTAGTGCCTAATTCTTTATGCAAATCGGGATTCTCGGTCAGGGGCAGAAAACAACCCGCCGCCATTACCCGGTCACCCCGAATTATTACCGCCCCATCATGAAGTGGGCTCTTGGGAATAAATATATTGATAAGAAGGTCTGAATTCACCAGTGCATCAATTTTAACCCCTGTTTCGATAAAATCCTTGATTCCGGTTTCCCGTTCAATGATGATTAAAGCCCCTATTTTGTTTTTGGTCAACACCAGAACCCCTTTGATGACCTCATTTATCACCCGGTTTACATCCTCCGTCCCCAAAACCGTCATCTGCCGGGCAAAAAACCTACCCCGACCCAATTGTTCCAGGGCCCGCCGCAGTTCCGGCTGAAAGACTACCGGCAAAGCCACGAAAACCATGGTCATGGTATTCTGGAGAATCCAATTAATGGTATAAAAACCCGCCCAGTCGCTAATGGTGGTGGCAATGAGGAGTACCGCCAAGCCCTTAATCAATTGTACGGCCCGGGTTCCTTTGATGAGCATGATTAATTTATATAACACAAAGGCCACTAGTAAAATATCAATTAAACTGATAAAATCAAAGCCAGGTAGGCGGGCTAACATTATTTTCACCCCATTTAAACACGACCGAATTCATGATATAATTATAATTATAATTTTTTCGACAGAGTTTCGAATAAAACCTTTCTATGCCTATAATTATTTAGAAAATCTTACCCCATAGCAGGAATTTGATTGTTCAATCCGAATATATCCAAAAACACTACTTATCTTTGGTTGAAAGAGGGTTCAATATGCATAGGTTAAAACCTTGGCAAACAGCAGTTACCCTGGTGGCCCTTTTTGCCGGCCTGCTGCTGGTAGTGAATTTGAAAACCCGGATGGCTACAGCCACCCCCGCTAAAAACAATGACTCGGTAGTTCTCAAAATCAAAGAAAACGAGAAAGCCATCCTCAAATACGAACAGGAAATCGCCAAAACCCGCCAGGAACTGGATGAGTTCCAGAAATCCAAAACCCAGGGCCGTGATAATCTGCAAGGGTTGCAAAAAAGACTGGATGAAGCCAGGCTTAAAGCCGGCCTGATGCCCGTGGAAGGCCCAGGGATTGTCTTTACCCTGGATGACCGCAACCAAGCCCTAGAACTGGCCAAAAAATCCGGTGAAGAAATCGATTATTGGGATTACTTGGTTCATGACTCCGATGTCCTCCATTTGGTTAACGAGTTAAAGGCGGTAGGCGCAGAAGCCATTTCTTTGAATGACGAACGAATTGTATCCTCTTCCGATATCAAGTGTGGCGGTTTCATCCTCTTTACCAACGGAACCCGCCTGGGGGCGCCCTATATCATCAAGGCCCTGGGCGAGCCCGCCCTACTGGAAAAAACCCTTAAAGAAGGCCCCACCTATGCGGGACTCGTGGGCCGGGATTACCCCATCACCCTGAAAAAAGAGGATAAAATCTACATTCCCGCCTACCGTTCCCCAATCAGCATGAAATACGGTAAAATCGTAAAGGAGGCCAACTAGATGTGGTTGCCCATCTTAGGCCTGATATTGGGCATTATCTTGGGTCAGGCCCAAATCCTCACCATCCCCGCCGCTTACGCCAAATACCTGGGCGTAGCTGTGCTGGCCTCTTTGGATTCGGTATTTGGCGGGATTAAAGCGGTCATGGTGGGGAAATACGACAGCGATGTATTCCTTTCGGGATTTTTCTTTAACGCCCTCCTGGCCTTCACTCTCACCTTCGTAGGCGACCGCATCGGCCTGCCCCTCTACTACGCCGCCATCTTCGTCTTCGGCACCCGCCTCTTCCAGAACCTGGCCATCATCCGCCGCACCCTCCTGGACCGCTGGTTTCCGCCGAAGGAAATGCAATAATAGCTGGTAGCTGGTAGCTGATAGCTTGTAGCTTGAAGGTATTCCTTATGGGTTAAAAAACCCTTGAGAATTGCTTTCAAGGCTACCAGCCACAAGCTATAAGCTACCAGCTAAACGAGGTGAACATCCCATGCTAAAAAACTGGCAATCTTCCCTAACCGTGGCCTTTGTGGCCCTGGGGATACTGCTATCGGTTCAATTTCATACCCAGCAGGCGGCTCTTAAGGAATTGTCCAGTCAGGGTCAGGAAGACCTAATTAAAGTTTTGACTGCCGTGACGGAAAAGAGGAACGACCTCTATATGGAGAAAACAAAGCTGGAAATCCAGAAATCGGCCCTTGACGGGGCCTCCAACCAGGAGCAGCAGTTGGTTAAATCCATGGAGAACGACCTGGCCCTTTTTGAAGCTTTTTACGGTCTTAAGCCATTAAAGGGACCGGGCATCGTTATTACCGTGCCCGAACAGCAATATTTGTTCAATAGCAATCAACTGGTCGATATCATCAACGAATTATGGAACATTGGGGCCGAAGCTGTTGCTGTCAATGACTACCGTATCACTTACTATACCTCAATCGAACGTGATCCCGAAACATGGGAACCTGTGATTAACGGAACCAGACTTAGTTATCCTTATGTCATCACCGCCATCGGTGATCCACAGAAACTGGCCGTTAATATCAAAATTATCGGCGGAACCCTTCAGCTTATGATGTATGATTATAAAATGAGAATTGATATAGAACAAAAAACCGATCTATTGGTTCCCATAGCTAGAGAAAAAACTACATTCCGCATGGCTAAACCGGTGTTAAATTCACAGAAGCCGTAGCGAAAAGGCTGAGCCCACTACTTGGACTCAGCCTTTTATAGGTTAACGGGATTGGATGGAGAATGACCAAAAGCGCACTATTGCTGATTCCCTAACTGCCCATGAAATATAACCCAGTTTTCCGAATGCTGCTCAGCCCCATTTTCAGGGTAAGCGATGACATTTATTACAAAAATTTATTACATCATGACACGCAGTACATTTACGGTTCACTTGATCAGCGTGGACAATACGCCATCCAAGTTGATGAGGATTCTTATTATGACAATCTATACAAGTTTGGCTGGTTATTTCCGACTTTTCCCCATGGACCAAATCCTGATGACACTCAAAGCAAGTCACACTTTCCGTATGACTTGCATGTCTAAAGGAACGAGGGTCATCGGAATTAGGATTTTCTTTCTCCCATTTATTATGGCAATTGACACATCGAGCATATGCTTTCTTATCCTCAGGCTTAGCCGGAATGTTCATCACGGTAAGATAAACTTCCTGCAACCCCTTTAATTTAGCTTTTAACATCTCGGTAGTACCAGGATCGACGTGGCAACTGTAGCACTCCACACCCTGGTGAGTAGATTTGGCCCAGGTACTATAATAGGTTTCCATACTGTGACAACTGGCACAAAAACTGGGTTGTCCCGTGTATTTAATGCCTGTCCAGGTTGAAATTCCAATAACGGCAAGTACAACCATAGCAACCAAAAGTATCGTCTTAGTTTTTCCTCTCATTGCCGAAAAATGCCGCCTCCTCTCGAATAATTTTATTCTATCAAGAAGGCAGTCGATTAGTCAATGGAAGAAAAATGTTATGATTTAAGTAGGTTTTCTGATATGTTGCCAAGTTTTAATGGGATGAAATACAAGATGCCTTAGCAAGCCACATATAAAGAAAACGCCTATTAATAGATAAGGTATCGTTCCGGTGGTTATCCCGCGGACCGCCGCATGTATCGGCCCTCCCCAGTTATCCCGGCCGCCTTCGGACTGGGCCGCAGCCATGAAAAAGCGATTGAACCAGCTTATCCCATTAAGCTTTTGGTTAAAATTAAAAAGCAGCATCCCCACCCGGTTACCGATTTCAAACCCTCGCAAAGGCCGGTGATAATGCACCCGCCAGTCCTCCCTCATAATCCCCCGGTAAACGGCAGTATGGGCCGCCAAATAAGCCCCTAGAAAAGAACCGAAATACCCGTCTTTGAGGACCCGGCCATAGCCGGTCAAATCCCCCAGCATCACCCAACCATCTCCGTAAAAGTTGTCAGCCTCACCGGTAAAAATAGCCGCCGGGCAGATGGTATGACAGCGCAAATGCTCCCCCACATCATCCAGATCTAGATGCTGTTTAAAAACAGGATGCCTAAAAAGCTGTTCCAAATCCCCTTTGGTTAGCTTTTTCCCCAGAGATGTAAGGGTCAGCCAACCACTGCCCTTGGGAATCAAGGCAATGACCGCACCAGGGATGACTCCGTCAATTATACACATATCCTTACCTATGTTATTAAACCGGGCGCTGCCGGTATCAATCTCAGTAACACTGGACTCCATAACAGGGGGCGGCACATATCCCGTTACTTGAGAAAATTCTTTGAGCATAGGCCTGTTGAGAGAGCGAAACCCGGTAGCCAAAACCAACAAATCACAATCAATAGCCTGGTGCTGACCATCCTCCATGATAATACTGGTGGTCACCCGCCAACATCCGTTACCGGTTTCCTGTGGGGGTGTCAATTTATTAACCAGGGTAGGCTCCACAATCTTCAAATAGGGCCAAACCTCTTCATCCAGTCCCTCCAGAATCCTAGTCTTGAGGGAATCATCCATGCCGATAAACCCAAAACGACTGGTACGTAAAGTAGCCATCATGGGTATTCCAATCCTAATCTTAAAACTACCTTCAGAATTGATGTAAACACAGGTTTGCACCTTTTTCAGGACTACATCCTCGGCAATCCCCTGTCCATAAAGGGTATTCAAGGTCTGAAGAGCCAAGTCGGTGACCAATCCGCCGCAATAATTACAACCGGTGCTGTTGATTAGATAAATCTGATACCTTTTCTTCTCCTTATGGCATAACATCAACATTTGCCGGGCAAAGGCGCTGCCCGCCAACCCGCCCCCCACGATAACGATGGTAGAACCGTCAGCAAGACCCGCCGCTTTCTCCGACACCAGAAAATCATCCACCGGAGCATGACAGGTAAATTGTCTCTCCAGCCATCTAATCATCGGTCCCACCTCTTTTCTAAGGGTTTATACCTTTAGTGTGCGGGATAGATAACCCTCCGGTCAATATCAAGGTGGTGAACGGTAAGAAAAACAGTATGGACGGTGCGTTTAATGCGTTTTTAAATAAAATACTTCGCATCAGAGTACGGTCTCCCCGCTGTAGAGGCCCAAGCCAGCGGTTAGGTCTAGCCAAAAGCACCATATCCGGCATCGTTGACCGACTTGAACTCCAAGGGGCCGTTGTCCGGACTAGGGCCACCGATGACCCCACAAGGGTTAAATCATATAATCCACCGCCTCATAATCAGAGAAAAACCCGTGGTTTCTTTTAATTTTAACAAAAGCGCTAATCACCACAGGGTCAAACTGGGTCCCGGAGTTTTTTTTCAATTCCTCCAAAGCATTATAACAGGACAATTTCCCGCGGTAACAACGATCTGCGGTCATGGCCTCAAAAGAATCAGCCACGGTAATAATCCTGCTTAACAAAGGAATCTGCTCCCCCGTTAACCCCCCTGGGTATCCCATGCCATCAAACCTCTCGTGGTGGTGATAGATAATGGGTACTATCTCCTTGAACGAACCCAGAGGCTCCAAGATTCTGGCCCCCGTCACCGGGTGGAGTTGGATAATTTTCCTCTCCACACTGGTGAGGGGGCCTTTCTTATTAAGGATAGCTTCAGGCACCCCAATTTTCCCAACATCATGCAAGATGGAAGCCCAATACACCAACTGCACTTCCTCTTGTGACAAATTCAACTGTCTGGCGAGATGATAGGAATAGTTGGCAACCCTGTAAGAATGCCATTTGGTATGCTCATCCCTTGCCTCAATCGCCTTGGCAAAAGCCGAGACAATCTCCAAGTGCTGATGTTCTTTCATTAGCTACCTCCGACAAGAACAAAAACCAGGAAGAATTCTGAAAAGAACCATCTCCCGGTCTCCATATTTCTGGTCAACCCATTATCTTTTATTCCCGATAATTTTGATTGTTTTTCTCTATTTTAATTTATTAACGTTTATATGTCAATATACAACCTTATTCATAAAAATTATTACTCACATAAACAAGCTTCCTGTAAAGCCTTAATAAAGATCTTTACAGCACCAAATACTTCTTCCTTTTTGCCTGCAGGTAAACGCTCTCCCACAGCCTGGACAAAGCCGGATACACAATCCCAAGCATCGCTATACAGCTTTTCTCCCTTTTCCGTCAGCTTTAAGATAACCACTCTAGAATCCTCAAGGGCGGTTTCCTTGACCAATAACCCTTGCTTCACCAAAGGCTCAATCAAACGGGTGGTTGTGCTTTTCTCCACGGACAGGATTTGGTGAAGGTCTTTTAATCTCAGTTCCTCGTTCTTTATCACCGCATCCAGAATGAAAAACTGGGTAAAGGTCAGGTTTTCGAAGATGACCTCATCCTGCTGGCAAAATCTAATGGCTTTATTTAGTTCAAAAAGGAGTAATAACAGTTCACGTTTGTTTTGCAGTTCTTTTTTCATAGTTGTATTGTACAACGGAATTGTTTGTTTTGCAACTCCCTATTGTAAACGCTTTTTTGTAAAATGTTAACCAGGCTATTATCAGGCCCCCTCATACCATTAAACTACTTATCTAACCGCAAAAACTGAACGGGTCGGCTCCTCTGCCTTGCGCCTTCTTTCGTAATCTGCCTGTTGGACATATCTTGCCAAATTGTTTGTAGAAGCTTCAAGCCTGCTCATCTTTGACAAGAGCTTATTTATGACAACTTGAATCTCGCTATACTCGCTTCGCAATGTTTTACCTGCGTCACTCTGCCACCAAGAACTAGAGTTATAGGTATATCCTTGACAACGATCTTTGGCACGGCGTAATTCGTCATTGACAGTATTTATCCTTTTAGCTTTCCTTCGTATTTCGCTAGGTGTAGGCATGGAAAATCCTCCTTGAGAAGACTTAATTATTTAAATCATCATACATTGAACCCTTTACGGTAACTGTAATGTCGTCTAATGGGTTAGCGGCGTTCTTGCCCCTCACTGTTAGGCCGCGGTTACCGTAATTTCTTAGAGTGAAATCTTCTAACATTACCCTAATCGGATACTCGCCGTTCTTCATGTTGGCAAAGGTGTAGAGCTTTTGGTTGCTGGGGTTTACGTTAATTGTTACTTTGGTTTCTTCGGTTACTCTGTGGATTTCTTGGCCACCTTTGATGTATTCGCGGTACTTATAGTTGGTATAACTGTTTTGGGTGTTGGATTCAGTATAGCCTTCCATGATTTCTTTAAAGAACCGGTCGGTTTCTCCTGTAGGGTTGGTGGTGTGGGGTAATTCATAGGTGTGTATGTCATAGTCTTTTTCTATCCTCAGCATGGATGTGTTGTTGTAGTCATTGTCGTCCGCTGTCCATTTAAGGGGGAAATGATTTCTGCCATCGACGGTGTAGCGGAGACTGGATTCATAGCGAAAAGCATCTATTACTTTTTCAACTAATTCCGCATGCTCTCGGGTTGGGTTGGGGGTGTCTTTGTACAATACTGTTTTAATGGTGAATTTATATTCGCCTGCGGGATTAAAGTAGTAACCTGATTTGAAGGGATAATCTTTGTTCTGTAATTGTTTATCAGTGGCAAATGGTACCCGTGGGTAATCGTTTTTGCCGTTTTTAGCCCTTCTAGCGTTATTTCGGTCAACTCTGTAGGCCTCATCCATGGATTCTTCCCTTTCCATGGTTATTACGGCAGAGTCTTGTTGGGTGAAGGTTCTTCTATATTGTCCCAAAACTTCTCGGCTGTCGTACTTTGCGCCATTTTCGTCTAAACGGTGCATCCATCTGATTACATCCAGGTCATAGGGGTCACTTTCCCAAAAGAGGTTTCTAGTGGATTGGCTGTAATTGTTGTTATCTACGGTTTTTCTGAATTCCCGGGCCGCCACTGGGGGCATGTAGTCTGGGGGTTTGCCGTTGTAGGAGTATATTTTGACTCCCAGGATGTCTGTGCCGTTATTAAAAGATGCGGTGGCGGTTCCGGAATGGCCGTCGCAGTATTCACTGTCGCAGTAATAGAAGTAAGGTCTGCTTACTGCTCCGTTGTATGCTATACTTGGGTTTCTTACTATGGGCAATAGTGGTTGAGGCCGATTGAGCCAGTTGCGGCCCAAGAGGTTATCTCCTACGGAGGCTCGGTCTATGGTTGCGCTGATAACTGGTTTCCTGACTATGTAGTCACTTGGTTCATTAACGGGGGGATTGTTTTCTACTAGATAGTTGCTAAGGACTTCCGGGGATTGGGCTTGGTTTACGTTAAGGTTGCCGGTGGCATTTCCGTCCCAGGATCCTTCAGGTAGGTGTAGTTGGGCCGTGATATTATGGCCCTGGATTAGAGGGTGTTTAATATTTCTGCTGAGTACATCGTAGGGTAGGTTATAGCCTGTTCCTTTTCTTATTTCAGCGGTGGCCACATTGTTGGTCAGGATTATTTCTTGAGGGTCAGTTCCGGCAGGGTTGTTGATTCGGAAGGTGACTGTGACTTTGGAGTCGGGCATGGGGAAGGTGGCATAGAAGATTTTTTCTTCGTTGGTTGGTATAGATATGCGGCCTGATTCAGTGTTGCTATCTCCTTGGTATCTGATATTTTGAATGACCTGACCGGTGTCGTTGTTGGTTATGTTCCAGGAATATGTAGTGTTGACGTCCTGCTTGAAGGTGGAGTTAACTCTGACGCCGACTACGGTATCTTCTCCGACCGGTGCTGCGGTGGGGATGGTTTCGAATTGGGCGGAGAGGTCGTCTTGGACGGTGTAGAACTTTAGGGTGATGGGGTATTCGAAGTGGATGCCTACGGCCCCTGCGTCCTGGAAGGTGCCATGGCCTATTGATACATCGGCGGAGTTATACATTTGGTCTCCGACCTTGACTTTGAAGCCGGGTTTAAGGTGGCCGCTGCTGTTGGCTATTTGGGAGGGGTGGATGGTTCCTTCGGGGCCAAGTTTTCTGTCGTCAGTGGGGTCGAAAAATCCGCTGGCCATGCCGAGGCTTTCTCCGTTTCTTGTCCATATGGAGTATACGTTTTTGCCATAAGGGGGTTGTGCAAACGGTATTATTTTGGCAAAGTTAGGTACATAATCATAATATGAGTAAACTTGAGAATACACAAAATTCACTTTAGGAAAAGCTCTAAATTCAAGCTGTTGACCACCATCAACTATTCTAAACTCAGGCTTACCCTTATCAAAATAAAACATATGGTCTATATTCATATTGTTTGGTGCTTCAGCAACAACACTAACCTTGATACCTCTAGCCATTGCTTCCATTACAGCAGAAGGAAGGTTAACTTTAGGAAACTTATAGGATTCTCGTATTTGAGTTTCTAAATATCTGGGATCATCAAATTTTTCATTATCATAAATACGTATTTGATTATTTCC
>JAJZSN010000064.1 GCA_021849745.1 Bacillota bacterium | reverse complement strand
CTGCTTATCCAGATATATTATATCACAATAGAATTGTTAGAGCACTTTCATTAAATTTTTGTGCCTTGAGCACAGCGAAAGGAATGGAACTTTTTATGACTAATACCGATAAGAAAATCAAGATTTTCATCGGAGGGTTTATCGGAGGTGGTTTAACCCTGGCCCTGGCCGGTTATATCTTCTTTAAATGGCTTAACGGCCAGAATATTTCAGGATACGACTGGATAACCTTGGCTCTGCTTGCATCCATTTCTCTTCTTAACGGTCAGAGAGAACTTATAGGATGAAATTAAAAATTTTAAAAAATGAGGGAGTAAAATAAGAATGATTAACCACGGAGAACACAGAGGGCACGGAGGTTTATAGGCCGCCATTATGGATTGCTTTCGTCTTTGGACTTTGGTATATAAAGAATATATAAATCATTTTTCTCTGTGTTCTCCGTGCGCTCCGTGGTTGCCTTTTATATTTATTTGCTCCCCCAATTTTGATTGCAGCTTTGCACCTGAACAATAATGAAAGGCCCACATCAAAATCCCTTTGATGTGGGCCGATTTAACTTTAATTTACGGGTTGCAACCAACCATCGTTTGGGCAAACCAAACAGTCTTACCCCACCGGGTTCTTGCCATCATAAGTGAGAATGGGCTTGTAAAGTTCAGGTCTCCGATCCCGGAAAATTCCCCATTCCAGGCGCTGAATTTCAAGCAGTTCCAAGTCAAATTCAGCCGTGAGCACAGCTTCTTCTGTGCGGTTAGCATCAACAATAATCTGCCCCTGGTTGCCAGCGATAAAGGAAGAACCATAAAAAGTTATTTCCGAATCATCTACCACTTCCGCTCCAATACGGTTGGAGGCTACCACCGGTATCAGGTTAGCCGCTGCGTGGCCCTGCATGCATCTCTGCCAGTGATCTTTGGAATCAATACCCGCATCCTGAGGCTCAGAACCAATGGCCGTGGGGTAGAACAATATTTCCGCACCTTGGAGGGCCATACAACGGGCTGCTTCGGGATACCACTGATCCCAGCAGATACCTACACCTATTTTGGCGTACCTGGTGTTCCAGACCTTGAAACCCGTATCGCCGGGGTTGAAATAGAACTTCTCCTCATAACCAGGGCCGTCAGGAATGTGACTTTTTCTATACACCCCTAGCACTTCTCCATCTGCGTCAATTACCGCCAAGGAATTATACCGGGCGTTATTTTTTTTCTCATAGAAACTCACCGGGAGCACAACCTTTAGTTCTTTGGCCACTGCCCTGAAATGGTTCACCGCTTTATTGGCTTCGAGTTCGGCGGCCCAAGTAAAGAACTCGGCTTTTTCCTTTTGACAAAAATATGGGGTCTCAAAAAGTTCCTGTAACAAGATGATTTGGGCTCCTTTAGACGCAGCCTCTCTAACCAGCCTGTCCGCTTTACTGATGTTCTCTTCCACCTTATGTGAACAACTCATCTGGGTTGCCGCAACTACTACTTTACCCATGGGCCACCTCCTGTTTTATAGCTTGGCCGGTGTTCCCGCCGGCATCTGCTGAGTGATACAGTGAACGTTGCCCCCTTCTTTAACCAGGGACATGCCATCCACCTTGACAATCCTTCGATCGGGGAAAACCTTCTGTAAGGTTTCCTGAGCGGCATAGTCAACTTCGCTAAAACCTTCGCCAAAAACCGGAAGAATAATTCCTTTGTTAACAAAATAAAAGTTTAGATAACTTAAGGTTAGACGTTTCCCCTGATAAAAGGTGGCAGGAGGTTGATTAATCTTAATGATTTCAAGCTTCCTTCCCCTTGCATCAGTGGTGCTATTAATAATATCCAAGTTTTCCTGGGTCAGCTCAAAGTTGGGGTCCCCAGGATCGGAACAGGTTTGGATAATCACCTGGCCGGGCCTGGCAAAACAGGCCACATTATCAACATGCCCGTCGGTTTCGTCCCCTTCCAACCCTCTTTTAAGCCAGATAATTTTTTCAATGTTAAGATATTTTTTGACTAAGTCCTCAATCTCTTCCCTGGAAAGGTGAGGGTTTCTGTTTTTATTTAACAGACATTCTTCCGTAGTCAGGAGAGTCCCTTCACCATCGACATGAATGGAACCGCCTTCCATAACTAAAGGAGCGTCAAAACGGGGCACAACAAGATGTTCCAATAATTTGGGGGCTACCTGGTCATCCAAATCCCAGGGGGAATATTTTTCACCCCAAGCATTAAACTTCCAGTTGATGCCCGCAACTTCCCCCCGTTGATTAACAACAAAGGTCGGCCCATTATCCCGCATCCAGGAATCATTGTGCTCCACTTCCAGAATCTCAACAGCAGGGCCGCATAACCTTTTAGCCATTTCCCTTCCATCGGGATTAACCAACATGGTAACTGGCTCAAATTGAGCAATGGCCCTGGCCACCTCCGCAAATCCTGCATAAACCTCATCACAATTTTCCGGCCAACACATGGCCTCCTTGACCGGCCACTCTATAAAAGTGCGGGCATGTTCAGCCCACTCAGGAGGCATCTTAAAGTTTAAATCTATTGGTATCATTTCGCACCTCTTTTTTCGGACATATCAATTAACAGTATAGTAGAAACCACGCTGTTGTTCAAGCATAAAGCCTATTTCCAACTTCTATACAGTCTCGCAACGGTCACTTTTGAGGTACTTATTCCATTGGATCAAGAATATTCAGGTTTTCTACTTGGCTAATTTTACGGAAGTCAGCCGCGTTATGAGTTACTATAATGGCCTTTTCCACTATAGCCGTTGCCGCTATTAAAGCATCAGGGAGTTTAATTTTATATCCTTTATCATATCCCTTGGCCCTAATATCGCCAGCTTTTCTTGCTATATCTGAATTTACTTCTATTATCTCTACTTTTGGAAAAAATCAACAGCAGTATTCAATTTGCCTTAAAAAAGAAAAATCAGGCTTAAACCAATATGGCATAAGCCTGTTATATCTTCTTGACCCTATTAATGTTACTTCTGTTTTGCTGATAGCTGATAGCTGACAGCTGACAGCTTATTTTTCCTTCTCCCCTTGCCCTTTAGCCTCATCGAAAACCTCATCATAATCAGCATCCTGATTCTTCTTATGCAAAGGCTTACGAGCCGTCCCCAGAGTAGTCTTATACTTGGGCTGCCGTCTGGGATCTACCGGTTTTAAGATACTGAGCCGGGAGTTCTGGATAGGCACCGGATAACGCACCAGAATAGCTTTCATAGCCTTCCAGTTGAAGGGAATCAAAGGCCACAGGTAAGGCACCCCAAAAGACTTATAAGTAGCCAGTACCACAAACAGAGCGGCCAGACCAATCAGGAAGCCAGGCAAACCGGCCACAGCGACCAGAATTACCAGCAGTAACCGCCAAAGCCGCAAAGCCATACCCATCTCATAACTGGGGGTAGCAAAGGTGCCTACAGCGGCCAAGGCCAGATACATAATAGTCTCCGGGGCAAAGAGCCCTATGCTGATGGCAATATCACCAATCATAAACGCTGCAATTAAACCCAAGGCGGTGGTCAAGGGCGACGGGGTATGAATGGCCGCCATCCGCAGCATATCAAGTCCCAGCTCTGCAATGATAAACTGTAGCACCAGAGGTACCTTACCTACCTTTTCCGGTCCAATAAAAGCCAATGACTGAGGCAAAAGTCCGGGTTGCAGGGAAACCAGCAACCAGGCGGGAAGGACGATTAGGGAAGCGACAATAGCAAAGAACCGGACCCACCTGATATAAGCCCCTACCATCGGGGCCTGACGGTATTCCTCCGCATGCTGGACATGATGGAAAAAGGTAGTGGGGCAGATCATCATACTTGGGGAGGTATCCATCATCACGATAACATGACCTTCCAACAGATGGGAAGCTGCCACATCAGGCCGCTCGGTATAACGCACCTGGGGGAAAGGGTTCCATTTACTGCCCTTGGTAATTAGTTCCTCCAGGGATTTTTCCGCCATGGGCAGTCCGTCAATACTGATGTTTTCGATACGGCCCTTGATTTCATCTACCAATCCGGCATTGGCAACATCCTCAATGTAAATGATACCGATGTCAGACTTGGACCTCTTCCCCGCTGTAAGCCGCTCTACCCGCAGTTTGGGGTCTCTGATGCGGCGGCGGATTAAAGCGCTGTTGAAGACAAAGGTCTCGGTAAAGCCATCCCTAGAGCCCCGCACCACCCGTTCCAGATCCGGTTCTTCCGGCCCCCTGGCCGGGTACTTCCGGGCCTCAATAAGCAGTACCTTTTCTTCCCCTTCAACTACTACCGCCACTATACCTGCTAAAACAGCAGGTATTACCTTGTCCATGGTATCAGCGAAATTGGCCTGGACATGGGTCAGATAAGTCTGCAGCAGCTTATCCATGGTCATAGGAACCAGGTCTTCCCTTTCCACCAGGGCCAGGGTCTTGGTCAATAACAGAAAGATATTGGCATCTATCAGTCCGTCAATAAAAAAGAACTGCATCCTTTTGCCGCCGAATTTATATGGGCGGCTGTGGGAATCAAAGCTGATATTGGAGGCCAATTCCCTTTCCAGAAAGGCTATATTTTCTTCGAAGTTCCTACTGACTTTAATATTCTTCTCATTTGCTTCTACCATCAGTTGGCTCACTCCCATCAGGTTTTTGGCTGCGCTTCAGAATTTCCCAGAAGGCTTTGGTGGTAACGGGCGCCCCGGCAAAAAAGCTATCCTTGCCGTCCATCTTGCCCGTATCCCCAGTGCCGATAATCACCGGGATGTGCAGCTCATTTAGTATATCTACCGTATCCCCTTCAAGGTATTTGTGTCGGCCAGACTCCGCTTGGCCTTCTTTATTTACCGGACCCTCCACCAGGTGACCGGCCCGGTCTATGGATACATCAACCTCCACCCCTTCAACATAAGGGGTATGGGAAGCTACGGCTACCGCCCCAATTACCTCTATCTCAGGATGACGGGATACGTATTCCAAAACTTTTTCCCCTTTACCCTTACCAACCATGCCCACATCATCAAACATAACCACCACCGGGTCATGGGGGGTGGATTGAATTAACTGCACTAATCGTTCCCCGGAAATCTCCGTAGGATTCCCCGCCGATGCGGAAATACACCGGGCACCAATATTCCGGGCCGCCACTTCCACTGTCTTGCGGGCCATTTTATCACCATCAGTAACCAGAATTACTTTCCTGCGCCTACTCATGTCCACACCCCTTGGTTTAGTATTGGTCGCCACTATAAGATTTATGCGGTATAAGAGGCGTTGCTGTGGGGAAACTAGCTTATGGGTATTACTTAAGGGTCAGTTCGTAGTTCGTAGTTCATAGTTCATAGTTGATGTGAAAGCCATACTTTAGGGTCAACATCAAGACCCTTAAGGGTAGCTTTTCAACTACGAACTATGAACTATGAACTATAAACCTAAACTACACAGAAAGGCTTAACAAAAGATGAAAGACACCTACGATGCCATAGTAGTCGGTGCGGGGCCGGCGGGGTGTGCCGCTGCTTATACCCTGGCCGCCGGCGGGGTTTCGGTAGCCCTTCTGGAAAGAGGTTCGAAACCTGGAAGTAAGAACATGTTTGGTGGCACCATCTATCGAATCCCCACAGAAGAAATTATTCCGGGTTTCTGGCAGAAGGCGCCCCTAGAAAGGGCCGTGATTTCCGACCAACTGTGGATTATGGAACAGGATTCTGCCGTTAATATAGGTTTTACCGGATTGAAATACTCCATACCACCTTATAATAAATTCACGGCCATCCGCACCGATTTCGATTCCTGGTTTGCCCAGCAGGCAGTAAAAGTCGGGGCCAGGCTTTATACCAAGGCTCTGGTAAAAGAACTCCTTTATGAAAAAAAGCTTCTGGGTAAGGGACCTATTAACGGAGTAAAAATGGATACAGGAGATAAGTTATATGCCAATTGCGTCATCCTTTGCGAAGGTGTCAATGCTTTCCTAACCAAACAGGCCGGGCTGAGATCCAAGATTCCACCCCATGCCATGACCCTTTATTGCAAAGAAGTCCTCGAACTGCCCGGGCATATCATTGAAGAACGATTTAATCTGGAAAAAGGCCTGGGAGCAATCATGGGTATGGTGGGTTACCCCACCGCAGGAGCGGTAGGAAAAGGAGGTATTTGGACCAATAAAAACTCTCTCTCCTTGATGGTAGGAGGCTATTTGGATCAACTGGCCCAAAAAAAATTAAGTCCCTATATACTGTTACAGAGACTCAAACAACATCCCCTGGTCAGAAAGCTTATCCAAGGGGCTAAAGTGATTGAATATCAGGCTCATATGATTCCCAAAGGGGGTTATCACTTCATCCCCAATCTATACTCCGATGGACTGCTGGTGGCCGGAGACGCTGCCGTGATGATCAGCGGTCGTCGCGGAACCGACCTGGCTATGTTATCCGGAAAGTACGCCGCCGAGGCGGTAATAGCCGCCAAGGCCAAAGAAGATTTTTCAGCCGAAACTCTGCGAAGTTACCAAGTAAAACTCAACAACACCTTTTTCATGAAAGACATCAAATCCAGTCGCAATGTTTTAGATTATTACAAAGACCATCCCGATTCGGATTTCCTGATGAGCAAATTTATTAATGACGCAGCTTACCATTATTTCACCACCGGCATGCAATCAGAAAAAAAGGTTTTGGATAACATAACGAAAGAATTAACCATCCTCCAATTGCCTTTAAAAAGCATTAAAGATATCTATGCCGGCCTTAAGTATTGGGGGGTTTTTTGATGGATATGATTAAAGAAATCCGGGCGCCTTTGGAATTTAATCAACATAAAGTAGACCGGCAATCCCATATAGCTATTAAGGATGCCGGTCTCTGCAAAAAAAAATGCACGCTTAAGCCCTGTACCTATATATGCCCCAGCCAGGTATATACATGGCAAAATCACAGTCTGCGTATAGATTATGCCCGATGTGTGGAATGTGGCGCCTGCCACGCATTCTGCCAGGAAAATATTCTGTTAAATTACCCCCGGGGTGGGTTTGGAGTAGAATGGCGGTACTAACTTATTTTCCTATTCACCTTTAGGGTTAAAAATCACAGCCACCAGATATCCAAAGATTATTGCTGCGGCCACCCCAACAGCGGTAGCCTCAACTCCTCCCGCAAAAGCGCCCAGTAACCCCTTCTCTTCCACACCCTCTATAGCGCCCTGGGCCAGGGCATGACCGAAACCCGGCAAGGGAACGGTGGCCCCGGCCCCCGCAAAATCAACCAAAGGTTTATACAACCCAAGCCCGCTTAGTACCGCCCCGGCGGAAACAAAACTCACCAGAATATGAGCAGGAGTAATTTTATAACTGGTTAAATCCATCAACAATTGACCGATTACACAAATGGCGCCACCAACCAGAAATGCTTTAAGAAAGTCCATTACAAACACTCCTTTCAAGAGTCTTTAGGCTTCGATTACCACAGCATGTCCAATTCCCGGAATTGACTCGCCTTGTTGAAGGGCTGTTGGGCTTAACAAAGCCCCGGAACCAATGAACAACACCTTTTTAAATTTGCCTCCCAGAATTTCATGAAGGAGGTAACTATTAAATACAATGGCCGAACAACCACACCCGCTACCCCCGGCATGGGTATCCTGGGCCGGGTCAAAGACCAGCACCCCGCAGTCAGTGTATTTATCGGCAATATTATACCCCTCTTTAGCCACCAATTGCTGAACCAGGCCTTTCCCCACATTTCCCATATCCCCGGTGATAATTAGGTCATAGTAAGTTTCATTACCACCGATATCCTGAAAATGGGTGACAATGGTATCTGCTACCGCCGGGGCCATGGCCGAACCCATATCATTGGCGTCGGATATGCCCAGATCAACAACTTTACCAAAAGTGGCATGACTTACCCGCAGGCCCTTGCCACTTTCCCCCAGAACGGTGGCACCTGCTCCCGTCACCGTCCATTGGGCAGTGGGAGGCCGTTGAACTCCCAATTCGGTGGGAAAACGGTACTGCCGTTCTGCAGTGTTATAATGGCTGGAGGCCCCGCATACTACCTTGGCCGCAAAACCTCCGTCAATCAAGATGGAACCCAAGGCCAAGCTTTCTGCCATGGTTGAACAAGCCCCATATAATCCGATGAAAGGAATCTCTGTCTGCCTGGCCGTATAATTGGCCGAAATAATCTGGTTCAATAAATCACCGGCCAGCATGAAATCTATGTCTTCCGGCACCAAATCGATCTTGTTCATGGCTAGAATAATGGCTTCAAAGAGCATCTTGCGTTCTGCTTTTTCCCAGGTTTCTTCTTCAAAAAGATTGTCTTTTAAAAGTTGGTCAAAATACAGCCCAAGAGGTCCCTCCCCTTCTTTGGGACCCGCTATAGCTGCGCTGGATAGGATGACCGGCGGGTTTTGAAACCTCACCGTTTGCTTGCCCAATTTCTTAGTTGCCAATATTACCTGCCCCCTAGTCGAAGGTAAAATGTGATCCTTAACCTTTGAAAATAAAAGCAATTAAGCCAATCAGCCAGGAAGTTACAAAACCGTAAACCAGCACTGGACCGGCGATGGCAAATAGTTTAGCCCCCACACCAAAAACCATCCCTTCCCGCTTCCATTCAAGAGCAGAGGCCACCATGGAGTTAGCAAACCCGGTAATGGGCACGATGGAACCCGCCCCAGCAAATTTGCCTATGTTATCATAGACCCCCAAACCGGTGAGTAATGCAGCCGCGAAAACCAAGGTAGCTGAGGTGGCGGCCCCGGCCGATTTTTCATCAAGACCCTGGCCACTATATAAGATAAGCAAGCCTTGACCAATTACCGATATTAGCCCCCCGATAACAAAAGCCCAGAAAATATTACGCAGTAACGGAGGTTTCGGTTTGTTCCGGTTCACCAAATCAAAATAAGCTTTTTTCTTATCGTTTTTACTCAATGTCGGACTGTTGAGAATTTGTTCTGATGCCATAACTTGCCTCCCCTTAGTATTGTCAAAGGACACCCTTTGGTGTCCCTTAACTCATGTACAATCAACTTTGATTAAGCTCTGTACTCTATTGTACTAGAGCAGTACATCATCAGTATAGGCGATTTTAACATTAGCCTTAAACTCGATTAATTTTCCATGCTCAACATTGGCGGTCAGGTTCATAACCTCTACCCCGGTAATGTTTTCCACTGAATGAGATGCTTCACCGATGGCCCGCTGTACTGCGTCCTTCCAACTAGAGGAAGATTCGCCCACTAATTCGACAACTTTAACGAACATTCTATTACCTCCTTATCAGTATTAAATAAGCATTTGTATTATGTGTCATCAAAGGGGATTTCATGCCATTTAATCAAAGAAAATTAAAAAATCACCTGGTTCTTTATTTTTGAATTCCAGGTGAATTTCTATTTTTTTCCATATGTATTTTTAAAAAATAGGCTCCTTACAGCCCTGCTCTCTCATTAACATCCTTATCGTTTTTAATGCCTGCCGCTCCAGACGGGAAACCTGAACTTGGGACAAACCAAGATGTTTTGCAACTTCTGATTGGGTCTTATCCTCGTAAAACCGCATCAAAATAATTTTTCTCTCCCTAGTCGCCAATTTCATTAATACTTCCTTAATAGCAATCTGGTCAAACCAGCCGCCGTCTTCTTCCCCATCACCGGTACCCAACTGGTCTAATACATAAATGGGATCGCCGTCATCCTGATAAAGGGTTTCAAAAATAGAGGTGGGTGTTTGGGCCGCTTCCAAGGCGCTGACAATCTCTTCCCTAGGTAGATTCAATTGGTGGGCAATCTCGTTGATGGTGGGTTCCCGCTCCAGTTCCTTGCATAAGTGCTCTTTAATATATTGGACTTTATGGGCGATTTCCTTTACTGACCTGCTTACCTTAACAGGATTATCATCCCGTAAAAACCGGCGGATTTCCCCGATAATCATAGGCACGGCATAGGTGGAGAACTTGACATCATAGGACATATCGAATTTATCAATGGCCTTGATTAAACCAATGGTTCCAATCTGAAATAAATCCTCCAACTCATAACCCCGGTTGCTAAAGCGCTGAACCAGGTTAAATACAAGCCTCAGGTTACTGTTGACCAGGGTTTCCCGGGCCGCCGCATCCCCTTCTTTGGCAAGAATAATTAATCGCCTGGTCTCAGTGTCGGAAAGGAGAGGAAACCTAGGCAAGTTCATCTCAGATAATCTTGTGTTCATATACTTACCCCTCTAACCCTTGTACCTTGTCCACTCCACCCTCATGGACAATTTGCTTCTTGACCATGAAAACCCTGGTTCCCCGACCGGGTTCGGAAGTTACTTGAAACTGGTCCATAAAGGACTGCATGAAGACAAACCCCAGTCCCATCCGGTCAGGTTCAGTGGAGAAGGCAGGTTGTAAGGCTTGGGGGATATCCTCAATACCTTTGCCATCATCTTCAATTCTAAGTTCCAGGGTATCCCCGGATATTGATGCAATAACCCTCACCGTTCCGTCCGGTTGATTGCCATAACCATGGATAATTGAATTGGAAACCCCCTCTGAAACTGCCACTTTAATCTCTTCCAGATCCGTTAAAGTGAAATCCAATTGAGATGCAAAAGATGCTATGGTAACCCTGGCCAGGGCCACATTTTCTGCTAGGCTAAGAAACTCTAATTTCATCTGATTGTTCATTATCTTTCTCCTCCCTACAGCCTAAACCGCATCCAGGGCCGCATTTTCAGTTTCATATGCACCCATAATTCGCAAGATACCGGAAAGCTCCAGAATACGCCGGACCTGTGGCTCTGCTTCGGCTATGGCCATATTGCCGCCGACTTGGGTGATTCTTTTATAGCGGCCCAAGATTACCCCCAATCCGGAACTGTCAATAAAAGAAACATCCTTTAGGTTAAGAATCAAGTTTTGTACCCCCTGTTCTTCTAAAGCTCCCTCTACTTCATTGCGGAAACTTTCGGCCACCGCCAGATCCAGTTCACCGCCAACCCTGACGATGAGTGTCTTGTTAATATGTTCGAATTCTAATTGCACATTGATCCCCCCTTGTAATTGAGCTGTCAGCTATCAGCTATCAGCTGTCAGCTTTGAGCTGATCTTTAACGCATAAAATATTATGAAGTTGTCTATTTAGATTCTACAGAGGACGGCGATTTCCTGCTAAAGTTTTCCAGGAGTTTAACACTAATAATGAAGTATGTTGTCGAAAGGCCTGGACATACAAAAGAATACCGCCCGAAAGCGGTATCCCTTAAGATTATTTTCCAAAATTGAATACTTCTTCGAAAGTTCTGTATATCTGGGTGAATACCGATGCCTTCTCCACCGGGTGCTTAGCTACCAGGGCCACCCGGCCCACTTCTTTGCCTTCTATGGTCAGTATCATTTCCCCGATCTTCTGGCCCTTTTTCACCGGGGCCTGCACCATTTCCGGCAGCTCAATCCGGTGGGCCACCTTTTTATCTTCCCCTTTGAGGACGGTAACAGCGGCCCGATCACCGGCGATAACTTCTACCTTATCTACCAGTCCCTTGCCCACCGGCAGGATTCGTACTTTGTCTCCTGCATTGGCAAAGGTAACACCCCGGTATTTGGCAAAGCCCCAATTATATACCCTCATGGATTCTTTGTAATGACCCCTGATCTCGGGAACTCCCAGCACCACGGTTATTAAGCGTAAACCGTCCCGTTCTACAGCAGAGGCTAAACAGTACTTGGCATCATTGGTCCAACCGGTCTTTCCGGTCAGGGTTCCCCTATACCACCACAAAAGCTTATTACGGTTGTCCAGTTTGAATTCTCCGCCCCGCAACTCATGGTGCTTAATAGAAGTCAGTTCGAGAAATAAAGGATATTTCATGGCTTCCTTTAGGATGACCGCCATATCGTAAGCGCTGGTCACATGGCCTTCAGCTGTTAAGCCGTTGGCATTAACAAACCGGGTATTCTTTAAACCCAGTTTCTTGACTTTATCATTCATCATAGCCACAAATTCTTCATGGGAACCGCCGATATGTTCCGCTACCGCCACCGAAGCGTCATTGGCAGAACCTACAGCAATGGCCAGGAGCATGTCCTTCATGGACATCTGCTCACCGGGCTCCAGGTAAATCTGGGATCCGCCCATTTTCCAGGCGTTTTCACTGGTTTCCACCTTATCGGTTAGTTTAACTTTACCCTGGTCAATGGCCTCCAGGGCCATCAATAAGGTCATGATTTTGGTCACACTGGCAGGGGGTAAGGATTTATTCATGTTTTTGTCGTACAGGATTTTCCCGGAAGCAGCATCCATCAGCACAGCTGATTCAGCAGAAGTTTCCAGTCCTAAACCACCGGTCTTGACCTGATTCTTTTCAGTCTGTCCATGGGCGGGTGGTGCTACCTCTCCATCGTCCGGCCTTTGTTGTGTTGGGATTGCCAGGGCCCAACTTAGGGAAGAGAAAAGAAAGACTATTGTCAAAAATGAAACGGCAAATTTTTTCTTCATAGTTTGTCCTCCTGTAAGTGAATTTGTGGCTTGACCAACACCCTTACACTAGTATATTAAGAGAAGGACAAACTTATGCCGTCTATGGTAAAAAATATGGTTTCCCTAATCCGCTAGAGAAACCTGTGTTTAATCCTTTAGTTTGATAATAATATTTGCAAACTGTTCAAAATCCCCCAGGTGCTTCTCAATAATATTTTTAACTATCTCAATATTTACAACACGATAATCATGGACGGCAATGTTTCTAAAGCCTACCATTGCCTTTAATCTAGCATTGGTTTCTTCGTTAATAAGTTTATTTTGGTGCATAATCTCAAAAGCATCGCGGCTGTTCTGCGGAATTCCCAAGTTTTTTTCGGATACTACATGCATGGCCAAATCTATACAAGCTTCACAAGCTCTTTGAATATTTAGAATGATGGCATCTTGCTTCGTAAAATTACCCAAATTTTCCGGGTTATTTTCATATTCTTCATTAATTCTTTTAATACAGCGCTTTATGGTTTGAATCTTATTAAGTACAATATCATTGGTCATTGTAGGCTCCTTTCTATAAATTTATCCAGAATATGTTGCCGTTCTTCATTTAGCATAGCATATTCTTTCAGAGTCCTCATTTGAAAGACCCTTCTCCTGTTGATATCTCCATCATAAATTATTTTTCCTGTGCCAACCACTTGGGCTTTAAAAACTGTACTGGCCTTTCCTAAATCAATCAAATCTACTTCCCTCCCTAGCTTGGCAGCTAACTCCTGGGCCATCATAAAAATTTCATAATCAGTAAATTGGCTATCTGATAAAAATGCAATATCAATATCACTCTCCGGTGTCATCGAACCTTTCGCCCCGGAACCAAAAAGGAAGATTGCGTACGGAGAAACCTTCTCCACAATAAATTCGGTTATTTTTGTTTTTTCACTTTCGTTAATTTGCATGGAAGCACCTCAGAACTCTATTTATCTCATTATAACATTATTTGGGTATTAGTAGTAAACTCCTTAACTTAATTTTAACCAAAAATATAGGGTGAGAGTCCCCCTCACCCCTAATACCTTTTAACCCCCTCTTTAGTAACTTCCCCGAAGATTAATTTCCCTGTGGGGGCCGCCTCCGCCCCGATGGCGTAAGCTCCGGTCACCATCTTCCGGACTTCCTCAACTTTATCCTGCCTGTTAACGTGAAGCATAGCCAGGGCCTCACCGGCCTTTACCATGTCGCCCACTTTCTTGCGCAGGACAATACCCACTGCCGGATCTATCACAGATTCTTTGGTCTCCCGCCCGGCGCCCAGGATAGTAGCCGCTATGCCGATGGTCTCAGCCTCCATGGCCTGGATAAAGCCATCCCGGGCCGCCTTCACCTCCAGTTGCTGTCCGGACTGTGGCAGCAATTCCGGCTTTTCTACTACATCAGGATTACCTCCCTGGGCGACAATCATCTCCTTAAACTTAGCCAGGGCCTCTCCCCCATCCAGCAGTGCCGCCAGCTTCTCTCTGGCCGCCTCCGAACTGTCGGCCAGCCCGGCCAACTTCACCATATGGCCTCCCAAGGTCAGGCAGAGTTCCCGCAGGTCCGCCGGGCCGCCCCCCTTTAAGATATCGATAGCCTCCTTAACCTCCAGGGCATTACCAACCGCATAACCCAGGGGCTGATCCATAGTGGTCACTACCGCCACCGTTTTGCGTCCTACCTGGGCGCCGATATCCACCATGGCCTTAGCCAGTTCAAAGGAATTCTCCAGAGTCTTCATAAAAGCCCCGCTACCCGTTTTCACATCCAAAACGATGGCATCGGCCCCAGCAGCAATCTTCTTGCTCATAATACTGCTGGCAATTAGTGGCACACAATTCACAGTAGCGGTAACATCCCGTAGAGCATACAGTTTCTTGTCGGCAGGAACCAAATTACCTGTCTGTCCCACCACCGCAGCCTTGACAGTATTGACATTTTCAATAAACTTCTCTCTGACCAGTTCCACGGAGAAGCCTGGAATAGCCTCAAACTTATCCAGGGTGCCCCCGGTGTGGCCCAGTCCTCGCCCCGACATCTTGGCCACCGGCGCCCCGGCGGCAGCCACCAGGGGGGCCAGCACCAGAGTGGTAGTGTCTCCCACCCCGCCGGTACTGTGCTTATCCACCTTAATTCCTTTTATTGGCGATAAATCGATGGTTTCCCCGGAATTGACCATGGCCATGGTCAGGTCTGCTGTCTCTCTGGGGTTCATACCCCGGAGAAAAACGGCCATGGCCCAGGCAGCCATCTGATAGTCAGGCACCCGTCCTTGGGTGAAGCCCTGGACGATAAAGGAGATTTCTTCTGCGGTAAGCTCCAGGCCATCGCGTTTTTTGGCGATAATGTCGTATGAGCGCATGTAGTCACCTCGTTTTATGTAGTTGTTGATTTGGGGGTCATATCCGGGAGGAACTAATAAGCCACTAGGGTCGACTCCGGGGGAGGCAGTAACCCTCCGGGCGCTTTACTCCACTTCCGAGCCACTCATCTTCTCGGTCCCTGCTTCGGACAAACTCTCATTCTGCTTTTCCTATGGTCACAGTGTCCTGCGCGACGGGCCCTTCGAAGTGATTGGCTTCGGAAGTTCCGTAAGGCGCCCTGCGGGTTACTGCCTCCCCCTACGTTGCTCATGGGTTATTTACAGTTAGGACTATTCTCCACATCCCAGCCTCCACTATGAACTACGAACCCTCTAATGACTTCACGGGCTACCCAACGCACCCGGGTGCGGACTCCATTCCAGAATAACCCCTTTCCTATGCATGTCTTTTAAAGCTAACAGCTAACGACTAAGGACTAACGACTGACAGAATTTTGCTATCCCTAAAGCTCCCTGACCACGCCCCGCACCAGGCCGAGGAACTTTTCCTTAATTCTTTCGGCGGTCTCCATAACTTCTGCATGATCCAGCTTGCGTTCCAAGATCCCTGCAGCCATGTTGGTGATACAGGAGATGCCCAGCACTCGTATACCGCCGTGATTGGCTACGATTACTTCAGGTACGGTACTCATGCCCACGGCATCGGCCCCGATGGCAGCCAGGTGGCGAATTTCTGCCGGAGTTTCATAGGTAGGACCAGTCAAGCCGGCATATACTCCCCGCTGCAGGCTAAAACCCTGACCTGTTGCAACCTTGTCTGCCAGGGCCCGGAGTTCCCGGTTATAGGCTTCGCTCATATCGGGAAAACGAGGGCCGAAACTATCGTCATTGGGACCGATTAAAGGGTTAGTACCCGTCAGATTAATATGGTCTTCAATTAACATCAAATCCCCCGGAGTAAAACTGCGGTTTACCCCACCGGCGGCATTGGTAACCACCAGGGTCTTGACCCCCAGTTTTTGCATTACCCGCACAGGGTAAGTCACCTGAGCCATGGAATAGCCCTCGTAAAAATGGAAGCGGCCCTGCATCACCACCACCTGTTTACCCTCCAGGGTTCCGTATACCAGTTGCCCGGCATGGCCCTCAACGGTAGACTGGGGAAAATGAGGTATCTCTTTATAAGGAATAACTACTTTGTCAGTCAGTTCCTCCGCTAACGCTCCCAAACCGCTGCCCAAAATCAGCCCTATCTCAACATCACCGGTAAGTTTCTTTTGAATGGATTCAACAGTTTCCTTAATATTAGTTAAATTAGTCATCAAAATATTCCCTCCCTATTTATCTCTTTGGATTTCTTTCAAAAACCCGGTACCTACTCCCAGATCAATACCAAAAACCTGCCCAATAGTAGCCCCCACATCAGCAAAAGATTTCCGTACCCCCAGGTTAACCCCGGACTTAATATCCTGTCCATAGACCAACAAAGGCACGTATTCTCTAGTGTGGTCAGTCCCCTCGGAAGTAGGGTCACAACCGTGATCAGCGGTAATGATCAACAAGTCATCCGCCTTTAATCCGGCGAAAATCTCCGGCAACCTACCGTCAAAGGCCTCCAAAGCCTCGGCATAGCCCTTTGCATTGTTACGGTGACCGTAAAGCATATCAAAATCCACCAAATTGGTGAAAATCAGCCCCCGCTCACCTTTTTCCATAAATTCCAGGGTCTTATCCACTCCATCCATATTGGACTTGGCTGCCAGGTGGTGGGTTATTCCCCGGTCAGCATAGATATCCTTAATTTTCCCCACCGCCATCACAGCCAGACCCTTTTCCATCATTTTGTCCAGGATAGTAGGCTTGACTGGTTTGAGGGAAAAATCATGCCGCCGTTCAGTACGCTTAAAGGACCCGGGCTGGCCGATAAAGGGTCGGGCAATGACCCTGCCCACGGCATGTTCCCCTACCAGCATTTCACGGGCTGTTTCGCACATGCGGTACTGTTCCTCAATAGGAATAACTTCCTCATGGGCGGCAATCTGGAAAACACTATCCGCCGAGGTATACACAATGGGATAACCGGTCTTCATATGCTCGGCCCCCAGTTCCTCGATAATCACCGTCCCCGAAGCCACCACATTGCCCAAGGTCTTGCGCCCGATACGAGTTTCAAACTCTTCAATAACCTCCCTGGGAAACCCCTGGGGATAGGTGGAAAAAGGCCGTTCCAGTATACATCCGGCTATTTCCCAGTGACCCGTAGTGGTGTCCTTACCTGCTGACACCTCCGCCATCTTGCCAAAAGCACCCTTAGGCTGGGAAGCAGCTTCCACCCCCTTTAAAGGGGCGATATTGCCCAGTCCTAATGAAGCCATATTGGGCGCCTTCAGGCCCCCTACCGCCTCCGCAGTGTGGCCCAAAGTGTTGACCCCCAAATCCCCGTATTCCCCAGCATCAGGAAGGGCCCCAATCCCTGCGCTATCCATAATCATCAATATTATGCGATTTATCATATCTTCCTCCTTAGCTCAAACTACGCCCTAGGATGATGCTTACTGTAAACTTCCTTCAACCTTCCCTTAGTCAGGTGGGTATAAATCTGGGTAGTGGTAATGTCGGCGTGTCCCAGCATCTCTTGGACTGACCGTAGATCGGCGCCATTTTCCAGCAGATGGGTGGCAAAGGAATGGCGCAAAGTATGAGGGGTAATTTCCTTTTGGATTCCGGCATCTTTAGCGTATTTTTTGATAATCTTCCAGAACCCCTGTCTGGTGAGACGGTGACCGTTGTAATTGACGAACAAGCTAGGCTGATTAGGGGTTTTGATTAGTTTTGCTCTTCCCCATCCCAAATATTCCCCCACCCACTTTATGGCTACCTTCCCCAAGGGGATGATTCTTTCCTTAGATCCCTTGCCGAAACACCGGACAAAACCCATATCCAGGTTGAGGTTGTCCACATTGAGATTAATCAGCTCACTGACCCGAATACCGGTGGCGTAAAGGAGTTCAAGCATGGCCTTATCCCTGGAATCTGAGGCGTTCTTTACTTTCGGGGCATCAAGTAGCAGTTCCACCTCCTGGAGGGATAGAACCTGAGGCAGCTTCTTATGGGGCTTGGGGGTTTCCAGATTGGCGGTGGGATCTTTAGGGATTACCCCTTCATTAACCAAAAACCGGTGAAAAGCCTTCAATGCAGACATATGCCGGGCTATAGTAGAAGCCACCCTGCCATTTTTCTGGAGAAACAGCAGGTACCCAATAACCGAATGCTGGGTCGAATTATCAATGTAGTTAATCTTCTGCCCTTCCATATAATTGGCATATTGCTGCAAATCCCTCCGGTAGGACTCCAAGGTATTGCGGGCCAGCCCCCGCTCCACCCCCAGGTAATGAATAAAATCGCCGATATATTTTTCAATCTTCATGGTCATCCCCCATTTCGACCTGGAAAAAAAAAAAGGTAATCTCTCCCGATTACCTTCATAAATTCTATAACCCTCAGGCAAAACCCTCTTTAAGTGGTAAAACTTCCCCTTGAATAGCTGTCATTTTTTATAAAAATCCCGTAACTTTACCACAAAATTCTGCAGCAATCCTTCATCTTCTTTTTCTTCTGCAGAAGACTGTTTCTCAACCCGCATGGGGTTTCCGGAAGGTTTTCTGTCTTCCAGACCACTTAGGATATCCTGCTTTTCCATTATCCCGTAAACCTTTGGTAAAATCAAAGCTAATAGGGCAAGGAGGATAAGAATTCGCAAAATCAAAAAGAGCCGTTCTTTTATTTTGGAAATCACTATTACAAACATCCTATCACCCCGCACCGGTGCATTATTCTTAATATAACTATTATGCCGGGGTCACAGGGATTAGAAGTCTAATCACGAAGGTGCCTTTGCCATTCCAGATAAAAATCAGGACGTAATTTCCGTACATGTTGCAAAAAGGTTTCCTTAACGCCGTACCTTTCCAGCTCGGATAGGAGTTTCCTGGGAAAGGTACGCTTATCTTTCCCGCTAACGCAACAACTCATATATTATCTAATGAGGTTTCTACCCAAAAGGTGAAGACTTTTGACATAATTAAAAAGGTGCACATCGTTTGTTGCGCACGCCTTTGCACCCACAAGGATGGAAAATTATAAGTTCTTGTAGTAAAAAACAAGCCCCTCGGTGCCGGGCTTGTATTAACAAAATTCATATTACTTTATATCTGGTATCAGTTGATGATCCTCGTTAAAAAAAGATTTATACACCATAAACCCTAGAACAATACTGCAAATTGCCGCCGCTGAGGTGAGGAGAAAGGCAATTAGAATCTGGAACCTAGATTCCCGGAAATTTATATCTAGGTCGGCAGCCCAACACCCATGCACTCATAAAGATGGATCTGCTTTTTTGTGATTTCACCAATGCGGTGTTTACTGCCTGGCTGTTCAAAGCGCTCTATGA
>JAJZSN010000063.1 GCA_021849745.1 Bacillota bacterium | reverse complement strand
ATAACTACTGAGTTTTAGTAGTTGATGACGAAAAAGAAATCCGGGATGCCATTGAAATATACCTAAAAAATGAGGGTATAACGGTAATTAAAGCAAAAGACGGCCTTGAAGCCATTGAAAAATTGAATGAGCACGTCATCCACCTCATTATTTTGGACGTAATGATGCCAAGGCTGGACGGTATAACAACTACCTTCAAAATCCGCGAGAAGCAAAACATCCCCATTATTATTTTAAGTGCCAAAAGTGAGGACACGGATAAAATACTAGGTCTACAGGTGGGCGCTGACGACTATGTGACCAAACCCTTTAACCCCCTTGAACTGGTGGCCCGGGTCAAATCCCAGTTAAGAAGATATGTCACTTTGGGGACATATGAAGGCATTAAGAAGATAATAGATCTCAACGGCCTTACCTTAGACCAATCGGCCAAAGAAGTCACCGTCCACGGTGAGGTAGTCAAATTAACACCTACCGAGTACAAAATCGTAGAATTACTTATGACTAACCCCGGCCGGGTATTCTCCATTAATGAAATATATGAGCGAGTCTGGAACGAACCGGGATACAATGCGGAAAATACCGTAGCAGTACACATTCGAAAAATCCGCGAAAAGATTGAGATTGACCCAAAAAACCCAAGATATTTAAAGGTGGTGTGGGGAATTGGCTACAAAATGGAAAAATAAATTGGCCCCGATAGTTTGGCTTTTATTGTTTACCTTCGGGTTAAGCGGGATCACTCTGGGGCTGTCTCACAGCCATGAGTATATGAAAAAAGACTATTTTCATATACCCCAATTCCAAGAACAATTCAACCAATTTATTAACTCCCTGAGCGTGTTGGAACTCAATTACGTGACACAAGAAGAAGCGAAAAAGGCAATTACCGTTACGGCCGACGATATTAATGAACATCGCTACCGGTACGGAGATTTGCCTCAGCAAATTACTAACATTAAAGGGCAATATGAGGGTAGAATCCAGGATGCCTTGGTTAACAACAATAAAAAAATTGCAGACATTTTCATTGCCGAAAGAGATAAGAAAATTGAAGATATTACCAATAACTTTGAGAGTGACGAATATGTCCGGGTAAAAGTTATTAAAGAGAAAGAAGAGAAAATCAATAACTATTACCGTAACTTGAAAAGTCTGCAACCAGATTTGGAGAAAAACAAATCGGTTTTTAAGTACTATTTAAAAGAAACTACAACGGGTGCAGTTTATACCAACTTAAATATGGCCCAGGGTATCGACCCAGAGAAGGGTTTCAATGGCAAAGAACTGCTGTTTACACAAAGATATCAATCGGAGGGGGATTATCTTTCCATCCAGGGACGCAATAGCTTTCTCGGCATGGGTGAGTTCCGAGGCTTAATACCTGATACGGCAAGAGTGTTTGAGGGGTACATTGCTATACCCAAATCTGCCCCGGTAACCAGTGAAGTCATAGTAAATTATCGTGACTTTCAACAAAAGAAATCATTCTTTTTTGTCTATTCAATTAGCGGTCTAATTGCCCTCCTATTTAGTGTCTATCTGTATCGGATAACAGCTGTAAAACAAACCCTGGCAATAGAGAGATGGCAACAATATTACAACCATATTCCCGTTGATGTGAGAATAATTCTGTTTCTAATTAGTGGATATTATGCCAATAGGTTTTTAAACCTTATTAACAATAATGTCCTTTACTTCAACATTAACCCGTATAACCTATATGATTTTATTATTGATCTAAGTGTCACAACCCTTTTCACAGTTCTTTTTGTTGCCCTGACATTGATACAAGGAAAGTATCTGTTAGCAGTAATAAAAGATTGGCCAAACTTAAAGACGGAGTGGCCAAAAACTCTCCTTTACAGAGCCCTTGAAGCCTTACAGGAAGCCTTTCTCATCCGCAGTATTGGCACCCAAATATTTATTCTCTTAGCGATGGTATTTTCGATGGGTGCTGGGATGACGGTGGTTTTTATGTATCCCCAGTTAATCGTTCTTTATGCCCCATTTACTATGGCCATGGGTATTCCCATTATTGTAATAATCTTAAAGCGTACCGGCTATTTCAATCGCATCCTAACAAATGTTAGCAAGTTAGCCCAGGGAAACTTTGAAGAAGATTTACCGGTGGTAGGGAAAACGGTACTAGCTAAACTAGCCGAGAATATAAACATTTTAAAGCATGGGGTTAAGTCCTCTCAGAAGGAACAGGCTAAGAGCGAAAGGTTAAAAACCGAGCTTATTACTAACGTAAGTCATGATTTGCGAACACCGTTAACGTCGATCATCACTTATACAGAGTTGTTGAAGACACCGGATTTGGCCGCTGAAGACCGGGAAGCGTATATCCACATCATCGACCGGAAATCTAAACGACTGAAAGTATTGATTGATGATTTGTTCGAAGCATCAAAAATGGCCAGCGGCAACATTGAGCTGGCTAAAGAAAAAGTGGATTTGGTGCAGCTTTTGCAGCAGGCCCTTGGGGAACATAATGAAACCATCGAGGTATCGACTCTGCAATTTAGGGTAACAAAACCGGACACAGCGGTCTATGCCTATGTTGATGGACAGAAATTATGGCGGGTATTTGATAACTTAATCAGCAATATCCTAAAGTATTCCTTGGAGAATACCAGAGTGTATATTACAGTACAAGCTGTCCGTGGCAGCGCTGTGATTACTTTCAAAAATGTCACAAAATACGAGCTTGGTCAAGATAGCGAAGAGTTATTCGAGCGGTTTAAACGAGGTGATAAATCCCGTCATGCGGAAGGGACGGGACTGGGTTTGGCCATTGCCAAATCCATAGTCGACCTTCACGGGGGCAGTTTAGATATTGAGTTAGATGGCGATTTGTTTAAAATAACTATTACCTTGAAAAACCTTATTAACTAATTTTCGATAAAGCACCAGGTCGCCGAATTTTCATAACCAGTCCCGAGGCTAATAAACTTAGGATTCCTGCAGAAATAAAACTGACCAGATAATCACCAAGCCAGGTATGCAACACTCCTCCGCCAAAAGCGGCGGCGGCAGACCCAATCTGGTGGATAGCAAAAATCCAGCCGAAGATTACCCCGCCTTGTTGGCCGAAGGTTTCTGTTGCTATGCGTACCGTAGGCGGTACAGTGGCAATCCAGTCCAGCCCAAAGAAAACGATAAAGATAGCCAGGCTTATCGTGTCGGAACCTAGGGCGTGGGGCAAAAACAAGAGGGATAAACCCCTGAAACCATAGTACCAGAAAAGCAGCCAGCGGTTGTCAAAGCGGTCGGACAGCCAGCCCGAAATAGTGGTGCCAAGAATATTGAAAACGCCTATGCTCGCCAGCATCCCCGCTGCAGCCACTTCATTCACCCCTTGTTCCATGGCGGCAGGGATGAAATGGGTTCCAATCAGTCCGTTGGTGGTAGCACCGCAGATGAAGAAACTGCCGGAAAGCAACCAGAATTCTTTGGCCCTGACTCCGGTTTTCAAGCCGTCAAAGGCCAGCTTGATAGGGTTGTGGCCGGATTTTACGCCTTCATTAACGGGTTCTGTGGCGCCATAGGGTAATAGGCCTGCATCAGCAGGCCTGTTCCCATGGTCAGCATGAGTAGAGCAAACAGCATAATCCGTCTTGTACCATAGCGCTCCATCCAGGCAGCGGCGAAAGGACCAAATAGGCCATAAAGGACCAAATTGACGGCCAAAGCAAAAGAGATCACCGTCCGCTCCCAGCCAAAGTATTGCTCAAAGGGAACAATCAGTACCCCTGATGCGGAACGGATACCCGCTGATACCAGCAGAGTCAAAAAGGTCACAGCGGCTACTATCCAGGCGTAATGCATTTTCATTATATTTCTGCCCCCTCCAGTGGTTGCCCTAATAACAGGTTTATCTATGATGATATTACTTATCTAATTAGATTACAACAAAAAAATTAAACAAGGAGAAAACAGAGAAAAAAGATTTATATATGGCTTTATATACCAAGAGTTCAAGGGCGAAGCAACCCATAACGGCGGCGTATAAACCTCTGTGCTCTCCGTGTTCTCCGTGGCTAATCTTTTTTTAAGCAGAAATTTGAATTACGGGTATAATAACATGGCGGCAGGAAATAATAACCAGATGATTTAATGATAAAAGTTTAAAAAACTTGCATAAAAAATAAAGGTTTTTTATGATATATATACAATTAAAAAGTAATAAGGATATAAATAATTCAGAAAAGGTGGTTTCATGGACAACAAAGCTACCCAATCAAATTTCATCAGAAATATCATTATCGATGATTTAAAGTCCGGCAAACATAAGGAAATTATCACCCGGTTTCCCCCCGAACCTAACGGATACCTGCATATCGGACATGCCAAATCCATTGTCTTGAACTTTGACCTGGCCGATGAGTTTAACGGAAAAACCAATCTGCGTTTTGACGATACCAATCCTGTCAAGGAAGATACCGAGTACGTCGAAGCCATTAAAGAAGATGTACAATGGCTTGGTTATCAATGGGACGGCCTGTATTTTGCATCCGACTTTTTCGAAGAGATGTATAACTGGGCGGTGAAATTAATCAAAAAGGGTAAAGCCTATGTTTGCGACTTATCCGCCGAACAAATCAGAGCAACCAGGGGAACCCTGAAGGAGCCAGGGCAGGAAAGCCCCTACCGGAACAGATCCATTGAGGAAAACTTAGACCTCTTTGAACGGATGCGCAAAGGGGAGTTCAAAGACGGGGAAAAGGTGCTGCGGGCCAAGATTGATATGGCTTCTCCCAACCTGAATATGCGGGACCCCGTTCTATACCGGATTGCCCATGCTACCCACCATAATACCGGAGATAAATGGTGTATTTATCCTATGTACGATTATGCCCATCCCCTGGAGGATGCCGTTGAAGGGGTGACCCATTCCATCTGTACCCTGGAGTTTGAAGACCACCGGCCTTTATATGACTGGGTAATCAATGAGTGTGAAACAGAAAGCCAACCCCGGCAATACGAGTTTGCCAGGCTAAACATGACCAACACCGTCATGAGCAAAAGATATCTTAAACTACTGGTGGATGAGAAGGTGGTAGACGGGTGGGACGACCCCCGCATGCCTACCGTCTCCGGCTTAAGAAGAAGGGGCTATACCCCGGAAGCCATCCGCAACTTCGTGCGGGAAATCGGGGTTGCCAAAAGCAACAGCATCGTGGATGCCCAGATGCTGGATCACTTTGCCAGGGAAGACCTGAAACTAAAGGCCCCAAGAACCATGGGTGTTGTCAGGCCCCTGAAAGTGGTCATTACCAATTACCCGGAAGGCCAGGTAGAATGGCTGGAGGCGGAGATTAACCCGGAGAATCCGGAAATGGGTATACGGCAGATCCCCTTCTCCCGGGAAATCTATGTTGAACAGGATGACTTCGTAGAAAATCCGCCCCCCAAATATCACCGGTTATTTCCGGGGAATGAAGTTAGATTAAAGCATGCCTACTTTATTAAGTGCAATGAAGTGATTAAAGACGCAGCAGGGAATGTGGTTGAGATCCGCTGCACCTACGACCCGGCCACCAAAAGCGGCAGCGACTTTACTGAGAGAAAGGTTAAAGGAACCATCCACTGGGTAGAGGCCGGCCAGGCTCTGCCGGCCGAATTCAGGCTTTATGAACCGCTGATTTTGGATGAAGATAAAGAGGAAGGGGAAAACTTCCTGGATAACCTTAACCCCAATTCCTTAGAAATTCTCCAGGGTTTTGTGGAGCCTAATATGAAGGAAGCCAAACCCCAGGACAAGTTCCAGTTTTTCAGACACGGTTACTTTAATGTGGATCCCAAGCTTTCAACCCAGGAAAAGCCGGTCTTTAACTTAATAGTGTCTTTAAAGAGTTCTTTTAAAATAAAAGATTAACCACAGTCACAGCGCAGCAAAGCTGCAATTCAAAAAAATTTAGTGGCCCGTGACCAGAGTGCAGAGGTTTATAGGCCGCCATTATGGGAGCTAGTCCTTAGACTCTTAGTATATAAAGCCATATATAAATTTTTTCTCTGTGTTCTCCGTGCGCTCCGTGGTTGCCTTTTATATTTATTTACTCCTCCGAATCCCCTTTTGCTATATATTTTATTTCTGCGGAACTATACTCATGGCTTGGAAATCTCGAAAAAGGGGGTACCAGAGAGGAGAAAGGAATGTCGGATTTATCTTCTGCCACGGCAGGTTTTTTTCGTAACCGGTTTATTCAGGCCATTGTCCTGTCAAATGTTTTTTTACAAATGGGGATATGGGTGCGTAACTTTGCCATTCTATTGTTTGTCATGGAGCAAACGGGTAATGATCCCTTGATGGTTTCCCTTATTTCCGTAGCTGAATTTGCCCCTATCTTTGTGTTTTCTTTCATCGGGGGAACCTATGCCGACCGTTGGCGTCCGAAGCGAACCATGGTCTGGTGTGATTTATTGAGCGCCATGTCGGTGTTTATTGTGTTGTTAACCATAGTCTTCGGCCAATGGGAGGCGGTATTTTTCGTCACCCTGATTTCCGCTATTCTTTCCCAATTCTCCCACCCCTCTGCCTTGAAGCTGTTTAAAATCCACCTGCCGGGGGAGCAGTTACAAAAGGGGATGGCCATGTTCCAGACCCTGATGGCTATCTTCATGGTTCTCGGCCCGGCCCTGGGAACCTTTATCTATAAGACCTTTGGTATCCATATCGCCATTGGCGTAACGGGAGTGGCCTTTCTGCTCTCGGCTGTAGTCCTTGCTTACTTACCTCCTGATCAAACAGTGGTCAAAGAAAAACCGGAAGCAAATTTCTGGCGAGAAATGGCGGACGGCCTTCGTTTTGTATGGTCGAGGAAAGTGTTGAAAAGCCTCGGTGGGATATTCGTGGTTTCCGGCCTGGCAGTTGGGTTAATCCAACCCTTAGGCGTTTATATCGTTATGGAAAGGCTCGGTTTGCCCAAAGAAAGTGTCCAGTGGCTTTTGATGGTCAATGGTGCGGCCATGCTGATGGGTGGCGGCGTGGTTATGGGTCTGGCCAAAAAAATTTCCCCCCAGAAGCTCCTGGCTATTGGATTATTGGTCAGTGCCTTGTCGGTTGTGGGTATCGGTTTGTCCAGCAGTCTCATCCTAACCTTATCGATGCAGTTTCTCAGCGGGCTCTGTTTCCCTTTTATCCATATCGGAGTAACCACGTTAATTCTCCACACATCGGAAGAGGAGTTTGTCGGACGGGTCAACGGGGTACTAAACCCGATGTTCATGGGAGCAATGGTAATTACCATGAGCTTGGCCGGCTGGTTAAAGGTTCAGTTTTCCCTGGCTGCCATGTATGAGGTAGCCGGTATGCTGTTTTTCGCCGGCATGCTGCTTACGGTACCGCTTTTTAGGCTCACTGTGGCCGGGGAACAAGTGGCTGGTGGGGAGTGAGTAGCTGTCTACTCAATACTATCAATATTATACTTTCGCACCTGGCAGCGGCAGTCGTAATAAGCAGTGCCGCCCCCCATATCCGCTTCTACTTGGGATATCAGCCGGTTCACTCCTCCACCGTCCTTTATCCAGCTTCCTTCAAGGATTACCGCCATACCGGGCCGCACCCCTGCGGTTAATTCCACTACGGCCATCATTTCCCCCACCGAGGTTTCCACTATGGCCCGATCTCCCTTGGCCAGATAACGGCCTTTACCTTCATCGGGGTGCAGCCGGAGTATAGGGTGGTTGGGCAAATCCTGCAAATCCGGAGTGAAGAAAGATGAGTGCAGGCTAAATTTGGGATGGGGTGTCATTAACTGCAAAGGATACTCCCGGGCCAATTCTTCATCCCCGAGGGGGCCTAAGGCCCCGTAACCGGGGAGAGGATCTCCCGTTTCTTCAGCGGCCCCTGCCGAAAAGAGTTCATATTTCCCTGAAGGGGTGGCGAACTTCCGGTCCTCCCAGGCCACCTGCTCAAAGATGGGGCAGCGGACAGGGCCGCCCTTAAAGGTCTCCAGGTTAATCCCCAATTCTCGCAAAGGTTCTATGGCCAGCTGCAGCCATTCCTCCCTGGAATAAGTGCCGAATTTGTCCTGCAACCCAAATTCCCCAGCCAACCTGCTGAAAATCTCCAGTTCGGTTTTGGCCTCCCCCCGGGGCGGGATGGCTTGCTCTGCATAAAGGCCGTATTCATTCCAGGAATTAAGGATGATGTCCGATTGCTCAAAGCTGGTGGCCACCGGCAGGAACAGGTCGGCCTCCTCCGCCGAATCATTGAGGAAAAAGTCCAGCACCACTTTGAATTCTACCCCTCGAAAAGCCTGTTTAAGGAGGTTGCTGTCAGGCAGCTGGGTTATAGGATTGAACTTGCTTACAAAGATAGCCTTGATGGGCGGGTCTTGGGCCGCCGCAATACCCGAGGCCATTTTGGCAAAGGGTATGGTCCTGGTTTCCGTGACAAATTCCTGGCCGGCAAGGGAATTGATGACCATTTTCCAGTACCGGTGGCCGTAATTGACACCCCCTCCAGGCACCCCGATATTACCGGTGAGGGCCGCCAGGGCGTCGATGGCCCTGATGGTCTGACCGCCGTTGGAGTATCTCTGGAGGCCATAGCCCAAAAGGATGGCCCCCGGTTTATTTTTACCGTAAAGCAAAGCCAGTTCCCTGATTCTTTCTGCAGGTACGCCGGTTATCTCCTGGGCCCATTGGGGTGAACAATCCTTGGCTCGTTTCACGAACTCTTCAAAACCATAAACGTGATCACTGATGAAATCCATATCTAATTCCCGTTCAGCCAGTAAAACATGGGCCATGGCCATAGCCAGGGCCCCGTCGGTGCCCGGCCTTGGCGCCACATGATAATCAGCCAACTGCACCGATTCCACTTCCAGGGGATTGATGACCACCACCTTAGCTCCCTTGGCCTTGGCCTCTTTGATAAAAGGGACAATATGCAGGTTGGTCACCATGGGGTCTCTCCCCCAAAGGATTATGGTCCGGGCATTGACCAGGTCTGACCAACTGTGGAAATACACTGCCCCGAAATCATATTCTTGGGCCCGCAAACCGCTGCCCCAGCAAACGCAGCCGCTGGGCCTGGTGGGCCCGCCTAGAACATTGAAGAAGCGTTGGTCAAAGCTCTGCAACAGCCCTTCCGAGCCACCGCCGGAAAAGTGGAGAATGGCCTTGGGGCCGTGGTTCTCCAGGATACCGGTTAGCTTCTCCTTAATGAGGCTGTAAGCTGTTTCCCAGTCGGTGGGCTGCCAGGCGCCGTTTCTTTTGATTAAAGGCTTGGTCACCCGGTCGGGACTGTTTTGCCTGGCTACCTGGTGCTTGGCTTTGCTGCAGACAAAACCGCCGGTGAGAGGGTGGCTCTTGGAGCCTGTAACCTTTGTTACCTGTTGGTTTTCTACTTCTACCACAAAACTGCACCGGTCGGGACAATCCAGGGGACAGGCAGAGTTTACCGTATATGTCATGCTAAAGTCCTCCTTGAATATGACTAGAATTAATAATTAATTATACCATAAATAAAGTTTGTGTTATCCGCTTTAGTTATGTTAATAGTGTTGGCAGTTTAGCGTATTCTTGGCATGTTAATTCCCCGGAATTCTATCAATTGACACTTGCAGTTACTATCTGATACTATGAAATTGAGCTTTTTGTTGTTTTTCCTCCTATGTAGAGATTTCCCAATAATCTCACAGTGCTTTTTACCTAGTATGTAAAAAGTATGCTGGAGGCATAATGGCATAAGTTCACCGGGATGCAGGGGTTCGAATCCCCTATCGCACTTCCACTGCGATTAGCTCAATGGTAGAGCACTCGACTGTTAATCGAGGATGTAAAACTCACAGTCCTTTTTTTAGAATCCTCGTTGATACAGCTTTGTTGTATCAAACTGGGGTAGTTGCCCTGAAGCAGGGCGGATACCGGTTAGGAGTACTTTCTTCATTTATGACTATTAACAGAAAACTAAGCTTTTTTAGTTAGATTTTTGTTATAGGGTAAATAACTAAAGGCATCTTTTCCTCAAGCCCTGCTCCGCAAATATCTCAGAGAGGATTCTCTTAAAAGGGCGCCAAACTACTTATTATGGGGAGGGGTAGTATGTTTAAAAAAATAATCAAAAACGACGAAAGAGGACTTCTTTTCAAAGATGGGAACTATATAAAGTGTTTAAAACCTGGCAAATATTATTTTAACCCTTTTGTTGATTATAAAATAATTCCTCTTAATATAAACGAATCTTTTAATGTTCGTAAGGATATTAATTTATTTTTGCAGGATGAAAATTTATTAAAAGAACTAATTTTAGTTGACGTAAAAGACTCAGAAATAGTCCTCCATTACGAAGACGGGAATTTTAAAGAAGTCTTACCTGCCGGGAAATACGCCTATTGGAATATACTTAAAAAGCATAATTTTATTAGCATTGATATTAATGACCCGGAAGTTAACCCTAAGATAGACATTTCAATATTTAACAACCCGGAGCTTAATGGTTATTATAGCGTTTATGAAGTAGCCGGTTATGAAACCGGGGTTTTGTATTATAATAATGTTATGCAAAAGATCCTCGAACCTGGTAGATACTATTTTTGGGAAGGCCCCACTTCTGTTAATATTACCATTATTGACTTACGCCAGCATCAAATAGATATGACCGGTCAGGAAATAATGACTGAGGATAAAGTTTCGTTAAGGTTGAATTTCGTCTGTCATTATAAAATAGTTAACCCCCTCAAAGTTATCGAGATTAATGGTTACCATGAACAAGTGTATATTCTTCTTCAACTTATTTTACGGGAATATGTAGGCTCGTTAAAGCTGGACGAATTGTTAAAAATAAAAGAGGAAATAGGAAACTTTGTATTATCAAGATTAAAAGAAAAAAGTGAGGATTTTGGTATTCAGTTTTTATTTGCAGGAGTGAAAGACGTAATCTTACCCGGGGATGTAAAAGAAATTCTTAATACCGTACTTCTTGCGGAAAAAAAAGCTCAAGCTAATTTGATAACCCGTCGGGAAGAGATAGCTTCTACCAGGAGCCTCTTGAACACTGCGAAACTCATGGATGAAAACCAAACTCTTTATAGACTAAAAGAATTAGAGTTTTTAGAGAAAATATGTGATAAAATAGGTAATATATCTTTATTAGGCGGCGGTAATTTGTTGGAACAGTTAAATTCCCTCTTAGCCGGTAAAGATACGACCAAATTAAATCAATAACGTAACAATGTGGTTACTAACCCCTAAACCGGGTATTATTTCAGCGACGAAAAATCTGTAACAAGAAGGGGATTAATCATGGATAAAGTAACCACTAAATACGGTATCTTAAAGGGGATTTCTTATTTAAGCCACTATCCTGACGGCAGTGTTAAGGATTGTATCTTAACCCAGGAGAATGTGTTAAAAACTCCCTTTGGCCGGCTTATACCACAATACGAGGATGACGGCATCAGGCGTAAGAATTTAAAGCCGGTATCTTTTTATGAAAACGGCATCCTAAAAAGCATCTCCCTCCAGAACCCGGTTGAATTCCAAACTTCCCTGGGGTCTCTCACGGCTGAGTACATCACTTTTCATGAAGATGGCAGCATTAAAGCCATCTTCCCCTTAGACGGCAAAATATCCGGCTACTGGACGGAGGAAGACGAATATGAACTGGCCCCGGAGATAGAATTTTCATTCCCCTTCGGCCAATTTAAAAAGAAGGTTATCAGTGTCCGTTTTTACCAAAGCGGAGGGGTGAAAAGCATTACCTTCTGGCCCAAAGACAGGGTCACCGTTAACTCCCCGGCCGGGACGGCGGAAGTTCGGATAGGAATAGCCCTTCATCCTGACGGCAGCTTAAAATCCTTGGAACCGGCCAAACCGCTGCCTGTGAAGACTCCTATCGGAACCATCAGCGCTTATGATAACAGCGCTTTGGGCCTTCATGGGGATAGTAACTCATTAAGCTTTACCCAAGACGGGAAAATTGAGCAAATTGTTACCACTACCCATCAGGTTAAAGTGGTAGACCAAACCGGTAAGGAACGAATATATCAACCTGGTTTTAAGGCTAATATGTTCAACCCGGATGCCAGGGATATTGTTCCATTAACCATACAATTTAATGGTGGCCGATTCTGCTTTGATAACAACCCTGAAAACTCATGTAATTTGCTGGAATGTAAATTTACCGTACAGCCAGTTCTTTTCAAATCCACCAACTCATGCTCTTCTTGCGCTGATTGTTCGGCCTGCGGTTAGGCAGAAATGAGCCTCCTGCTCAACCTTAAGAAGAGGCTCATTTAAAAAGACTCACAGAAACGAGGGACCCAAAAATGAAGGTATTGGTTATCGGACTCGGGGCTTTGGGGTCGGTGTATTCCTGTCTCTTGAAAAACAAAGGCCACCGGGTTGCGGCTTTGGTGCGGGAACCCATGGTTGAAGTAATTCAAAACCAAGGGGTTTCCATTACGGGAATATGGGGTGACCATGAGACCAAATTGGATGAAGTAGTCTCAGATCTTACCTCGCTGGAGAAGGTCTTTGACCTTATCCTCCTGACGGTTAAGTCCTTCGACACCGGGAAGATGGCCCAAGAAATCAGCCACCTGATTACGCCCTCCACTTATGTGGTACTGCTGCAAAATGGCTACGGCAATTCCGCCCTGAACCCCCTGGGCGCCCTCTTTGGAGTAAACTACGGAAAACTGGCGGAGGTCGAACACACCCGGCTTTTACTGGAAAGCATCATTACCGAGATATTTGAGCTGTTAGCTGTTTCCGGCCAGGAAACTTTATGGCCCGATGCGCCGACTTATTTACGGGATTTTTATGGGAAAATGGTGCCTACCACCGCCGCTCACCATGCCTCCATGCTCCAGGATATCCAAAAAGGCCGGAGGACGGAAATCGACGCCTTGAACGGGGCCGTGGTTCAACTGGGGAGAAAATATAACCTCAGATTGCCCGTTAACGAGGTTGTAACCGCAATGATTAAAGCCAAGGAACAATTTATAAACGCTAGATAAAAGGGGTGCCCCAAAATGACTTTGGGACACCCCTTTAACCTTTAAAACGGTACCCTGCCCCCCAGACGGTTTCAACATATTGGGGGTTAGAGGGATCTGCCTCAATCTTTTCCCTGATTTTACGGATATGCACTGTCACGGTAGCGATATCCCCCATGGAATCAAGGCTCCAAATCCTTTCAAACAACTGCTCCTTACTGAAAACTCGGTTGGGGTTCAAGGCCAGGTAAGTCAACAGATCAAATTCCTTAGTGGTGAACACCACTTCTTTATTATTGACATAGACCCTTCTTGAAGCGCGGTCAATGAGAAGGCCGCGGATCTGAAGCTCTTCCCTTTTCTCCTTTTGGTTTCCGGCCAGCCGTTCATACCTGGCAAGGTGGGCCTTGACCCGGGCCACCAGTTCCCCAGGGCTGAAGGGCTTGACGATATAATCATCGGCCCCCAGGCCGAGGCCCCGGATTTTATCCACATCTTCCTTTTTGGCTGATACCATCAGGACGGGGATTTCTTTCACACTGCGGATTTGTTTGCAGATCTCGAAGCCGTTGACTTTGGGCAGCATGATATCCAGCAGGATTAGGTCATAATCCCCGGTCACGGCCATTTTGAGGCCCTCGTCGCCTCTGGAGGCGATATCCACCGCAAAGCCGTTGGCTTCGAGATAATCCCGCTCCAACTCGGCCAGACTGGTTTCATCTTCTACGATAAGAATTTTTTTCATTGGACAACACCTTCTTTATTAAGGTTTTTCAGGGAAAAATAGATGCTCGTACCTTCGCCTGGTTGGCTTTCGGCCCAAATGGTTCCGCCGTGTTCTTCCACAATCCTTTTGGCGATGGCCAAACCAAGGCCGCTGCCGCCGGTGGCGGTATTTCTGGACTGGTCAACCCGGTAAAAACGGTCAAAGATGAAAGGAAGGTCTTCAGGGGGTATCCCTGGCCCGTTATCCCGAATTCCCACCGTAAGTTCCTGGTTTGTCCCGGTCAAAGTGATGGCGATGCGTTTCTCCGGTTTATCTATATACTTCAAAGAATTATCAACAATATTGGTGAGAACCCTTTTTAACTTCTCCCGGTCTACGGTGATTAGGGGAGAGATATTTCCTTCTTGGCGGAAAGAAAGTTCAACCCCACCCTTTTCCAGGTCAAAGCGAAGTTCTTCAATATAATCTTGGAAATAGCTATGGGTATCAACCTGTTCAAAGTTAAAGGGCAGACGTTTTAAATCAAGCTTAGAATACAAGAAAAGTTCGTCAATTAATTTTTCCATGTCATTAGCTTTGGCATAAATAGTTTTGATATACCGATCCATTTTCTCCGGCGAATTGGCCACCCCGTCCTGAATCCCCTCAACATAACCTTTGATGGCGGCGATGGGGGTCTGCAGATCGTGGGAGATGCTGGAGATGAGTTCCTTGCGGTTTTCTTCGTAGTGTAACTGCAGATCTATGGATTCCTTTAATTTAACCCGCATTTCTTCGAAAGCCTGGCCTAACTGCCCGATTTCATCCTTACCCGTTTCCTTGACCTGAAACCCCAGGTTGCCTTCTTTAAGCTCCCCCGCAGCCCGTTTAAGATATTCAATGGGCCTGATGATACTTCGGGATACGAAATAGGTCAACAAGCCGTTGGTCAGAACTAAGCCCAGCAGCAAGAGGCCTAATAATAGGGGGGATAAGGTATGGGCAAATTCCACCACGGGGCTGGCATCCTGGAGGAGGAAGATGGTTCCCTCCGAACCGTCGGAAAATATAAAGTCGTGCTGTTTAACGGCAAAGAGGCGTTTGCCGATTTTTTCAAGCTCCCGTTTGCTATTGGCGCCAAAAGGAGGAAGGTCTTCAGCATTTAAATTTCCTTGCGAGGGTGAAAGATATACAAGTTCCTCTCCTTTTCTTACTACCAGGGCCGCATTGTAAGAATGCAGCCTTTGGTCCGTTGATTTCAAGAACTTCCGGTCTAGAAATTGCTCAGGGTTGAGGATTGATTCTTTTTGCAGGCTGATAAACAGCTTCATATCACCGGTCACCGGGTGGTAGCCGGCATAGCGGTTCTGGACCAAGGATTTTAATTCTATAATATCCCCTCTAAAGGCGATGGCCAACAAAAAGGTAGCCATAATAAAAAAGATTACCGGTACAATTACCATCGCCAGATATGAGAGGATTAAGCGAATTCGAATGGACATCTTGACCCCTCGCTGTCATCAGATTTCTTTTTGACTAAAGGCATAATACCCCAAGGTGAAAAACAGCGTACTGCCGGAAAGGAGGTAAACTAACCCTTGATATAGTCTATCATAGGATGAACTTTCAAGCCAATGCAAATACCAGTCGGTATAGAAACCGGGAAATAGTGGAGCGCCGTTAGGGTATAAAAAGGGAACCAATTTCATTAGAAGGTAAAGCACAAGGGTCAAAGTCAAAGCCCCGCTGCCGGTTTTAAAGCCCTGGGCGAGAGCTGCCGCCATCAAGGCCAGAACCATCAAGGGCAACCAGGAGACGGTATAGGCCATGACTCCCTGGTAAAGGCCCTGATAGGAGAATCCTTGAGCCCAGAAGAGTCCGCTGATTAATGAAGTCACCCAGATAACCGTCAGCATCAGTGAGATATAAAGCCCTAGGGTTATTACCTTGGCCATAAATACTTTAAATCGGCTGATGGGACGAATAAGGGTCAGTTTTAAGGTTTTGGCCCCGGTTTCTCCCGCAAAGGAATCTGCAGCGGCCATAAAAATAAATAAGGGGAGAATGAAGGAGGTGGCTATACCCAATAAAATAAGGGGAAAACCGTTGGTATCCACAGCTACAATGCCCGATTGGCTTTGCAGCTGGGAAAATATCAGCCCGGAGATGATGGGAAAAATAGCGATGATTGCTAAAAAAATGATGGTTCCCCGGCGACTGATAAGTTTATGTACCTCGTTAACTACACCGGCATAGAGGCTATGCATACTTTTTACCTCCTTTCAGGGCTTTTGTCTGTTCAACATAGAATTGTTCCAAAGTTTGGTCCCAGGTCAATTCTTGAACCGGTCCTTCAGCCACCGGCTTACCGTCATAGATTATGGCTACCCGGTTCCACAAACGTTCCATTTCATGGATCAAATGGCTGGAGATAAAAAAGGTAATCCCCTGTTCCTTGGCCAAACGGACAATCAGTTCATGGAACTGGAGCTTACCGTCGATATCCAGGCCGTTGGTGGGTTCGTCCAGAATCACCAACCCCGGCTGGGGCAGCAAGGCCGCTGCCAGGGCCAACCGCTGCTTCATCCCGGAGGAAAAGGTTCCGGCTTTTTCTTTCTTGTGCCCGGCCAAATCCACCAATTCCAGCGCTTCATCGATGCGGTTCCCGGCCAGCCGGGGATAATAACGGGCTACCAACAGCAAATTTTCGTAAGCGGTCATGTAATCATAGGCATCTGCGGTTTCTACCAGACACCCCACCTTTGCCATGGCGGGCTCAAAGTTTTCCTTGATATCATATCCGAATATCCTGATATTTCCCCGGTCGGGCCGGCAAAGTCCGGTGATGCATTTCATGGTGGTGGTTTTACCGGCGCCGTTGGGCCCGATAAAGCCAAAGATATCACCTTTGTAAACAGTCAAGTTAATATCTTCGATGCCCCGGCTGTTTTTATATTTCTTGGTCAACCCTGTGATTTCCAACACCTTTTCCATGGTTTCAACTCCCTTAGAGAAACAGATAGAGTTACCAAGGAGACCCCCGTGCAACTCTATCTGTATTCGGTTTTACTTAGTGTTTCTTTAATTTCCCGTGCTTCATGGAGATAGTTTCAACCTTTTTCCCAGCGATATCCACAGGGGTTACCGTAGTTTGGTTAAAGTCGGATAAATCAGCCTCCAGGTTAAAGGTGAGGTCATGGGCGTTTCCTTGGGCGTCCTTACCGGATACAACGATGGTAGCGGTATGTTCTTCAATATAATTATCGGCGCTGACCTCGGCGCTCAGCCGGATTTCCTTGACTTGAATGGCATCTTTCAGTCTGGGTAGCTCCGGTTTAATTCCGGCAAAAGGTTTGGGCATATCTTGTGCTTTTTCATGAGCCTGGGGTACGTGTTTCACTAACATGGAACCCACAGCGTTAACTGCCAGGGGGATTTCGGTGCCGGTGAGTTGGAGGTCAATTTTCTTAGTTCCTTTTTCACCTTCCTGGATGGTAATCTGGTTTTGCAGGTTTTGGGTCAAGGCATCGATGACATTTTCCATGTCTTTATGGAGCTCCTCATCATGAGCCTTGGCTTTTCTTTGTTTATGGCCCCCCTTTTCCACCTGATAATAGACATCCTCGCCGCTTCTTTTCATGACCATTTGGTCGTCCTGTTGAAACATCTCAAAGGTGGCGCTTTTGCCATCGCTATTGATGGATACTGTGTTGCTTGCTGCATCCTTGGCCAGGTCTTTCTTGGTAACGGAATCGGCAGACAAGATGGTGTTGCCGTTATCCTGAAGGGTTACTTTGACTTGGGAGGTCAGGCTTTGGGCCGCCTTAGTGTTTTTGAGGGCGGATTTGTAAGTTTCATACCCGGAAGTGCCGGCTAAAGCCTGTAAGGCGCTTCCTGCCATCAGAACACCGCTGATTACGGCTACCGTTAATAATTTTCCTTTGTTCATACGCTTTCTCCTTTCTTTATGGGATTTACTTCTTGCTTGGCTGAGATTATCGGGATACATTCCTCCTTTCGGTTAGATATGCGGCCGTCTGATTTTAGTATAGTCGGTAGATATAAAACCTAAATAAACTGGTTCTTAAAATTTTCTTAAAAAAGGGGGTTGTCCCAAAAGTGTATACTAAAAATATAAAAGGCAACCACGGAGCGCACGGAGAACACAGAGGTTTATAGGCCAAACATTATGGGGTGCTTTCGCCCTTAGACTTTTGGTATATAAAGCCTATATAAATCTTTTTTCTCCGTGGTTGCCTTTTATATTTATTAACTCCCCCAAATCCCCTTTTGCTATAAAAATTAACTCAAGATTTATTTTTATATTTAATGGCCGCTCTCTGTGGTTTCCGGGGAGTAGATGTCATGAGGCCAGGGGCCTGTTTTCTCCACATGTAGGTATCCTAAGGCCCCTTTGGGCACTCTCCAGAGGGCATGGTCAACAAGGAGATACTTACCTGGCACCAAGGTAGTTAATTCAAAAACGGCAGCGGAGCCGGGGGCCACGTAGATGGTCTCCGCATTTTTCACCGGGGTTTCCGGGGAACCAAGGATAACCCGGTCAAAGATCTGGCCAATAACGTGGAAGTTGGAGCCGATGTTAGGGCCGCCGGTGACAAAGAAGATGCGGGCTTTCTGGCCCTGGTGAGTCAGCATATTCTGCCAGATATGGGTTAGGGCCTGGGTGTGGCCGTTGAGGGTAAAAAGGTCTGGGTGCTCGGCAAAGGCCTTGGTTTCATCAAGATCATAGAATCGAACCTTGGGATCTGTTATCTTGGGATCCCTTTTTGCAGCAGGGGATAGATACCATTCACTTTGTCCTACATAGAATTCTTTATCCACCCGGGGGAGACCCTTTCTGGGCTCTACCATAATCAGACCATACATTCCGTGAGCCACGTGTTCCCACGGCATTCCTTCACCGGCGCAGTGGTATATATAAGCCCCCGCCCGCAGGGCCTTGAAACTGAAGGTCTTGGTCTCGCCGGGCTGTACGTTGGTGACGGCGGCCCCGCCCCCCGGGCCCATCACGGCATGAAAGTCCAGGTTATGAGGGTCTATGCTTTCAATGGCATTGGTCAAAGTCACTTCGACGATGTCCCCTTCCATTACCCGAATCATAGGGCTGGGTACAGCCGGTTTTTCCCCAGGCAGAGCAAAAGTCCAGAATAAGAAGTTCTTACCGGGGGCAACCTCGGCGATAACTTCTTTGGCAATGAGTTCTATATGTACTCTGTTTGGTTTGGAGCGGGTAATGGGAGGAGGAACATCGACAGGATTTCGGGCCACATGGGGCATGACGTCTAACAAAATTTGTTTTGAGCCGAGTTTATGCATAATTATTCCCATTCCTTTCGCTTCGCTCAAGGCACAAAACGTAATTAAATGTGTTGTCTTTGAGCTATTTTTCTATTATTCTACAGCCATAGGGATAACAGTAAACTACAAATCACGGGGAGGTGAGTGGGCTGCTCCAACATTGGAGTGACCGCATAATTATATGTGTAGATTGCCTTTCCAAGCACAAATAAGTGTGACGCAAGAGCACGCAGACTTATCTTTGTATAAACATTACTCGTTTATTGCCAGGCAATCAGT
>JAJZSN010000062.1 GCA_021849745.1 Bacillota bacterium | reverse complement strand
CTAGTAAAAGAAATGGATCAATTAAAACATAAATTGAAAAAAGCAGTGGAAAAAGAAGAATTTGAGGAAGCGGCGTTAATCAGGGATCAAATAAGACAGTTGGAGAGAAAACTGAGTCAGGAGGGTTGAACCCATGTCGGCGAAAGATACTGTGGAACGAGCTTTTAGCGGATGGATGGATAACACCGGGCTGGAGGGTGATATTGTAATCAGCAGCAGAATAAGGCTGGCCCGAAATATTGCTCATATGAAATTTCCTTACTTGTTGGACGAAAAAAATTCAGATAAGATTGTCCAAAATGTCAAGGATACCCTTGATAAAGAAAAAGTAAAGAAAGAATTAGGTAAAATAGAGCTTACTTTGTTAAAAGAATTGAATCCCAATGAACAGCAAATACTTGTGGAGAAACATTTAATCAGTCCTGCTTTGTTAGAAAAAGTAAAAGGCCGGGCGGTAGGACTTAGTGAAGATGATCGAATTAGTGTCATGGTTAATGAAGAGGATCATTTAAGGATACAATGCCTTTTTCCGGGGCTTCAGTTAGAGGAAGCCTGGCAATTGGCGAGCAAGATAGATGACTTATTAGAGGAGAACCTGGAAATAGTTTTTTGTGAAGAAAGAGGTTATTTAACAGCCTGCCCCACCAATGTGGGGACAGGTTTGCGAGCCTCGGTAATGATGCATTTACCTGCTTTGGTTATGACCAACCAAATCAATCGGGTAATTACAGTGGTAACTCAAGTAGGGTTGACAGTCAGGGGTTTGTATGGAGAAGGTACTGAGGCCACTGGGAACCTTTTTCAGATTTCCAATCAGATCACCTTAGGCCAAACAGAAGAAGAGATAATAAGTAAACTTAAGGCTGTAACCATGCAGATTATTAACCAGGAACGGGCCTCCAGAGAAGCTCTTTGCCAGGGAAGTTGGGCTGGGATAAACGACCGGGTTTGGCGAGCCTTTGGGATATTATCTTACGCAAAATCACTTAGCTCTTACGAGGCCATGAGCTTATTGTCTGATCTAAGGCTGGGAATAGATTTAAAGATACTTCCTCAAATTGAACCTAGATTGCTTAATGAATTATTGGTTTTAATCGGGCCGGCCTATTTGCAAAAATTTGCAGGGAAGGAATTAAGTCCGGGTGAAAGAGATATTTATCGAGCTAAGTTCCTTAATGACAAATTAAAAGCTTTTGAGAAATAAATTCATTGGAGGTGTACCATATGTTTGGCAAATTTACCGAACGGGCACAACGGGTTTTGATACTGGCCCAGGAAGAAGCAAGAAGGTTAAATTACGATTACGTAGGAACGGAACAATTGTTATTAGGTTTAATTCGTGAACAAGACGGTATTGCCGGTCGGGTTTTGATTGGTATGGGTATCAGTTTAGATAAAGTGCGGGCGGAAATTGAGCGAATTATTGAGCGTGGGGATGCTACTGCCTTTGGTGAAATTAGCTATACCCCTCGTGCCAAAAAAGTATTGGAGCTTTCCCTTGATGAGGCACGGCGTTTGGGACATAATTATATTGGTACTGAACATTTGCTTTTGGGTCTGATTAGGGAGGGCGAAGGTATTGCATCAAAGGTTTTGGTTAATTTAGGGGCCAACCTTGATTTGGTTCGCAACAAGGTGATTGAAATGCTGGGAGCCTTCGCCATGGCTGCCCCGGAGGCGGGTGGAGCCATTAATCAGTCTAAGCCCTCGAAAACTCCCACTCTGGATGAATTTGGCCGTGATTTAACGGTAATGGCCAAAGAAGGCAAACTAGACCCGGTGGTAGGCAGGGCCAAGGAAATTGAAAGGGTAGTGCAAGTGCTAAGCCGACGGACCAAGAACAACCCGGTGCTGATTGGTGAACCCGGGGTTGGGAAGACCGCCATTGCAGAAGGTTTGGCCCAAAGGATAATAGACGGGAATATTCCTGAAACATTGACAGGGAAAAGAGTAATTACCCTGGATTTATCTTCGGTGGTTGCCGGGACTAAGTTCAGAGGTGAATTCGAAGAACGGCTGAAAAAGATCACGGATGAAATCCGGGCCTCCGGAAATGTAATCCTCTTTATCGATGAACTCCATACTTTGATTGGGGCCGGTGGGGCGGAAGGCGCTATCGATGCCGCTAATATTCTCAAACCTGCTTTAGCTAGAGGTGAAATGCAATGTATTGGGGCTACCACCTTGGACGAATACCGAAAGTATATTGAAAGGGATCCTGCCTTGGAACGCAGATTTCAACCCATTAATGTTGATGAACCCACAGTGGAAGAGGCCAGGGAAATCTTATTTGGGTTGCGGGATCGTTATGAAGCTCATCATCGGGTGAAGATTAGTGATGAGGCTATTGAGGCTGCGGTTAAATTATCTGACCGGTATATTACGGACCGTTTTTTGCCTGACAAAGCAATAGATTTGATTGACGAGGCGGCCTCCAGGGTTAGGTTGCAATCATATACCACCCCTCCTGATGTCAAAGAAATTGAGGCCAAATTGGAAGAATTACGCAGTGAAAAAGAAGAGGCAATTCTGGGCCAGGAATTCGAAAAAGCTGCCAGACTGCGGGATGATGAGCAAAAGTTAAAAAACCAATTGGATGAGACCAAACACCATTGGAAAACAAAAAAAGATTTAGAGAAAACGGTAGTTACCGAAGAAGATATCGCTCATATCGTGGCCAGTTGGACCGGGGTCCCTGTGAAAAAACTGGCAGAGGAAGAAACTGAGCGGTTGCTAAAAATGGAAGAGGTTCTTCACCAGCGTGTAATTGGCCAGGAGGAAGCGGTCAAAGCGGTTTCCAGGGCCATTCGTCGGGCCCGGGCCGGCCTGAAAGACCCCAAACGACCCATCGGTTCCTTCATCTTCCTTGGCCCCACCGGGGTAGGTAAAACTGAGCTGGCCAGAGCTTTGGCAGAAGCAATTTTCGGTGAAGAAGATGCCATGGTCCGTATAGATATGTCTGAATATATGGAAAAACATTCGGTATCCAGGTTGGTTGGCGCCCCCCCGGGCTATGTCGGCCATGATGAAGGTGGGCAATTAACCGAAGCTGTCCGGCGCAAACCCTATTCTGTAATTTTATTGGATGAAGTGGAGAAGGCCCACCCCGAGGTGTTCAATATCCTGTTACAAGTTTTGGAGGACGGCAGGTTAACTGATACCAAGGGTAGGACGGTGGATTTTCGTAACACTGTTATTATCATGACCTCGAATGTAGGGGCTAATTTAATCAAGAAAGAAGTCACTTTAGGCTTTAGACCGGCTGAAAACAATAAGGATTATGAAAACATGAAAGAACGGGTTTTGGAGCAGGTAAAGCATACCTTTAGGCCGGAATTCTTGAATCGAATTGATGAAACCATTGTTTTCCATGCCCTGAATGAGGAACACATCAAGGAGATTGTAGACTTGATGCTGGAGACCTTAGCTAAGAGGTTGCGTGAGAATAATCTAAACATGGAGGTCACCGGAACAGCTAAAGATGTTCTGGTCAAAGAAGGTTATGATCAAGCCTATGGGGCCAGACCTTTACGCCGGGCGATTCAGAAACTGGTAGAAGACCCACTCTCGGAGGAGCTGCTCCGGAGGACTTTTGCAGAAGGGGCTACTATAATAATTGATGCCAAGGATGGAAAAATAAATATCAGCCAAAAGGGCTAAAAACCAGATCTTAAAGAGGGAGGCGCAAGCCTCTTTTTTAACTCTTGTTAGGACTGTGATAAACTGATATAATATTATGTTAGTAACACTCCTAGGAGGTTTGTTTATGGCCAAAACCAAGGCCAGATTTTTTTGCCAGGATTGCGGGCATGAAGAACTGAAATGGACAGGCCGCTGTCCCGGATGCGGCGCTTGGAATAGCATGGTTGAAGAATTAACCGTAACCGGCGCTAAGAAAAAAACGGCCCTAGGCGGACCAGTATCCAAACCCAAGCCTATTATTGAGGTTGATTACCTTCAGGGAGAGGAACGGTTTACCACATTAATTCAGGAACTTGACCGTGTTCTGGGTGGCGGGTTGGTACCAGGCTCCCTGGTTTTAGTTGGCGGAGATCCCGGTATCGGCAAATCCACTTTAATGCTTCAATTGGCTAATGCTATCAGCGGTCAGGAGGGCTTGGTGCTGTATGTTTCCGGGGAAGAATCGGTTCAACAGACCAGAATGAGGGCCAACCGCCTGGGGGCGCTGAACAAAAGTTTGTATATAGTTAGTGAAACCAATGTGGATATTATTCAGCAACACCTTCTATCTCTTCGCCCCAAAGTGGTAATCATAGATTCCATTCAAACCATGTTTAATGATCAAATTCCTTCCGCTCCGGGGAGTGTGGGACAGGTTCGGGAATGTGCCGCTATGTTGTTGCGATTGGCCAAGGACGAAGGGATACCTATATTATTAGTAGGTCATGTGACTAAAGAGGGGACGGTAGCCGGGCCGCGGGTACTGGAACATATGGTGGATACGGTTTTATATTTTGAGGGGGAGCGCCACCATTCTTTCCGAATTCTCCGGGGGGTAAAAAACCGTTTTGGCTCTACCAATGAAATTGGGATTTTTGAAATGACAGATAGAGGTTTGACCGAAGTGGGCAACCCGTCCCGGTTATTTCTGGCCCAGAGGCCGCAAGGGGTTGCGGGTTCAACGGTGGTAGCCAGTCTGGAGGGAACCAGACCGGTGCTGCTGGAGGTTCAGGCCCTGGTGACATCTACTTCCTACGGCGTACCGAGGCGGATGACCAGCGGTATTGATTATAACCGGGTGGCTTTAATTATGGCCGTTTTGGAAAAACGACTAGGTTTTTGCTTGGGCAACCAGGATACATATGTCAACGTAGCCGGGGGGGTTAAAATAACCGAACCCGCCATTGATTTGGGTATTGCCCTGGCTATCGCCTCCAGCTTTCGAGACATTCCGGTAGCTGGAGACCTGGTGGTTATAGGTGAAATAGGTTTAACGGGAGAAGTGAGGGCGGTTAGTCAGGTTGAACGAAGGGTCAAAGAGGCTCAAAATCTAGGATTCACCAGATGTCTCGTTCCTTATGCAAATAGTTATAAAGACCATCGAACTTCGGGAATCCAAGTTACTAGTATCAAAGATGTAGGCGAAGCGTTGGAATTAGCTCTTGGGGGTGATTAGGTGAAAGAAGAAAAACCAGTTGAAAACAAATTGTTACAAGCATTAAGGATTTTAGCGCCAGGCACACCTCTAAGGGAAGGATTGGAGAACATTCTACGGGCTAAAACCGGGGCTCTAATCGTTGTTGGCGATGGTGAACAGGTAATGGAGATCGTAGAAGGAGGATTTGAGATAAACTCTGAGTTTACCCCTTCCAGTCTTTATGAATTGGCTAAAATGGACGGGGCCATCATCTTAAGCAGTGACGCCAAAAGAATTTTGGCCGCCAACACCCAATTGATACCCAATTATGCCATTCCCTCTGCCGAAACGGGGATTCGTCACCGTAGCGCCGAAAGAGCGGCAAAACAAACGGGGACAATGGTGGTTTCCATATCCCAAAGACGGAGTGTCATCACGTTATATTACGGTAATACTAAATATGTATTGCGGGATATCGGGGTAATTCTGGCCAAGGCCAACCAGGCGCTGCAAACCCTTGAAAAGTATAAGACGGTGCTGGACCGGGCCCTGGTTAGTCTAACGGCCCTGGAGTTTGAGGATTTGGTTACCGTTTATGATGTGGCCAAAGCAATTCAACGGACGGAGATGGTTTTACGTATTGTTCAGGAAATTGAACGTTACGTAAGCGAGTTAGGTAATGAGGGCCGCTTAGTCAGCATGCAGTTGGAGGAATTGGTAACCAACGTAGAAGAAGAAGGGTTATTGATTATCAGGGATTATTGCAACTTAGAAGAAGAAAAAAGTCCCCAGGAGATTTTACAGACCATCCGCAACTGGTCGTCAGAAGATTTGCTTGATCTATCGCTAATTAGTCGTGCTCTGGGCTATCTTGGCAATGTGGGGGCATTAGATCAAGTTGTTACCACCCGCGGATACCGAATTCTGCAAAAATTACCCCGCTTACCTTGGCCGGTAGTGGAAAACCTTATTGAAACCTTTAATACCTTACAGGTCATTATGAAGGCCTCTATAGAAGAATTGGATGAAGTTGAAGGAATAGGTGAAGTTAGGGCTAGGGCAATAAAAGAAGGTCTTAACCGTTACCGGGATCAAATAGTCTTAGATCGTCATGTATAAAAAATAAAGGGTGGCCTAAGCCACCCTTTGTCATATTTCTAAGTAAAATTGAATATCCTTAAGGTAGATAATTTTTTATGTTCTTTAATCAGGATGTCATATAGATTTAAATCCAGAAGATTACATAGTGCCGCCAGGTAAAAAAGGGAGCGCCCAATCTCGCTTTCAATAATTTCCTGGCAGTTTTCACAGGTTTTTCCCTTCAGATGAGTTTCCAATAGGGCCTTTAAGTCATCCAGGGTAGCTTCAGCCGGGATGGCTTTTTTCTGAGCGTCGATTTGAAGGCATCCACAATTGGTTACAGCTTTAGTCACGGCCCGGTTAATCCTGGAACTGGCTTCTTGAGATTTGGATAGAACGTCCAAAATACTTTGATGCCTGATTAGGAGTTCGGAAACTGTATTTTGAAACTCGTCACACAGCAGATCCTTCATTAAGAATTCCTCTCCTTTTAAGTTATTGGTAAATGATTAAGGCTTGTTTAATTTATACAAATAAAAATGCAAATTAAACCACTTGTGTAATTTGATAGCTTTTTCTAGAACCATTATAAGTTTATTCGGCTTGTCTTGTCAACGAATCATTGATGAAAATTCTAATGATTCAATGATGAAAATTAACGAAAATTTTTATTGACAGCAATCTAAGGCTGTGTTAAAATATTTTTTTGCATTTTTCTTGGGAACGTGCTATAATAAACACATCATCCCTGGTGGATATTGAAGGGGGTAGGTATGGGTGTTTAAGGTAGGAGACAAAGTTGTATACCCTATGCATGGTGCGGGGGTAATCGAATCAATTGAAGAAAAAGAGGTTCTGGGCGAGATACGCAAGTACTATGTAATGCGTTTACCGGTTGGAGATATGAAGGTAATGATTCCTATGGGGAATGTAAAGGATTTAGGTCTGCGTCAGGTTATTGAAGAAGAGGACGTTGAAAAGGTACTGCACATTCTCAAGGAAAAAGGAGAGGACACTTCAACCAATTGGAACCGCAGATACAGGGCTCACTTGGAAAAAATAAAAAGCGGTGATATTTACGAAGTTGCCGAAGTAGTCCGCAACCTGGTTTTACGGGAACAAGAAAAAGGTTTATCCACCGGTGAGCGAAAGATGCTGGAAAATGCGCGTCAGATACTGATAAGTGAATTAGTCTTGGCTAGGGAATTAGCAGAGGACAAGATAGAATCCATGATTAATGGAGTATTTGCTTAATAAATACGTCAGCTTGTTCTGACGTATTTTTTTCTTATATGGCTTAATTTCTTGAAAGGTGTTAGGGAGAAGGGTATAATTAAATCAAAAGTTAGTTAGAATATTGGAAAAAGGAGGTGAATATACCATGATTAGCAAAGCTCTTAGAGTATTGTTTGTCTTATTATTGGCAGGTATCGGCGGATATCTCGGACAAATGATTTATGAAAGCAAGCTTATTCCGTTGCCTCAGGCAAATTTTATTCCTTATGGTTTGGTAGCTATTAGCACCGTTGCGGGTGGTTTTATTGGTATTATTTTAGCTCCTAGTTTGACTGACAAAACAATTAAGACTATAACCTGGTTTGAGACCCGGTTACAAAAAACTCCTATCCAAGATATAGTGGGAGGGGTCATCGGTTTAATTGTCGGACTTATAATTGCTATTTTATTAGGTTCTGCTTTTTCTGGGGTTTATATCGTCGGTAGTATTATAAAAATGGTAGGAGCCTTGGTCTTTGGTTACCTTGGTTTAAGTATAGGGACCAAAAAGAAAGAAGAATTATTGGGCATCTTTTCCTTTTTTACTCGATTTAATAAGGATAAGCCATCAAAAACAGAGGTTAAATCGGCCCAGCATTATAAAATAATGGACACCAGTGTTATTATCGATGGAAGGATAGCTGATATCTGCAAAAGCGGTTTTATCGAGGGTGTTTTGGTCATTCCGGGTTTTGTGCTGGAGGAATTAAGGCATATTGCCGACTCCTCTGATTTGCTAAAACGTAACCGGGGGCGCAGGGGGCTTGATATCCTGAACAAAATCCGCAAGGAACTGGATGTGATGGTTCAGATTAATGAAACCGATTTTGAAGATTTGGCTGAAGTGGACAGCAAGCTGGTAAGATTGGCCCAGGTGTTAGGCGGGACAGTAATCACCAATGATTATAATCTTAATAAGGTTGCGGAACTCCAGGGGGTTAAGGTTTTAAATATTAATGAGTTGGCCAATGCTGTTAAGCCTATGGTATTACCTGGGGAAGAAATGGTTGTTCAGGTGATTAAGGACGGTAAGGAAAGCGGTCAAGGGGTTGCTTACCTGGATGACGGTACTATGATTGTGGTTGATAACGGTAAAAAGTATATTGGCCAAACCATCAGTGTTTTGGTTACCAGTGTATTGCAGACGGCTGCGGGTAGAATGATTTTTGCTAAGCCCAAGTCGGCTGATAAAAAACACTCTGAGCCGGGCCATCATCATTATAATGAGGTGAACATCATTGGGTAAGGTTACCGCTATTATCCCAGCGGCAGGACAAGGAAAAAGAATGGGCAGCCGGATAAACAAGCAGTATCTTTGTTTATCCGGCCTGCCTATTTTATTGTATACCCTTCGGGTATTTGAGGAAGTTGCGGCCATAGATGAGATAATTGTGGTAGCGGCTCCGGGGGAAGAAGAATTTTGCCGGGTCAATGTGATTAATAGTTATGGTTTAAAAAAGGTGAGTAAAATTATTGCCGGAGGGTTGGAAAGGCAGCAATCGGTGTATAACGGTTTACGGGCGGTGGACTCTGATACGGAAGTGGTCTTGATTCATGATGGGGCGAGGCCCTTGGTGGATGAGGGTATCATCCATCGGGTGCTGGACGGCGCCCGCCGGTATGGGGCAGTGTCTTGTGGAGTGCCGGTCAAGGACACCATTAAAATGGTGGATGGGGATGGGTTTGTATCTTCCACTCCGGACCGGTCTCTTCTTTGGAGTATCCAAACCCCCCAGGGTTTCCGTCTGGAATTGCTTATGGAGGCCCATAACCAGGCGCTGAAAGAGGGTTTGCTGGGTACTGATGACGCTATGCTGGTGGAGAGAATGGGCCAACCTGTCAAGGTGGTTCTTGGTTCTTACGATAATATCAAGGTCACCACCCCGGAGGATTTGGCTGCTGCCGAAGCCATTATAGCAAGAAGGAGGGCTGAAGGATGAGGTTTGGGCTTGGTTATGATGTGCACCGGTTGGTGGAAAACCGGCAACTAATTCTCGGGGGTGTAGAAATTCCTTGTGAATTGGGTTTGGCCGGCCATTCGGATGCGGATGTGCTGTTGCATGCCATCAAGGATGCTTTGTTGGGGGGGGTGGGCCAGGGGGATATTGGCCGGCATTTTCCTGACACTGATCCTCAGTATAAGGGAATATCCAGCCTCTTGTTGCTGGAGAAGGTCGGGGCTATTGTTAAAGCAGGGGGTTATGTGGTTAATAATGTGGATTCGGTGATTGTGGCCCAAAGACCTAAACTGGCTCCCTATATTGGTCAAATGGTGACCAATATCGCTAAAACCTTGCAAATAGAAGAAGTGCGGATAAATGTTAAGGCCACCACTACCGAAGGCTTGGGTTTTACCGGAACGGGTGAGGGTATCGCTGCCTATGCTATAGCCAGTGTTTTCGAAGTTCGAGGTTAGAGGTTCGAGGTTCGAAAATTAGCTGTTTTTATGGGCAGAGAAAACCAGGGTATGAATTTTTGAGGTGTAATTACATATACTTATCAATGGCAAAGCTGGGTTAGATGAAGATTTGTCAATTATCTTCAAGGGTGATATAATATACAGGCATATCACATAATTTTCCGGGAGGTCACCCATGAGTGAGAAAATAAGGGTTCGTTTTGCTCCTAGTCCTACCGGGCCTCTGCATATAGGGGGAGCCCGGTCGGCTCTTTTTAACTGGTTATTGGCCCGTAGGTTTGGCGGTCAGATGATAGTGCGGATAGAGGATACCGATCTTGAACGCTCCAGCCGGGAATCGGAGGAAAATATTTTAGCCTCTTTACGTTGGCTGGGTCTGGATTGGGATGAAGGTATCCAGGTGGGTGGGCCTAACGGTCCCTACCGGCAGACAGAGCGGCTGGGTATCTATAAGGAGTATATAGACAAGCTATTGGCAGAAGGACAGGCTTACCACTGTTATTGTTCCGAAGAAGAACTGGAACAGGAACGGGAAGTCTTGCTGGCCAAAGGGGAACTTCCCCGCTACTTAGGCAAGTGCCGCTGTCTAAGCGGCGAGGAAAAGGCCCGCCAGGAAGGGGAGGGGCGCAAACCGGTAGTGCGTTTCCGGGTTCCCGATGACCGGGTTATTACTATTCCTGATCTGGTTCGCGGGGATGTAAGTTTTGAGAGTAATGGTATCGGGGATTATGTCATTGTCAAATCAGATGGTATTCCTACATATAATTTTGCGGTGGTGATTGATGATGCCACCATGGATATTACCCACGTCATCCGGGGCGAAGAACATTTGTCCAACACCCCCCGCCAGGTATTGCTTTATGAGGCCCTTGGTCTTACTGCTCCTAAATTTGCCCATGTTTCATTGATTTTGGGCAAGGATCGTTCCAAGATGAGCAAACGCCATGGTTCAACAGCTGTGGAACAGTATCGTAGTAAAGGATATCTGCCCGAGGCCCTGATTAATTTCCTGGCTTTACTGGGTTGGTCGCCGGTAGGGGAGGAAGAATTTTTTACCCTGGAGCAGTTGGTGGAGCAGTTTTCTCTTGACCGGGTGGCCAGAAACCCCGCTGTTTTCGACCTGGATAAATTGAACTGGCTCAACGGTCATTACATCCGGCAAAGCCCGGTGGAACATATCACCGACTTGGCTAGTCCCTTTTTGCGGCAGGCCGGTTACCTGGAAGGGGAAATAGACGGGGATAAGCGCCGGTGGCTGGAGTTGGTGGTTAAGTCGGTGCAGGAATATCCCGCCTACATGGAGGAGATTATTCAGCATGTAGGAATTTACTTCGAAGATGAGATTGAGTTTGAAAACGAAGAAGCCAAGGGGGTTCTGCTACAGGAGCCTATTCCCGCGGTCATGGAGGCTTTTGAGGCTAAGTTGAGGGAAGTGCCTGACTTGACAGTTGAGGCTACCCAACAGCTTCTTAAGGCTTTGACCAAGGAATTAATGTTGGGAGGCAAACTGGTTTACATGCCTTTACGAGTAGCTTTAACCGGACAGACCCATGGTCCTGAGTTATTTTACATAATTCCTATTTTGGGCAAGGAAAAAACCATGGACCGGATTAAGCAGACCATGGGTAAATTGAAGTAATTGACAGGTTAAAAGGTTGTTTTGTATAATTAGGTATAATCATATGCTTGGCAATGATGGGAAGAGTAGACTTATGAAGCCAGCAGAGAGAGACTGTCGTCGGCTGGAAGCAGTCTTTGGCTAAGAGTGAGTTGAAGTGCGCCCCGGAGCACCGTGGCTGAACTTACAGTAAGTTGCGGCGGTTAGCCACCGTTATTCGGCTTTGAGTGGGGTTTAGGCCCAAGCAGTGTGGAACCGCGGAAATTTCCGTCCCTGCAGGATTGCAGGGACTTTTTTAATTGGGGATGGAGGGGACGGAAATGTTCAGTAGAATTAAGAAAGACATTAAGGTTATCTTCGAACGGGATCCTGCAGCTAAAAGTGTTTGGGAAGTGGTATTGTGCTATCCTGGCTTACATGCTGTGATTCTACACCGCTTGGCCCATTATTTTTACCAAAAAGGCTGGGTGATAATACCACGGTTAATTTCCCAGATTTCTCGCTGGATTACCGGAATTGAGATTCATCCGGGGGCCAAAATAGGAGAAGGGTTATTTATCGACCATGGCACCGGGGTGGTTATCGGGGAAACAGCTGAAGTAGGCAACAACGTGACTATTTACCAGGGGGTAACTTTAGGGGGAACCGGTAAAGAAAGAGGCAAGCGGCATCCCACCGTGGGTAATAATGTGGTCATCAGTGCAGGAGCTAAGATTATCGGTTCTTTTACGGTGGGCGATAATGCCAGAATCGGCGCCGGTTCAGTGGTAACCAAGCCCGTTCCTCCCAATACCACGGTGGTGGGTGTGCCTGGTAAAGTGGTGGTCAGGGATGGGGTTAATATTGCCGATGTAGACATGTCCGTTATTGATTTGCATCATGACCAACTGCCTGACCCGGTAGCGGAAATGATTTTGTGCTTACAACGGAAAATCGATCGCTTGGAACACCGGATAGTAGAATTAGAAGGAGGGGAAAATAATTGACCATACGGCTATACAACACTTTAACCCGCCGGAAGGAAGAGTTGAAGACCAGGGAAGCCGGTAGGGTTTCTATGTATATTTGTGGTCCCACCACTTATAATTTAATTCACCTTGGCAATGCCAGGCCCCTAATAGTTTTTGACACTGTTCGCAGATATATGGAGTACAAAGGTTTTAAGGTTGATTATGTTCAGAATTTTACCGATATTGATGACAAGATAATTAATAGGGCCAAAGAGGAAAAAATGGATCCCCTGGCTTTGGCTGCTAAGTATATCAAGGAGTTTTATCAAGATGCCGGTTCCCTGGGGGTGCGGGAAGCTACCGTTCATCCCAAGGTTAGTGAGCATATACCGGAAATCATCGAAATGGTTCAGGGGTTAGTGGAAAAAGGGGTCGCCTATCAGGTTGACGGTGATGTCTATTTTTCTGTTAAGGATTTTAAAGGCTATGGTAAGCTTTCCGGTCGTTCCCTGGATGAGATGCAGGCAGGGGCCAGGGTTAATGTGGATGAGCGAAAAAAAGACCCCATGGATTTTGCCCTATGGAAAAGCGCCAAGCCGGGTGAGCCGTCTTGGGACAGTTCTTGGGGGCCGGGGAGGCCGGGGTGGCACATCGAATGTTCAGCCATGTCCTTGAAATATCTGGGCCGCTCCTTTGATATCCACGGAGGTGGTTTTGATCTCATCTTCCCCCACCACGAAAATGAGCTGGCCCAGTCGGAGGCTTATGCTGGGGAAGGAACTTTTGCCCATTATTGGATGCATAACGGTTTTATAACTGTTAATGAAGAGAAAATGTCTAAGTCCCTGGGTAATTTCTTTACTGTACGGGAGATTTTGGCTAAATATGACCCAAGGGTAGTCCGGTTCTACATGTTATCTACCCATTACCGGAGCCCGTTGGATTTCGATGATTCCAAACTGGAGATGAGCAAAAAGAGCCTGGAGCGTTTGCTTAACACCCTGGAAAATGCGGAAAGGGTGTTAAAACAAAAGCCTTTGGATGCCCTGGAAGGGGACAAGTCAAAAGTCGCAGAGTTATCGGCTGCGGCTAAAGCGGCCCGGGAGAACTTTGAGAAGGCCATGGATGATGATTTTAACACTGCTTTGGCTGTAGCGGTCCTTTTTGATTTGACCCGGGACATTAACTCCTTTATGGCCGAAGTGAAAAAAGGCTTAGACCCTCAAGGGATACAGGCTTTGGTCGGAGCAAAGAACACTTTGGTTACTTTGGGTCAGGAGGTTTTAGGACTGTTTGAAGGGGCTGGGGTCGCTGAAGAAGATCAGAGCACGGTGGATGGGTTGATGGACCTGGTTATCTCCATCCGGCAAAAGGCTAGGGCCAACAAGGACTGGGCCACGGCCGACGAAATCCGTAACCGGCTGGGCGAGATAGGAATTGTTCTGGAGGATACCCCTCAAGGCGTCCACTGGAAGAGGAAATAAGATGGATATGGGACAAAAGGCAGATAGCCTCCCGGGCCTTGTGCTGGCTTATGTGGGGGATGCTGTTTATGAACTGTATATCCGTAGTTATCTGGTGAACAAAGGGATTACCAAAGTAAATGAACTCCACCGGGAGGCGGTGCGGTATGTGAAGGCCACTACCCAGTCCCGGGTTTTGCACCAACTGGAAACAGAACTACAGCCTGATGAAATAGCGGTGGTGAAACGGGGCCGTAATGCCAAATCCGGGAGAGCCCCCAAGAACACCCAGGTTATTGATTACCGGTACAGTACCGCCTTTGAAGCCCTGATTGGCTATATGCAAATAAAAGGAGACCGGCAGAGGTTGGATTACATCCTGGCCAAAGCGGTGGAGCTGGCGGAAAGGGAGGATTAGGGACTTATGAAGGTAGAGCTGATAAATTATACTCCTGAACCGGAAAAAACCGTGGCGGCGGCGGCCCGCCTGTGCTACTCCCCGGTGGGGGCGACCCAGTTGATGGAGGATTTTACTGAGGGTAAAGTTGAACATTTTTTGGATATGCTAATGAAGCTGGGTCATATGTCGCCCACGGAGCATGTTACCTTTACCTTTGCCATCGAAGGAGTCAGCAGGGCTTTAAGTCACCAGTTGGTCCGTCACCGTATCGCTTCGTACTCCCAGAAATCACAACGTTATGTAAGCGAAGATCAATTTGCATATGTGATTCCCCCTACCATCGAGGCTAATCCCCAGGCCAAGGCCATGTTGGTGAAAAAAATGGAGGAAATACAGCGGGTTTACGAAGAATTGAGTCTGCTGGTGCCCAAGGAAGACGCCCGGTATATATTGCCTAACGCCTGTGAAACCAAACTGGTGGCTACTTTTAACTGCCGCAGTTTATATAACTTTTTTCAGCATCGCTGCTGTCAGCGGGCCCAATGGGAAATCAGAGAACTAGCCCATAAGATGCTGGCTGAGGTCAAGAAAGTGGCCCCTCGGTTATTTACCCGGGCCGGCGCTATGTGTGTTACCGACCGTGTTTGCCCGGAAGGTTCTATGTCCTGCGGGCTTCTTGAGAAGCTTTTGGATGCAGATAATAGAAAGAAGCAAGTTGAAGGTTATTAGGGCGGAGGTACAATAAAAACGCCGGATTTCGGCAGAGGTGAGAGTTTTGTCAGATAAAATTGTTGGCCGCAACCCGGTTCTTGAAGCCATTAAAGCCGGCCGGGGTATTAACAAGATAATGTTGCTCAAAGGAGGGACGGGCAGGGCTTTTAAGGATCTGATAGCGGCGGCCCGGGAAAAGGGTATTCCTCTTCAGGAGGTGGACAGGTCCTTTTTAAACAACCTAGCTGATGGAGAGAACCACCAGGGAGTGGTGGCCCTGGCCGCCAGCAAGGAATATGTCGATGTTGACGATATTCTGGCCCTTGCCCAAAGCAAAGGGGAAGCGCCTTTTATTGTACTTCTGGACGAGATTGAAGATCCTCATAACCTGGGGTCTATTTTGCGTACTGCCGACGCTGCGGGGGTTCACGGAGTGATTATTCCTAAGCGTCGGGCGGTGGGTTTGACTCCGGCGGTTAGTAAAGCATCGGCCGGGGCGGTGGAATACATTCCGGTGGCCCGGGTAACGAACCTGGCTCAGACTATTGACTACTTAAAAGAAAAAGGTTGCTGGGTGGCGGGCACCGATGCCGGGGCCCAGGACTTGTTATGGGAAAAAGACTTAAACGGGCCCATGGCCCTGGTTTTGGGTAGTGAAGGCAAAGGAGTTGGCAGGTTAATCAAAGAAAAATGCGATTTTCTAGTTAAACTACCCATGGGGGGACAGATTTCTTCCCTTAATGTGGCTGTAGCGGCAGGATTGATGATGTATGAAATCGTCCGGCAGCGAGGGGCAGGGAAGTAAAGTGGATGAAGTGCTGATTGTGGATGGCTATAACCTGCTTCATGCCTGGCCGGAAATGGTCGGTTACGCCCAGGAGAACCTGGAGGATGCACGATTGAAGCTCCTTGACTTGCTGGCTGACTACCAGGGTTATAAAGGCAACCGGATTTTTGTGGTTTTTGACGCTCACCGGGTCAAGGGCGGTTACGAGAAACTCGAAAGCCACGGAGCATTACAAGTTATCTACACCGGAGAAGGAGATACCGCCGATTCTGTAATTGAGAGGCTGGTTGGAGAATTAGTAGGCCAGTCCAGGGTTTTTGTAGCCACGTCTGATTACGATCAACAGAAGATTATTTTTGGCCGTGGAGCTTACCGGATATCGGCCCGTGAATTAATCATTGAATTAAAGGACGTCAAAAAAGAAATAGAAGAAATTTTATATAAACACCATTATCCGCTAAACCGCAGAGAAGTGGCCAGTCAAATTGACGAAAAAACCAGGCAAATACTGGAAAAATGGCGCAGGCAAAAGTAAGTACTTTGGCTATCAAAGCGCCCGATTGAATAGTATGAATATTATTACTGTAGGGTATTTTGGGAATTGGCTTATTGACTCAATTAAGACATCCATGTATAATTAACTATGTAATTAAGCGGGACAACTTAACCAATCTAAGCCTCCCGATATAATTAACCGGCTGATTAAAGCTCTTTTCTAATAATAGAAAATAACCTGCTGAATAAGGTATTTTACAATACCTTAATTATGTCTTAGAGCGGAGGCGATAACGTGAGTCTTAGTGTACAGACAGAAATTCTGGACAGTTACGAAGTTATGTTGGACGAAGACGTTGTTGAGTTTGCCAAGGATGGTGACAATGCGGCCCTGGAATATCTTATTAATAAGTACAAGAATTTCGTCCGAGCTAAAGCCCGCTCTTATTTTTTGATTGGCGCTGACCGGGAAGACATTATTCAAGAAGGGATGATTGGTCTTTACAAGGCTATCCGGGATTTTAGGCCGGACAAACTTTCCTCTTTTAGAGCCTTTGCCGAACTATGTATTACCCGCCAAATCATTACCGCCATTAAAACAGCCACCCGGCAGAAACACATTCCACTTAACTCCTATGTTTCCTTGAACAAACCTATTTACGATGAAGATTCCGACCGTACTTTGCTGGATGTTATCTCTGGTTCAAAGATTACAGATCCAGAGGAATTAATTATCAGCAGAGAAGAGTTTGATGATATTGAAGAGAAAATGGGAGAAATCCTAAGTTCTCTCGAATGGAAAGTCCTAATGTCCTATCTGGAAGGCAAATCTTATCAGGAAATTGCCGTTGACCTGAAACGCCATGTGAAGTCCATTGACAATGCATTACAAAGGGTTAAACGCAAACTGGAAAGGTATCTTGAGAAACGGGATAATTAATTCGAAAGTTAAAAATTAGTACTTGCAAGTTGTGATACGAAGATGTATAATAAGTTTTGTCAGTCGCCGGCAAGGCGCTTTAGCTACTGCCGGCGTTTTCTTGGCCAATCACTAAGAGGAGGGGTTCCCGAGCGGCCAAAGGGAGCAGACTGTAAATCTGCCGGTTCTACCTTCGCAGGTTCGAATCCTGCCCCCTCCACCATGTGTATACTTTCTAACGCTTTATGGCATAATATATTATGCCAAATGAACATCGCGGGGTAGAGCAGTTGGTAGCTCGTCGGGCTCATAACCCGAAGGTCGTCGGTTCAAGTCCGGCCCCCGCAACCAAGTACAATCAGTTGTCAGTTCTCTTTTGAATTGATAACTTTTTATTTCAACTATATATGCCGATATAGCTCAGTAGGCAGAGCGTATCCTTGGTAAGGATAAGGTCACCGGTTCAATCCCGGTTATCGGCTCCAAGGCGGCGTAGCTCAGTTGGCTAGAGCATGCGGTTCATACCCGCAGTGTCCGGGGTTCGAATCCCTGCGCCGCCACCAATAATTTATGAATAATCCTCGCTGGAAACAGCGGGGGTTTTTGTCTTATATAAGGTTGCTTGAATATTTTACCCTAAAAAGGGTTATAAAGTAGTTGATAAATCTGTTTTGCAGGTGTTTTGCAGGTGAGAAATCTAACTATTGACACGGTTAGGGAATTATGATAAATTGTATAAGGTAACGATAAATATAGGTATGAGCCCAAGGGTTTTTTTATTTATAGGGGAGGTGGACATAATGAGAGTAGGTATTACTTTAGCTTGCACAGAGTGTAAAAGAAGAAATTACACCACTGATAAAAATAAGAAGAACAACCCGGATCGTCTCGAACTCAAAAAATACTGCAGGTTCTGCCAATCCCAGACTGTTCATAAAGAAACTCGATAAGATCCGGGAATATTGGTTATTAAGGATGTGGATCAGATGAGCGAACCCAATAAGGACGCTGCTAAAATCAAAGAAGCTCCAAAGAAAGACGCTCAAAAAAAGGATACCCCGAAGAAAGAGGCTGTCAAACGAGATGTTCCTAAGAGCAATCGTTTAGAACAAGTCAAAAAGTTTCTTAGTGGTGCCAAATCAGAGTTGAAAAAAGTCCATTGGCCTAACAGACAGCAAATGGTAGCTTATACCGGTGTGGTTTTTGTTACTATAGCTATTGTAGGGGCAATAATCTGGATTATGGACAGTGTTTTAAGTAAAGGATTGGAACTATTGATTCAAGTCGCCAAATAGGAAGCGAGGGGGTGAGGGGCCTGTTCTGTTAGAGGTCCCTTGTGCTTATGGAAAAAAACTGGTATGTAATCCATACATACTCCGGATACGAAAACAAGGTTAAAGCTAACCTGGAAAAACGCATTGAATCCATGAACATGGAAGATAAAATTTTTCGGATTATGGTTCCCATGGAAGATGAGATTGAGATCAAAAATGGGAAAAAGAAGATTTCCAAAAAGAAGATTTTCCCCGGTTATGTTCTGGTAGAAATGGCTATGACCGATGATTCCTGGTATGTGGTGCGTAATACCTCCGGAGTAACAGGTTTTGTTGGAACCGGGTCTAAACCTATCCCCTTGCATGAAGGTGAAGTTAAACATATTCTTAAACAGATGGGTGTTGAAGAGCCTAAGACCAAGGTGGATTTTGAACTTGGCCAGAATGTTAGGGTCAATGCTGGTCCATTTGAGAACTTTATAGGGACCATTGAGGAGATTTATCCTGATAAAGGTAAGGTCAAAGTGCTGGTTTCCATGTTTGGGCGGGAAACCCCTGTAGAATTGGAATTTGGTCAGGTGGAAAAAACTTTGTAAGTCGCCAGCCTCCAGTCCAAGTCGCCGGACTGGGGCGTTTCTATAGAGTTCTCGGTGACTTAAGGGGCGACAGCCGGGGCGATATTGTCCTGGCCGTGGGAGGGTTAATAACCCGCAAAGACCACAATTAGGTAAGGAGGTGTATATTATGGCAAAAAAGGTAGTGGGCTTAATTAAGCTTCAAGTACCTGCAGGTAAAGCAAATCCGGCGCCTCCCGTTGGTCCGGCTCTGGGTCAGCACGGCGTTAATATTATGCAGTTTTGTAACGGGTGTAATGCAAG
>JAJZSN010000151.1 GCA_021849745.1 Bacillota bacterium | reverse complement strand
TACCTGTTAATTGGTAGCGCCTTCCTATTGGGTGGTTTGATTGCCCTGTATGTGAAGGGAGCTGGTTTAAACGGCGCTCCCACCTTCAGCATTGATCAGTTAGCCCAGTTGAAGTTTGATTCTCAGGATCAGATCTGGCTCTTTGGTTTACTGGCCCTTGGTTTTACTTCCTTGTTATCTATGTGGCCTTTCCATTCTTGGTCACCCGACGGTTACGCCGGTGCGCCTACTGCGGTATCTATGATTCACGCCGGCGTACTGAAAAAGATTGGTGGTTACGGTTTAATCCGGATTGGTATCTTCATTTTACCTGAAGGCGCCAAGTTCTGGGCTCCGGTCATCATCGGTCTGGCCGTGGTTAACGTGGCTTATGCGGCCATGATCGCCTTGGCCCAGAAAGATCTTAAGTATGTCGTGGGTTACTCTTCAGTGAGCCATATGGGTTATGTATTGATTGGTGCAGCTACACTGAATGTTATCGGTGTAAACGGAGCTATTGCCAACATGTTTGCCCATGGTGTTATGTCAGCCCTTTTCTTTAGCATGATTGGTTATGTCTATGATAAGACCCACGTCCGAAGCATTCCAGATCTCGGTGGTCTGGCTCATCAGATTCCCCGGGTAGCCACAGGCTTCATGTTAGCAGGTATGGCATCCTTGGGTCTGCCCGGTTTGGTCAGCTTTATTCCCGAATTCACCATCTTCGTGAGCGCCTGGCAAGTTGCCAACTCCACTTTCGGTCTCTTCTATAAAGTGGCTGCTATTATAGCCATTCTGGGTATTATCATCACTGCTCTTTACACCTTGCGCTTACTGGCTAATACCTTGTTTGGGCCACGGCGGGAAGAATACGACTGGCTTCCTGATGCCAAAGGTCCGGAAATGGTACCCCTGGTGGTGCTTGGTAGTGTCCTAGTTATCGGTGGTGTCTTCCCCTTCCTGCTCTTTGATATCATCAATAGCGGTGTTGAACCCTTAATTGCCCATATTGCGGATGTTGTTAAGTTAGGGGGGAACTACTAATGCTGGATTTCAACTTTTCGTATCTGACCATTGAAATCTTGACCGCCATCCTGGGTATTGGCTTGTTGATTCTTGGACTGCTTGTTCCTAAAGAACATCGCAAAGGTTTCGGCTATCTGACCTCTGCGGGTCTAATCGGTATTCTGGTGGGTACCTTCTATATGTTTGGTATCAACGAATCTACTAATAAAGGCATGTTTATAGCCGATGATTTCTCTGTTTTCTTCAAGCAGTTGTTTCTCGTAGCTGCAATCCTGGTTACTCTGGCCGCTAATGATTATGTGGAGAAGCTGGAGGAGGGTAAAAGCGAATTCTTTGCCCTTATTGTCTTCGCTACTCTGGGTATGATGGTTATTGCCTCGGCAGGCGATCTTATCACCATGTTCGTTGGAATCGAGCTGATGACTATCTCTTTCTACTGTTTAGTCGGCCTGAAGAAAAGGGACAGCAAGGTTGCTGAAGCCGGTATCAAGTATTTGCTCTTAGGGGGAGTATCATCTGCTGTTATCCTTTACGGTTTGACTTTGGTCTATGGAACCACCGGTACCACTGTGATTACTGAAATTGCCAACAGGGTAGCCCAAGGCTCCTTGGCTCCGGCTTTGCTATTGGGGATTATCTTCCTCATTGCTGGGTTTGGGTTTAAGATTTCCCTGGTTCCTTTCCATATGTGGTCACCCGACGTCTATGAAGGGGCTCCCACTCCGGTAACTTCCTTCCTGGCCACCGGATCTAAAGCTGCAGCCTTTGTAGCTTTTATCAGAATTTTCCTCGATGGTATGCCTTCTCTTCAGGATAATTGGCTGGCTTTGTTCATCGGGTTGGCCATGCTGTCCATCATCATTGGTAACCTGGTAGCTATACCCCAGACCAATTTAAAGAGAATGCTGGCATTCTCCGGGGTGGCCCAGGCGGGATATCTGATGACCGGTATGGTGGCCGGTAATGCAGCAGGGGTTGCCGGTATCGGGTTCTATCTTTTCATCTATGCTGTCGGTACCGTTGGAGCTTTTGCTGTGGCCACTGCTTTCTACAATGCTACCGGAACCGATGATATTAAGGATATGTCCGGTTTAGCCCAGCGAAATCCCTTGATGGCAGCATCTTTGTTGGTAGCCATGCTATCCATGGCCGGTATACCTCCTCTGGCCGGTTTTGCCGGTAAGTTATTCTTATTCGCCGCTGTTGTGGAAAAAGGGTATCTGTGGGTGGCTTTGGTTGGTTTGGTAATGTCCATGATGTCTGTTTACTACTATTTGAACGTAGCAAAGGCTATGTATATGAACGATCCTGTCGATGATACACCCATTACTTTATCAGGTTCTATGAAGTTAGTGCTGCTATCATCGGTGGTAGTAACTCTCATTCTGGGTGTTTGGCCTACTCCTCTGTCTGATTTGGCTTTGGCTGCGGCCCAGGTACTGGGACTCTAGAAGTGATTGCATAAAGTTTAAGCCCTTATGCTTTAGCGTAAGGGCTTTTTTCATTGTTCAGGAACTATACCTCTGAGGCCTCCGTGTTCTCTGTGGTTATTTTTTAATAACAGCCTTAAATCTTATGGATTATTCTTGTTTTAAAAAAGATAGGGAAGGATTTTACTAATTAAGGAAGAATAGAAACCCATAGGGGGTTGAAGGTGATATGACCAAGGAAAGAATAATCTTAGGTTTCCAAGGAGAGGAAGCTGCTTGTAAATACCTACTTCAGCATGGGTATGAAATAGTTACCCGTAATTATCGGTGCAAATTGGGTGAGATGGATGTGGTGGCCCGGGATGGGGATACCTTAGTTTTTGTTGAGGTACGGACCAGAGGGACAAATAGTTTCGGAATTGCTGAAGAATCAGTGGATTGGCGTAAACAACAAAGATTACGTAAAATAGCCCAATATTATTTGGTTAGTGAGCATAAAAAGGAAGTTGATTGTAGGTTTGATGTGGTAACGGTAAATTTTGGTGGGGCGGTAAATATTACCGAGCAGATTAAACATTATCAGGGGGCGTTTTAACTGTTTTATAAGGGGTTAGCAATCATAATTATATATTTATTCTGGGGGAGGAATTATGCTAGTCCTCTAGGCAGAAGTTTGATTTTGCTGAGTGCAGTATTATTAATACTATTGAATGGTCTCATTGAAGACGAGATGACAATAACCGCTGTAACTGTATTTGAACGGTTTCTTGAAGCATTAGGAACCGGTTTGGTTGTCAATGCTTTGGGAGTGGATGTGATAAAAAGAAAGTCCTTCACATATAGATTAGAGGATAGTCTGGATTGGGTCTACGGGATAGGGTTTATGATATGGTTAATGTTATTGGTATTAAGTGGAGGAAATAATATAGCCAAGCTATGGTTTTACGGTTTCCAAACAGCTTGGCTGGGTGTAATCATTGGTTTAAAAGTTTCAGCGTATTCCCTGAGGGTTTATTACAGCTTATTAGTGGTAGGACTTTTGGGGTTTATAGTGTTATCCCATCTAATGCTTTAGTGAAAGTTTGTACTAACCTTCAGTAAAGAGTCCGAGAATAAATACAGCAATACCGGACGCCATTAGTACTGATGAGGTTCCCAGAATACCGAAAGATTTGTTTTTGAATGTTCCCCAGATACCTAAAAAAACCCCAAGCGAAACTAAAGTAGCACCAAGAGCCATCTTTTTCACCCCCTTAATATATAATGTTCTACATTAATTGTGAATTCCCTATCAAACTTT
>JAJZSN010000061.1 GCA_021849745.1 Bacillota bacterium | reverse complement strand
GGGGCCACCAGGTCTGGGTCCGCCAGGTCTTTGCTGACCACCGGGACCGCCGGGGCCACCAGGTCTGGGTCCGCCAGGTCTTTGCTGACCGCCAGGGCCGCCAGGCCTATGCTCACTTGGTCTGGCTTGACCACCAGGGCCGCCAGGCCTATGCTCACTTGGTCTGGCTTGACCACCAGGGCCGCCAGGCCTATGCTCACTTGGTCTGGCTTGACCACCAGGGCCACCAGGTCTATGCTCGCCGGGTCTGGCTTGACCACCAGGGCCACCAGGTCTATGCTCGCCGGGTCTGGCTTGACCGCCAGGGCCGCCAGGTCTAGGACCACCAGGCCTTTGCTGACCACCAGGACCTCCAGGCCCTCCAGGTCTTGGTTGGCCGCCTTGAGGAGACCTCGGTCCACCTCCCGGACTTTCGCCCGCAGCTTTGACCGGCGCCTCCTGTTTTACGGCTGTGTTCCCTTCAGTTTTAGCCTTTTCAGCGCCTGCAGGTTTCATGGCGCCCTTAATCCTGCTTGTTATCTTACCCACAACGTCATCTTCTAGGGCACTCATATGGTTTTTAACTTCCACACCAATATCGGCTAACATTTCAATGAGCCGTTTACTTTCCATTTTATATTCCTTAGCTAACTCATATACTCGAATTTTGGCCATGCCTTCACCCCCGTATTCTGGATTCCCGGTTCTGAAAAAAACCGCAAATCACAACTCATCCCCGTTGAATTTATCGTTAAATACCCTTAATATGGTATCAGCAAATTGTTGATCGGTAATTACCAATACTGACCTGGGAGATTTGCCAATAAACCTGCCCAGTTCCATCTTAGTTCCAAAAACTCGGAAAGGAATGTCCTTTTCCTTAGCCTTGAAGCTGAAGTTGTCCTTGGTTCGTTCCGGGGCATCCTCTGCAACAATAACCATTTTGGCTTTGCCTTTCTTGAAAACGGCTTCCCCTCCCGAATCACCGGATACCAGTTTCCCGGCCCGCTGAGCAAAACCCAAATAGGTAAAAACTTTGTTACTCACTTATTTATCAGTCCCTGTCGTAAAGCCTCAATAACTTCAGGAGAAATAGCCTGTTTGAAGGCCTTCTCCAATCGTTTGCCTTTTACAGCCTTGGTTAAGCACTCTTCCTTGGCGCAGATATAAGCGCCGCGGCCAGACTTTTTACCGGTTAAATCTATCTCAATCTGATTTTCAGGGGTACGAACAATCCGAATTAACTCTTTTTTGCCCATCATCTCCTGACAACCTACACACATACGCTGGGGAACTTTTCTAACCTTCAAACCGGCCACCTCCTTTATTAATTATTTTTTCTTCCGACCTTTTTTGGGGGCCTCTACTACTTCGGCATCCGCCACAACGTCTCCGGAGTTTGTATCTACTTGATGATCGTTTTCCAGGCCATCATTGACTGAATCACCTTCAAGGGATTCATCATATTGCCCTTCTTCATCATAGTATTCACCCTCATCGTAATATTCGTTCTCGTCGTAGTATTCGCCCTCATCGTAATACTCGCCTTCTTCATAGTACTCATCCTCGTCATAATACTCTTCTTGCCCATATGCCCCCCCTTGGACAGCCATAGCATTAGATTGGGATTCACTCTTGATATCAATCTTCCAACCGGTTAATTTAGCTGCCAGCCGGGCATTTTGGCCCTCTTTACCGATTGCCAGTGACAACTGGTAATCCGGCACCACTACCTTGGCGATTTTTTCAGTTTCACTTATATTTACGCTAACTACTTTAGCAGGACTTAGGGAGTTGGCAACAAATTTGGCAGGATCGGAATCCCATTTCACGATATCTATTTTTTCACCTTTAAGCTCGTTAACAACAGTTTGCACCCGCATACCCTTTGGGCCAACACAAGCTCCCACCGGGTCTACATTTTCGTCTTCAGCCCAAACCGCAATCTTAGACCGGGCTCCGGCCTCCCGGGCCACCGACTTGAGTTCCACCACTCCGTCATGGATTTCGGGAACTTCTAATTCGAAAAGTCTTTTCAGCAACCCCGGATGTGTCCTGGAAACCAATACCTGGGGTCCCTTGGTGGTCTTTTTTACTTCTACTATGTAGGTTTTAATCCGATCCCCGTGATGATAACCTTCGATATTAATCTGCTCGGAAGGTTGCAGTACTGCTTCTATCTTACCCAGATCAATAATTACATTCTTCTGATCCTGGCGCTGTACAATACCGTTGACGATATCCCCTTCACGGTTGGAAAACTCCTCGTAAATCAAGCCCCGCTCGGCTTCTCGAATCCGCTGAACCACCACCTGCTTGGCGGTCTGGGCGGCAATCCGACCAAAATCCCTGGGGGTAACTTCGATTTCCACTATGTCTCCCAGTTCATAGCGGGGATCCTTGACCCGGGCCTCCTGAAGAGAAATTTGGGCCCTCGAGTCTTCAACTTCCTCGCTTACGTCTTTCCGGGCAAACACCTTAATCTCCCCGGTGCTGCGCTCTATCTGTACCCGGACGTTTTGGAGGGAACCGAAGTTCCTTTTATAAGCAGAAATCAGGGCCGCTTCAATGGCCTCTAACAATACGTCCATAGCAATGCCCTTTTCTTTCTCTAATTCTTCAAGGGCCTGGATGAATTCCATATTCATTTTTACAATAACCCTCCCTTTATAGCTTATAGCTGGTAGCTTATAGCTTGTAGCTTACGAGTATTCTTTTAAGTCTAGGGACTTATTAGGATTCATGCAAGCTATCAGCTATAAGCTATAAGCTACCAGCTGTATTTAAAATTCAAGCTCCAACCTCACCATCGACACCTTATCTCTGGGAATACTGTATTCATGGTCTTCCTGAGTAATAACCACTTGATCTTCACGTAGACCGACTAGGTTGCCCAGGAAGGATTTTTGTCCATCAAGGGGAGCAAAGGTATTGACTCTGACCAGGCGGCCCTGGTAACGTTCAAAATCTTTATCTTTTTTCAAAGGCCGATCCAATCCCGGAGAGGAAACCTCTAGGTAATAGGCCTGGGGTATGGGATCCTTTTCATCCAGGATGTTACTCAATTTCCCGGAAACAGCCTGACAGTCCTCAATCTCCACCCCGCCGGGCTTATCAAGAAAAACCCTCAAGTACCAATCGGCGCCTTCCTTAACAAACTCCACATCCACCAATTCCAAATCAAAAGCCTCAGTAATAGGTAATACCAATTCTTCAACTAAAGCCTCAACACTCTTCTTACTCATCCTAACCTCCCTATTCAGTTTTTTATAAGTACCCACAAAGCCACTCCCCATGGGCTGACAGCTGACAGCTGATAGCTGATAGCTAATTTTAATCTTCCCATTAATCTCCATGCTAATACTGAACGAATAATAGGAAAGAGTGGGCTCAACCCACTCCTACAGTAAACATAAGATATTGTGCTACCATTAACAAAAGTAAGTATACCACATTTTAGACTAATTGGCAAGGCTAGAAAACCAACTATTCTGCTAGAAGTAACTATTAATAATGCACAATATACGTATCAAAAGGATGACATTCAAGACAAAGTCCATCCTTAACCAACCTCAGCAGATGAATGTTTTCTGTTCCATGGGGTTGGTGACAGGACGCACACCTTAGATAATCACCCCGCCACGGATCAGAAATATTCGTTCCCACCGGGTGTGATAAACCTGCTTGGATTCTCTCATTAATATCAGAGTGACAATCGGCACATAAGGCTATTGATTCATTTTTCAGCAAAGGTTTATAAGGAGATCCATGAGGTACATGACAACCGGTGCAATCACCCTCAATAAATGGTTTATGAGTATACCTCTTGAATAAATCACCCACCTGACTAAAGTGACAGCTAAAACAAAGCTCCTTCTGCGACAAGGCCAATAACCCCCTAGTTTTTGAACCATGAGGTACATGACAATCCAAACAAAAACCTTCCTCAAAAGGCTTGTGAAGATTGGGAAATAGCAATAGTCTGCCCATTACATGACAAGTTCGACATAACTTATCATTAGCAACTATTAATAACTTATCAAAATCAGAACCATGGGGATCATGACAATCCATGCAGCGACCTTTAGAAACAGGCTGATGCAAAAATTGTGAACTCCTCATAAGTTTCTCACTTGGATGGCAGGACTGACATAGCTTGTCAAGTTCAATTACGTATTGGCCTCTTTTACTGGTGTTATGGTTGATATGACAACTGGTGCACTGCCAATTGCGAAAAGGAAAGTGTAAATTTTTACGATTGAATCCCAAGTTTTCTTCCGTATGACAGATACCGCAGATTTGCCTGTCAGACCCGGACATTTTCTGTATTTCCAGGACCCTAGCTTGTTCCATATACCAATAAATAAAAAACAAAGTAAATCCGATTATCAAGGTAAATAAAACCAGCATTCGCCACTTCATCCTACCACACTCCCCGTGGAATCCTGATAACCGTTCTAGAAAAGATATTCCTTTTATGTATATTCGAGTAGCTTTGGAAAGTGAACAATAAGTCTGTTTACATTTTTATTAGAAATCTCTTATCCTCTAAAGTTTATTTTTCCCAAAAATGGGTCTATTTGATTTGAGTGATAAATAATATTAATCAAAGTACTTTTGTAATGTCCATTATAAGGATTTAGGCCTAGAAAAGTTTGTAATAAAGTCATAAATAAAAGGAGGTATGAAAATGGTGACATTTTTCAGAAAGCCTATGAACTTAGCAATTCTTTTCTTATCCATTCTCTTGACAGGTTTTTTCATCCAGGATGGATTAGCCCTTGAATCATCGGCCCCGCTTTTAATATCTTTCAGTCCCTCGGACGGAGCAACAATAAATACCTCAAATACCAGGGTTTCTTTTTCGGTTTATGATGCTGATTTAATTAAAACTTCTGATTATTACATAAAGGTAAACGGTAATAACATTACCGCCAATCTTCATTTCCCAGTAGGTCACTCTGAATATGCTGATCCCTGGAGTGATAGTTATACTTGGGTAGTTGATGATTATAGTCAAGCCAACATATACGGCGATGTGAATGGACTAAAAGACGGACCACAAACAGTGGAAGTAAGGGCTACTGACCGCCTGGGTAATGCTATGGTAAAAACATGGACCTTTAATACAGCGGTTAAACCGTTTTTTTCAAATGTTATTCCCACCAACGGGAGTGTCCTAAAAAATAATCTTCCCAACACCTCGGTAAAAATTACCGACAATGATCAAATAGATCCCCCATCCATAGTATTGACAATAGACAACCCACTTCCGGTGCAGCATACCTATGACCCGGCATCAGGGGTACTATCTTTTACTCCCACGGCGCCCCTTAGCGACGGGTTACATACAGCAATAGTACTGGCTAGCGATAAGGCCGGTAACCGGGAAACTTTCTCCTGGAGTTTCACAGTACAAAATTCCGGCCCGGCAATAATCTTTCCCGATAAGGGAAAAACCTTTTCCACCCATAAGCCGGTGATTAATGTAACCTTAAAATCTAACATAAAATTGAGTGATGCCGGTCATATCATGAAGATAAATGGTCAGCCGGCAACTCCCACCTTCAGCTATAAAGGCCATTGGGAATATACAGATCCCTGGAGTGATACCAACCCCAAAACGGAAGCATCGTGACCAAAAAGCCTGTAATAAAAGCCATCATATCTGACCCCAATGGTTCTCCTATAGACATTAACACTATTACTTTACTGGTGAATAACAACAAGGTTGTACCTGAGATAGTTTATCAGCCTAATGGCCCAGTAACAGTAACATATGCCTCAGATTCTTTGGCTAACAATTCCCACCACCAAGTTTCCCTTACTGCTGCAGACAGCCATGGTAATTCTTCCTCCGTAAATTGGAGATTTTATGGGTCTCTAATAGGAACCACTACCGGGTTCACCAACCAGTACCCCGTAAACCAAACAGTCTATTCCACTACCCCCCTTATCTCTGCCCATTTTTCCAATTTAGAAGGTAATTATCTAGTCCACATGGCCAATATTAAAGTAAACGGTTATACCCCGCAGATTACGGTTTGGGGAGAAGAAGGTTATTATTACACCGATAAACCACCGGAGATATTCGGCGCTCATCCTGAATATACCCTTTCTTATACCCCCCAACCCTTACGCGACGGTATCCATACTGCGGCTTTCACCGTTTATGATTCTGACGGAAATCCCTCTTCTACGCAATGGAATTTCACGGTAGATACCAAGATTGGTACCGACTACCCTGATATGCCCGTAAAAAATGATGCTACTTGCTGGAGTTGTCATAAAGGCGACGTACCGGCCAATGGCGGCATCCACCCTGAAGCTGCAAAATGCTATAGTTGCCACACCGATTTGATTTGGAAATCCAGAGCCTTCAATTATTGCACCTATTGCCATTTTGATAATGTCCCGTCAGGTTATTCCAAATACTTCTCATGGAGGCATACAGGCGCAGGTTTATACGGCGGATATAACACCTTTGAAAATATTGAAAAAACCCGTCACCCTATCAATGATAAACATTTATCCACAACAAAAGACTGTATAAAATGTCATTCCCGTATCCTCACCGATGAACATTTTCGTCCTGAAAGCCATGATAATCTAGGCAAACGGATCAATTGTGATACTTGCCATACCTCTGTGGAACCGAAAGTCCGGGAGGCCATCACAAAGGGTAACACAGCTTGTACGGCCTGTCACCTTCAGACCGATCATGAAGCAGTCCATATCAGCGGCCTGAACAGTAACTGTCAGACCTGCCATAAAGATTCCTTAACAGGAGAACATCTTAACAATTCCACCACCACAGGCAGGAACTATAACTGTAATACCTGTCACGCCAATACAACCAAAGAGATTAAGCGGACCATTACAGTAAAAAATCTCAATTGCAGCGGATGTCATCAAAAAGCCCATGGTATAGCCCTCGCCGATAATGTCCCCGCCGACATTCCATTGTATAGCGGTTTTCAATGGATACCGCCCCAGGAAGCATCAATCTTTATAGGAGATTCTACCACCCCTGCCGGATATGAAGCAGGTCAAATGATCCTATCCAACAGAAGAAAGGATATTTCAATAGACCAAATCTGGAATTTTTATAACCAACAACTAAGTGCCAAAGGGTGGAAAATTAAAACAGGAGTACCTGCCCCTGGATCCCCATTCTTTACTGCTGAATTCGAAAAAAATAACCGCCGGTTAACTTTAAAAGGATACAACACAGTAAAAAGTGACGGAACCGGGGAAACCCTTAATTCAGGATACCGGATAGAAATTTGGTATTAAAATCCCGATCCAGAAAGGAGGTTTTAAGGGTAAGATTAATGCGTCTAATTATTTAGGGAGAGGAGTGATTTTATTGGCGAAACTTCTAAAAGGCCGTTTGGCGCCCTTCACTTTGCTTTTGTTTCTAGTTTTATTTAGTTCAATAGGGTCAATGGCTGCAGCCTTTAACGAGCCTTCATCTTCTACCGCTAATTCTTCAGCACCAACAATAACGGCCTTCAACCCAGGGGAAGGAGCAACAGTAAGCGCTTCATCAACAGATATTTCTTTTACGGTATACGACCCAGAGCTAATCGCTAACACCAATTACTACATTAAATTAAACGGCAATACCATCCCTTCCAATTTCCAGTATCGCGGTCGTTGGGTGATTGGCCAATGGGATAATTATTGGGAAATTGAAGGTTATGACCAAGCCACCATTTCCGGTACCGTTGCAGGATTAAAAGACGGGCCACAGACAGTGGAAGTAAGAGCCACAGACCGTTTAGGCAACCCGGTGGTCAAAACCTGGAGCTTTACCTCAGCAGTAAAGCCGACCTTTTATAGCATGGTTCCTGCAATAGGAGCCGTTACCAACAATACTTCTTTAATCTCAGTTAAAGTGACCGATAATGACACCATTGACCCCGGATCAATTTTACTTACGGTAGATGGCTTTCCGGTTAATCATACTTATGATGCAGCCAGCAGTACAATCTCTTATTCTCCACCGCTGCCCCTCAGCGATGGTATACACACCATAGTTATCTCCGCTAAAGACCTTGCGGTTAACCAAGGAACCTTTACCTGGAGTTTTACCGTCAAGGCTACCGGACCCCAAATGACCTTTGCCGATGAAGGAAAGACCTTTGAGACCCATAAACCTATGATATCTGTGGGTATAAAAGCAAGCAGCAAACTAGCTGAAACGGGGCATATAATGTTGCTCAACGGCCAACAAGTGAACGCTGTATTTAATTATAAAGGCCGTATGGATTTCGAACCCTATAGCGGCCAAGTCATCTTTATTGTTGACAGTTATAATGATGGAACATTAACCTTCTCACCGGATACTTTAAAAGACGGAACTAATGAACTTACTGTAACAGCCAAGGATTCCCTAGGTAATGCCACTACCAGAGCATGGAAATTTATAGTGGCCCAAAAACCGGTATTATCCGGTTTTGAACCCCAAATAGGAAGTACCGTTACTACCAGAACCCCTGTAATTAAAGGGGTAATAACCGACCCCAACGGGCCGGCCATTGACAAAAACAGCATCAAACTTGTAGTAGATAACAAACAAGTGGTTCCCGTTATAACTGAAGCCGGGGGAATAGTAAATATATCGTATACATCCAGTACCCTAGCAGAGGATTCCTTTCATGATGTATCATTATCTGCGGCAGATACCGCCGGAAACAACGCTTCGGCCACTTGGAAATTTTATATTAATACCAAAGGAGAAATGGCCACTAATGCTCAGGCCTGTGGAACCTGTCATACCTTGAACCAAAATAAGAAATATCCTCATAGGTTGGGCCCTGATCAAGGTTTAGCAGGAAGCGGCGGAAGTTGCGGACATTGCCACAGACCTTATGAACCCCAGTTTTGCGGCTATTGTCATGACGGGGATCCTTGGTCTCAACCCCGGGTCAGCGATGCTAATTTTCAAGCTGATAAAGATTGCACCTTCTGTCACTCCCCAACACCTGGTCTTTATGGGGGGTTGGCTTCTGACCAAGTTGTTAAACGCCAGGTGAATACAAGCATAATGCCCCTGAACCCCTCCCCAGGGAATATAATTTCCCACGATATCATGGCTTCCCATCAAGTTAATAAAGGAGAATGTAGTAAGTGCCATTCTACTTACCTTACTAGGGAACATAACAGAGTAACCACTGAAGGCATAAAGCTTGACTGCAGTTCCTGTCATAAATCCAGCAATCCCACGGTACAACAAGCGGTATATGCCAAAAACAGAGACTGTTCCGCCTGTCACACCCAAGCTAACCATGAAGCCGTCCACACCGGCGGCTTGGACAGCAAATGCCAGACCTGTCATAAACCTACCCTAACCCAGGAACATTTAAGTAATTCCACCACGGCCGGCAAAAACTATAAATGTGCCACCTGTCATGAAAGCGCCCTCCCGGCGGTAAAACGAACCATCGAAACCAATAGCTTAAGTTGTGCCGGTTGTCATAGACAAGGCCATAATCTAAACCTTGCTGATACAGTCCCCGCAGATGTCTACCTTTACACCGGCTTCCAGTGGACCACCCCCATTGAGGCTTCCATCTTTGCTGGGGAACCCTTAACCCCTGTGGGTTATGAGAATGGTCAAATGATTCTTTCCAACAGGCGGACTGATGTGACCGTCGGTCAGATTTGGAATTTTTATAATCAACAGCTTACCGCCAACGGCTGGACCCTTAAATCAGGAGCACCGGCGGCAGGAGCGCAATTCTTCAAGGTTGAATTTAGTAAAGGCAACAGACTGGCCACCATCAAAGTGTTCAATACAGAAAATAGCAACGGGACTGGGCAAACCATAAGCGCCGGATACAGAATAGAAATATGGTATCAATAAAAAACCAGGGGGAGTCTATATGACTCCCCTGGTCATAAGCAATATTATGATTAATAAGTATAGTCGCCTTTACCTTTTTCGTGGCAAGATTCACAGGTAGCCATGTTAGGCAGACGCTTCAGGGCAGAAGAACCGGCATTCTCACCACTTACTATACCTTCCCAACCAGATTTGGTCTTCCAATCTGTCCACCATGTCTGGTCAGCACCGTGGGCAACGTGGCAAGTCATACAGGTAAATTCGTTGGTCATAGACTTGGCGGCATTATTGCTGAAGACCAGACCTTTTTTGTTAGGACCGGAACTATAATTAAAACCAAAGGCGTGACGATAAGCTTCCTGATAAACACCGGTAAGTCTTTTACCATCGCCACGAGTAAGAGCTGCATAATCAGTGTGGCAAGCACCGCAGAATTCGTTAAAGCCTTCCTTGTAAGTAACTTTCTCGTTAGCAGTCAGTTTATTAGCTACATCACCTGTTACTTTAAAAGAAGGTACATACCAAGCAGTTACAGTACCGGTAGGAGGAGAAGTAAATGTAACTTTACCGGTCTTATAATCAATACTAAAGCCAGTTAATTGTTTAACACCATTAACATAAACAGCGGTATGTGTGCTGTCGCTAAAATTGCTGCTGTTATATGGACGACCGTAGAGCCAGGGGGCCTTCAAACTAGAGAATACAAGATTATCAGGACTTGTTAGGGTTTCACCTTTTACACGATTAATAGTGGCTAGACCGTTAACATCAGGATGTAGGATCCGGAAGTTTCTTCCTTGACCATGGGGAGTGTGACAAGAACTACACTCAAAGGACTTGCCCCATTCACTGCCAAAACCATCAGCTTTTCCTGCGCTATTACCACCGGGAGCGGCGGCGATATTAACCTCACCTACATTGTGTTTAGACAGGGAGTTAGGTCCTTCGGTGGTTCCTCCGAATAAACCTCCATAGGTTCGCGTTCCGTTGGCAAAATCACCATAAACAACATCGTAAGTAGTAGTAATAGTTCCATCGTGACAGGCATTACAGGTGTCGGTCACGTTAGCCCACTGGAGCAAGGAAGCGCCCACGGCGGTGTGAGTTGCGTGACAGGAAGCACAGGCATCGGTATTACGCTGGTAGTTGGAGTGGATGTCTTTTGCTACACCGTTAGCATCATATTCCAAGTAGATACCTCCGGGATAGGTTGTAGTGGTGTTCTTAGGGGTAGCTGCGTAATCAGATCTGCCATCGCCTTTTACAGGGCCGCTATCAATAGCTTGAGCGGCAAAAGCGGCAGTGGAGATGGCCATTACCAATGCCAGTGACAAGGTGAGAATTAAACTTAGTCTGGTTAGTTTCATCCTTTCAATCTCCTTTCTTTTATTAAGTTTTTTTAGCTGGTTCCCTATGTACTTCCAACCCTATGCTGTCATGGGCGGTTTCCCCTGACCGCCGTCAGCAACAGGCCACTACTTCCTCCTCCCTCTCCCCGTATTGAGAACCAAGCTTAGTATTAAATAAGAGCCAGCCCTAGTTTATGCTCTTATTTAATAAACCCACATTTTAGTTCTGATACACCACCAGACGCTGGTTAGCGGAATCCACAATATAAATCCGGCCCTCTTCATCTATGAACATCCCGTTGGGGAGGGCCAAATTCTCATCTTCCTGTCCCATACCGCCCAAGGTAAAAATCTTCTGGCCATTCTGATCTAAGGCAAACACATAGCTGGTAACTTTACTTGCTACGAAGACCCGGCCTCCAGACACCCCAATTCCCCGGGGGTTGACAAACATACTGGTCTTGCTGTTATTCTCAAACCCCAAGGTGTTAATATACTTGCCCTCTGTATCGAATACCTGAACTCGATCGTTACCGGAATCGGAAATATAGACCCGGTTGCCTTCAACAGAAACACTGTTGGGAGAATTCAACTCCTCTTTACCCCTACCGGCCTTACCAATTTCCAATAACTTTTTACCGTTAAGATCAAAGACTTTAACTTTGCTTTCAGCAATATCTGACACATAGAGCCTATTTTCGGAGATATAGAGACCCCCTGGCTTGTTGAGTTGCTTGTTATCAGCCAGAATCTTGACAAAACTGCCCGCTCTGTCAAAAACCGAAATATTGGCGTTTCTCATATCGGATACATAGATTAAACCTTCACTGTCTCCGGTAATGCCGTATGGGAACTTGAACTCGCCTGCTTTATTACCGGCTTTACCGAATAAGCCAACCGAGTTACCGCTCCGGTCAAAAATTTGAACCCGTTTATTACCGGTATCTGTGATGTAAATCCGGTCATTAACGAAAGTCACATCCATAGGCTTGCTTAATCCCCCGTTCATGCCCGAACCATAAATAGAAAAGAGAAAGCGTGGTTTTTCATTACCTAGTGTGAAAGGCAATTTGTCACTAACATAATTAATGGGATTGGTTTTTACTATGTATAAAACGGTGAAGATAGCGGCAACTAAAAGAAAACCAAGATATATAAACTTCTTAATTCTACTAATCGGCCAACCTTTTTGAACTATTTCCATAATAATGCCAGCCATTAATTAGCTGGCTTCACCTCTCTTTCTGATTCCAAATTTTATCTTTTTCCTGGTTGATCCAGCTTATTTAAAGCTTCAGTAGCCTTAGCAAATTTAGGATCTAGAGTGAGGGCTTCTTTATAAAGGTTCTTGGCTTCATCTAGTTCACCTAATTTTTCACTGGCTACTCCCATGTAATAAATGATATCCACCGAACCGGGGTTAATCCGGTAAGCCGTATCCAGCTCTTGTTTGGCTTGCTGATATTGACCTTTTTTGATGTAGACTATTGCCAGATTGGTGTGAACCAAATCAGACTTAGGCACAATTTTCAAGGCTTGCTTGAGATAATCTTCCGCCTTTTCGTATTGTTCAAGGGACAGATAAGAAAGTCCCAGGTTGGCCTTGGCAGTAAAATGATTATCATCGTATTTTAAAGCTTCTTTATAAGTAGCTATGGCTTTTTCGTAATCTTGCTTCTGGAAATAGGCCCAACCCAAATCAGCCAACTTATTTGGATTCTTGGGATCGGCTTTTACTTTTTCAAGGTTCTGGGCTAGAACTGCATCGGCCCTGGAAATATAATTGTATTGGTTCCAGAAAAATTGGTTTCCAATTACTATGCCAATTCCGGAAAAAACCAGCAGGGACACTAGGATGATAACTATACCCACCAAAGGGTTAACGGTTTTTGGGGTGGAAATTTCTTGGTTAAACTCTGTCATATAAAATTCACTCCTTCCAAAAAATAAAGTTACTAATTATTAGGCGGGCCTATATAATGACATTTACCGCAACGATCTGCCGGGTGACAGACTATACATTTGTTGCTAATGGCTTCTCCATTGAGAGGAAAAGGATGTTTGTTATATTCCTTTAAGCCCTGATGGACGGGCTGTCCGTGGCAGTTAGCGCAGGAGGATTTTGGCACCAGTCCTTTGGCGGATTCGGGAATTCGGTTCTCTTGGTGACAAGCCAGACAGCCTTCTTTATTGCTATTAGCCTTAGGGCCATGTGTATTTCGCCAATCAACAGTATGACCAGGCGGTTTGTTTTTAGCATGACACTCTAAACAGAAGGTATTTTTCTGAATATAGCCCCTAACACTGGAGTCTGAGGTATAATTCACCCAAGTTCCCGTCTTGGAATGACACTTATCACAAGCCAGGTAATTTTCTCGAGCCTCGATTCCGTGCTGTTGTAACCAGGCTGAATTTTTATGGGTGGCAGGCTCAATCAGCTCTTTATGACAGGTATTACAAGTTACCGGAATATCTTTTACTTCATGACACTCCATACAGATCTCCATGGTTGTACGGGTAAACTGAGGTTTCATATAGGCTCTGCCCACCCCTAAGGTCCAAGTAGTATAGTCGGTGGCAGTAGTAAAACCCTTTTTACCTATATTGCCGTGAACCACCCCGGAATGACAGTCTACACACAACAATTTTTCTGTCACATGTTTTTGATGAGGAAAAATAATATCCCCCCCCGGTGTTACCCTACGATAGTTAGAATGACACTGTATACAAACTTCGTTTTTGATTGGTTCTGATAACTCAATAGGGGTTAGATATGTCTTGGTAATACTTTTGTACGTGCGTAGGATAAGAGTACCCTTATGTTTTACGAGATTAACCGTTCCCGGAGGAATGTGACAACTAGTGCAGCTTATGGTGTTATGGGCTGAAGAACTCCAGGTCACATGTTCTGGCTGCATTTCATGACATAAGGAACAAAATTGCGGGTTGGTCGTGATTTTATTTATTCCAATAGAAATAACCCCGATAAAAACCAAGAGGCCGCAAACTAGTATAAATAACTGAAGTTTACCTTCCGTAGTGCGAAGCTTAAATCCTAATGGCTTCAATGTCTGCCACCCCTCTTCCATCTAAGGGGGATGAAACAGGAAGGGATTGTGAAAGAAGGCACAAATATAAATGAATTAATTGGCTCTTGCTATGTAAATAGCATGTAGGTGCAAATGATTTTATCTTTTGTAAAATCATAGGCTTACTCCGTCTTTTTTAATGGCCCATGTTAATTCTAACATAAGCTATCATACTTGAAATGTGCCAAAGGAGTTGATTTGTTAAAGACATTTGCTAGGTTTAACAAAGGACTTTCTTCCCATTAATACCCTTCGCTGATCATCCCACTAATTGCCTATAAGTTGACTGTTTCTGGAATTGTCCTTGCATCTCCAATTTGAAAAGTTCCACTTGATTCCTTTTGCGTTTAGAGTAATAGAGGGCATAATCGGCATTCTGTACCAAAGTCATAATATCTTGACCGTGCTGAGGATATACAGCAATTCCAATAGAAGCACTAACCCACCCATCGGGTTGGCTTTCCCTACCGTAAAAGGGGTTGTCCATAATCTTTTTTCTGATTCTTTCAGCTGTTTTGAGGGCACCCTCACCTCCTGTATCAGGCAATATAATGGCAAATTCCTCTCCGCCACAACGGACTAAGATATCACACTCCCTGATATGTCCCTTAATGAGCTGACAAAACTCCCAAAGCAGCCTGTCACCGGCTGGATGTCCTTGACAGTCGTTATAATTCTTAAAGTGATCGATATCCACCATTAACAGTGCCACCTGAAAACCCTTGCGCTGGGCCAATTTTAACTCCGCACAAAACCGTTGGCGAAAAAACCTCATATTGTAAGCACCGGTTAATTCATCAATTATGACCAATTGGGAAATCTCATCAATGACCCGCTTGCTGCTGGAGGCCATTTCTCCCCAAAGCCAAGCAATTAGAAAAAAAACCGTACTAAAACCTACCCAAACCATACCGGTAAGAGTTATTTGCCCAAACCGCCAAAAATCCACAAGCATTAAAGCTAAAATGGCAAATGCTGAAATAGCCATGGCTAATCCTTTTCCAAACCGCATGGCATAACCGCTGACGGGGATTAAATAAAGCATCCCAAGGTAAGAGTGTTCACCTACTACATTTATCAAATAGGTGATAATAAAAATATCGGTCACAATAGCTAAATAGTCCCAACCGGTAGGAGTAAGGGAGGGTTCTCTGTTGACTGCTAAAATCATTAAAGAACCTATACTTAGAGCTACGAATATTATGACCTCTAGAGATACTTGACCCTTAAAATTTACTATAAGGATGCCAATGCCTAAAGCCAGATACGCAACCCTAGCGTAATTAATCAATTTCTCTATTCTTAACGCCTGATTAAAAATCCCTGAAACCATGGCCACCACTCTCCTACTTAATTGGCCAATTCAGAGGCAAAGTTATTCTTTATATAGTTCAAACGCACGGCATAGGCGGCCGCCTCAGCCCGGTTATTCAAACCGAGTTTACTCAAAATACTGCTTACATAATTTTTTACGGTTTTATCGCTTAAGCATAGTTCAGAAGCAATTTGCCTATTTGTCTTGCCTTCGGCTATCAAGGTGATAATCTGTTTTTCTTGAAAACTTAGAATAGCCTCCTCTTCCTGATATTTATTTAACTCTCTCATTTGGGTAATTACTTTGATGGTGACATCAGGCTCAAGGGACGAACCCCCATTATTAACAGTATGAATTGCCTTGATAAGTTCTACGCTCCCAATAACTTTAGAAATATAACCCTTGGCGCCGGCCATAATAGAAGAAACAATTAAATTATCATCGGTAAAACATGATAACATTATTACTTTGGCTTCCGGATGCCGACGACAAATTTCCCTACATGCGTCTATACCGCTGTCGCCAGGTAATTGAACATCCATCAAGACAACATCAGGGAGAGACGATTCATAAAATTCGATAGCAGTTTTGGCAGTATCAGCCTCAGCAATAACCTCCAGGTCATCTTGACCCTCAATGAAGGCTTTCAGGCCGGCACGGATAATTAGATGGTCGTCAACCAGCATTAACCTTGTTTTTTTCAAAACATCTTCCTCCTTTCCTGGCCTAATTAGAGTCTAAATTCCTTCACCTTCCCTTTGGGTAATTAATTAAAGACCCTCACTTTCCTTTGGCGTTATGCGGTATTATAGTCAAATTATACCATATTTATTTATTTATTTCCATATCCTTTATTGTCGGTTAATACCGTTTAAAGAAGGTGGTCCTTAGCAAAACTTAAAATAATATAGCCCTCCATCGAATTAATCTTAATCCGATGGAGGGCTATATATGTCAAGTTACACTAAAATAGTTCCATTTGGTCTGTTGCGGATAGTCCTTTTAGGCAACCGTGTTTTTCCAGCATCTCAATCACCGTTTTACTAATCCTGGCTCTAACCCGGAGGTCTTCGATGGAACTAAAGGGTCCTTCTTCCCGGGCCGCCACCATATTCTTGGCGGCATTCTCGCCCAGGCCCTGGAGGGACACCAGGGAGGGGAGCAGCAGGCCTTGCTGGAGGATTTGAAATCTGGTGGCATGGGATTGGTTCAAATCCACCCGGGCCATTTTGATGCCCCGCATATACATCTCCAATGCCAATTCCAGGATGGTCAGGAGATTCTTCTCCTTCTGGCTGGCTTGGTTGCCCTTGGCCTCGATTTCGTCCATCATCATGGTTACAGCTTCGGGGCCCTGGCAGATGAGGTCGGCATCGAACTCGTCGGCCCGCACCGAGAAATAGGTGGCATAGAAGGCATCAGGATAATAAACCTTAAAGTAAGCGATGCGGAATGCCATCATCACATAGGCCACGGCGTGAGCTTTAGGGAACATGTACTTAATCTTCTTACAAGATTCGATATACCACTGGGGTGTATCGTGTTTCAGCATCTCTTCTTCGTCATCGGGTTTTACTCCTTTACCTTTCCGTACTCCTTCCATGATCTTAAAGGCCCGGCCTGGCTCCAGTCCCTGGTAAATAAGATAAACCATAATGTCATCCCGGGTGGAAATGGCTTCCGATAACCTACAGGTGCCGGAGCGGATGAGGTCTTGGGCATTGTTGAGCCAGACATCGGTCCCGTGGGAAAAACCGGAGATGCGCACCAGTTCTGAAAAAGTAGTAGGCTTAGTGTCCTCCAGCATCTGGCGGACAAACTTGGTGCCAAATTCGGGGATACCGTAGGTACCCATCTGGGAACGGATCTGTTCGGGGGTTATTCCCAGGGATTCGGTACCGGAGAAGAGTTTCAACACTTCCGGTTCGTCCAGGGGAATGGTTTTGGCATCGACACCGGTGAGATCCTCCAGCATTTTAATGGCGGTAGGATCGTCGTGACCCAGAATATCCAGTTTGACAATCCGGCCGGAGATGGAGTGATAATCAAAATGGGTGGTGATGATACCGGATTTTTTGTCATCTGCCGGGTGCTGCAGGGGCGTAAATTCGTGGACATCCATATCCCGGGGTACCACCATGACTCCGCCAGGGTGCTGGCCGGTGGTGCGTTTGACCCCGGTGCAGCCTTGAACCAGGCGGTTCATTTCCGCACTGCGCTTAACTGTATTCCGTTCATCCAGGTAGTTTTTCACAAAGCCGAAAGCGGTCTTCTCCGCAATGGTGCCGGTGGTGCCGGCCCGGAATACGTAGCCTTCCCCGAAGAGTTCCTCGGTGTATTTGTGGGCCCTGGGTTGATATTCCCCGGAGAAGTTAAGGTCGATATCGGGAACCTTATCCCCTTCAAAGCCTAAGAAAACCTCAAAGGGTATGTCATGGCCGTCCTTTTTGTATCTGCTGCCACAGGCCGGGCAGTCCTTATCGGGCAGGTCGGCCCCGGAACCGTAGCTGCCGTCCATGATAAACTCGTTGTGCTTACAGTTGGGGCATATATAATGGGGCGGCAAGGGGTTAACTTCGGTAATCCTGGTCATGGTGGCCACGAAGGAAGAACCTACCGAACCCCGGGAACCTACCAGGTAACCGTCGTCATTGGATTTCTTAACCAGTTTATGGGCTATCAGGTAGAGTACTGAAAACCCGTTATTGATGATGGAATTAAGTTCTTTATCCACCCGTTTCTGCACTATCTCCGGCAAAGGCTTGCCGTAAATCTGCCAGGCGGTCTCATAGGTCATGTCCCTGATCTGGTCTTCCGCTCCGTCAATTTTAGGCGGATAAAAGTCGTCCGGCATGGGTTTGAGTACTTCGGTGCGGTCGGCAATGAGTCCGGGGTTGGTTATCACCACTTCCTGGGCCTTGGTCTCTCCCAGGTAGGAAAACTCCTCCAACATCTCTTCAGTGGTTCTGAAATACAGCGGAGCTTGGTCGTCGGCATCGTCAAAACCTTTGCCGGCCATGAGAATGCGCCGGTAGACCTCGTCCTCCGGGTCGAGGAAATGGACATCCCCGGTGGCCACTACGGGTATGTTAAGGGCTTCCCCTAATTCCACCATGGTCTGGTTGATTTTCTTTAAATCCTCCCAGGAACGGGCGCTGCCTTCCTTTAACATAAACTTGTTATTACCCAAGGGCTGGATTTCCAGGTAATCATAGAACCCGGCTATTTCCTCCAGTTTTTCCAGGCTCGCCCCGTCCAAATAACTACGGATAAGCTGACCTGCTTCACAGGCGGAGCCGATGATTAAACCTTCCCGGTGTTTGGTTAGTTGGCTTTTGGGAATCCGTGGGTGACGGTGATAATATTCCAGGTGGGATTTGGTGATGAGGCGATAGAGGTTCATCAGGCCAATCTGGTTCTGTACCAGGATGATGATGTGGTAAGACTTGAGTTGGTCTAGGTTGATGTTTTTGGTCAGGGTATTGACCTGCTCTAAGGAGGTGATATTCTGTTCTTGACATAAGTTCAAGAGTTTAAGGAATACCTGGGTGGTGGCTTCGGCATCGTCCACGGCCCGGTGATGGTTTTCCAGTGTAATCTCAAATTCGCTGGTTACGGTTTTAAGTTTGTGGTTTTTTAAGTTGGGTAATAAGGCCCGGGCCAGTCCCAGGGTGTCCAGGATGGGGTTATCCAAGGAGCGGCCCAGGTATTGGGACAGCTTGACCCGCAAGAATCCGGTGTCAAAAAAGGCGTTATGGGCTACCAGCACCCCGTCCCCTGCAAATTCCATGAACCGGGGCAAAACCTCCGAGATGGGAGGGGCTTCCGCTACCATATCCTGGGTTATACCCGTCAGTTGAGTAATTTCATAGGGGATAGGGTGTTCCGGTTTGACAAAGGAGCTGAACCGCTGGGTGACTGTTCCGTCAAGGACCTTCACCGCCCCGATTTCAATGATTTCGTTGACATTGGGAGAAAAGCCGGTAGTTTCTAAGTCGAAGACTATGTATTCACCCCGTGCCAACTCCACAGCCGCCGGGTTGACCACAATAGGGATGCCGTCATCCACCAGATAACCCTCAACGCCGTAGATTACCTTGATTTTATGCTTTTGCCCGGCTTCATCGGCCTCCGGGAAAGCCTGAACCACCCCATGGTCGGTGATGGCAATAGCCTTATGGCCCCACTGGGCCGCCCTCTTAATCAACTCCCCGGCTGAGGCGAGGCCGTCCATGGAACTCATCTTGGTGTGGACGTGAAGCTCCACCCTTTTCG
>JAJZSN010000150.1 GCA_021849745.1 Bacillota bacterium | reverse complement strand
ATCGCGGGGGTGTCACCGGGAAGGACATTAAGGTAGCCATGGTTGACACCGGTTGGTACAAGCATCCCTTCTTTGTGGAAAGGGGCTATCGTGTCTCCCCGGTGGTTTTAGGCCCAAGTGCTTCTAATCCTCTGAAGGACGAATCTGGTCATGGCACCGGGGAATCGGCCAATATCTTTGCCGTTGCCCCAGATGTTACCCTTCTTCCCGTGAAGATGTCTTTTGTTAATTCCAAAGGAGCTTTTGACGCTGCGGTAGCTCTTAAACCCCACATCATAACCTGTAGTTGGGGCAGCAGCACCGCCGGGCCCCTTACCGCCGCCGACCAGGCTCTGGCTGCTTCCATCGCCGCCGCTGTAGCTGCCGGAATTGTGGTGATTTTCTCCGCCGGTAATGGACATGCCGGTTTCCCCGGCCAGCATCCCGATGTTATCTCAGCGGGAGGAACATATATTGATGCTGACGGAAATCTTCAGGCCTCCAACTACTCCAGCGGCTTTGCCAGCCCTATTTATCCGGGCCGCAATGTACCCGATGTCTGCGGATTGGTCGGTATGAGACCTAAGGCCGCCTACATCATGCTTCCTGTTGAACCAGGAGACCAGATAGACGTGGGCAACGCAGGAGGAACTCATCCCAATGGTGATGAAACAGCCAACAACGATGGTTGGGCCGCTTTCAGCGGTACATCGGCGGCAGCTCCGCAACTAGCAGGGGTGGCGGCCCTAATGAAGCAGGCCAGCCCCACAATTACCCCGGCTAAGATCAAGGAGATTATGAAGAAAACGGCCCGGGATGTGACCACCGGTAATGCCAGCCCTATTCCCACCGCTGGGATTACCGTCGGCCATCCTGCCGCTGTCGGCCCTGATCTGGCTACAGGTCACGGCTTGGCAGATGCTCACAAAGCAGTCTTGTTGGCCAAACTTAATAGTGTGGTTAAACCTATTGTCAAACCCATCGACCCAATAACTAAGCCTATTGAACCGATTATCAAACCTATCGTTAAACCAATTAATAAGCCCATCGAACCTGTAAAACCTATCATTAAGCCCATTGACCCAGGCCCACTGCAGAACACCCCGGTGGAAGGTAACCAAGCCCTTACCTCGGAAGATGTGGAAGCCTTAGAGCAGATGATAATTGATGACCAATTGGACTCTGAAGATTTAAGTTAGATTATAAGCAAAGCTGCCGTGGATTCTCTACGGCAGCTTTAATAAAACTTGGCGGTGGAACTATGAAAAAAGTATTACTGGTCAGCATGCCTTACGGGGCCTTGGAACGGCCCTCTCTGGGCATAAGCCTGCTTAAACCTATATTGGAACAAGAGGGTATCAGGTGCCACATCCGGTACCTATCCTTTCCCTTTGCGGAAATGATAGGACATAAGCTCTATAACCTGATTTGTTCAGACCTGCCCTACACCGCCTTCGCTGGGGATTGGACCTTTGCCCAGGCTCTATATGGTGAAAATCATGCCCAGGATGATGAATATGTCAATGAAATTCTTATCAATAGCTGGAATCTGGACCAAGAGGTAATTAATTCATTATTCTTTATCCGCAATCATGTTGAGAACTTCCTGAATTACTGTATGGAAGCAGTTCCTTGGCAGGATTATGACCTTGTTGGCTTTACCTCCACCTTTGAGCAAAATCTAGCTTCCCTGGCCCTGGCCAAAAGGTTGAAAGAGAAATATCCCGGTATTACCATTGTTTTCGGTGGAGCCAATTGGGAAGAGGTCATGGGCCAAGGACTTCATAGCTGTTTCCCCTTCGTGGATTATGCCTGTTCCGGAGAGGCTGAGATTTCTTTTCCTAAGCTGGTGAAAAGAGTTTTTGCCAATGACCCACTACGGCCTGATGACGATATATTGGGAATTATTTATCGCCATGAGGGCCGCTCCCTCCTCTCCGGCCCTCCGGAAACGATGGAAAACCTGGATACCCTACCCCTCCCTGACTTCTCGGATTATTTTGCCGCTCTAGCCCATAGTTACTTATCCTCAGAAGTCACCCCCATCCTATTGATGGAAACCTCCCGGGGTTGCTGGTGGGGTGCCAAGTCTCGATGTCTTTTCTGTGGACTAAACGGGAATAAACTTATGTATCGTAGCAAAAGTCCCAGTCGAGCCTTGATGGAACTAAATTCTCTGGTTGATCAGTGGAATATTGACCTCGTTGAAGCGGTAGATAATATCATGGACATGAAGTACTTTACAGAAATGTTACCTCAACTTGCTGAATCGAACAAGGATATTAACATATTCTATGAAATTAAGGCCAACCTAACTAAGGAACAGGTGGCTCTTCTCAGCAAGGCCGGTGTATTCCGGGTCCAGCCGGGGATAGAAAGTCTTTCCGACAATATACTTCGTATAATGGGTAAGGGCACCACGGCCCTGAAAAACATTCAACTACTAAAATGGTGCTATGAAAAAGGGCTCTATGTTGATTGGAATCTGCTTTATGGCTTTCCAGGGGAAAAACCCGGCGATTATCAAGCCATTCTAGATATCTTGGAGGCCATTAATTTCTTACAACCCCCAGCTTCCTGCGGACCTGTAAGGCTAGACCGTTTTAGCCCTTATTTTTGCAAAGCTGAGGAATATGGATTAACCAATATTAGGCCAATTAAGTCCTATTTTTATATTTATCCCTTCCATGATGAGCAGGTTAGAAATATAGCTTATAGTTTTGATTTTGACTATTCTTCCGGCATCGATCCCAAAACTTACGTCATGGATGTAATCAACTTTATAGACCAATGGCGTAACAACCCTCCCTATGGTAAACTATCATATAAAGAGGGTGAAAATGGCGGTCTTATATTGAAAGATTCCCGAATTAAGAACTCCCTTCATGAAATCACCCTTCAGCCGACGGAAAAGGAAGCTTACTTATTCTGCGACCAAATTCAAACTCCAGGCCAGGTAACTTCCTTCCTGCGGAAAAAGTTCAACAATAAGGGCATTTCCGAAAAAGGGGTGCTGGATTTCCTCGATTCCCTTGTTACAAGTAGACTTATGGTTACCAACGGAGAGCATTATTTAGCCATTGCGGTACCGGAATAACAGATATACTGGGGGTAATGGGTATGGATAAAGAAGCAGTAATCTCGGCCCAGGTTAACTTGATATCCCACACAGGGAAAAAACCCGCGGGTTATACAGCTATCACCTCGGAGAACTTCGAAGATTACCTGCCTAGTAAGGAAGTTGTCGACCAGGCCAGGAACATCTTTGAGACTGCTGGGTTTATGGTGGGCCCAGTAGGAGGTTTGGGCTTTTCCATAAGTGGCCCGGTGAAACTTTTTGAAAGTTTCTTTAATATAGGGATTATTGTGGATGAGAAATCCGGAGTCCAATTTACAGGGGATGATGGAGCAAACAGTTACGAGCTTCCAACCGGGAAGATACCGGGCCAACTAGGTGGGCTTGTTACAGCTGTGACTTTTTCCCCTCCCCCTGCTTTCGGACCTACTGATTACTAGGGAATTACCAAACCTATAATGTTACAACTTCAATGGCTTTAATACCACCGCAATGGGTATCTGACTTAAACCCAGCCCCCACAGTAACCAGAGAACAGACCAATTCTCATTAATAAATAACACTAACAGTCCTATCCCGATTAACCGGCCCAGATTCAAAGGCACTTCTCGTAACGAAAGAAATTCTATCCTATAATCCCTGGTGACCACATTATTCCTGATTATATTATATGAAATGGTAGTCATTGGCACGA
>JAJZSN010000060.1 GCA_021849745.1 Bacillota bacterium | reverse complement strand
GATGACCATCGGCTATACTTCAGGTTTTCCCATTGGTTCCATGGTTACAGCCCAGCTTCGGCGGGAGAAACTATGTACCCGCTTAGAAGGGGAACGGTTGATGGCTTTTACTAACAACGCCTCTCCTCTTTTTATGCTCAGCGCCATCGCTGTGGGCATGCTTAAGGCCCCTCACCTGGGCATCATCATTGCCCTGGCCCACTATGCGGCCAACCTGACCATGGGGCTCCTCTTCCGTTTCCTCCACCCCTGGGATCCCGAAAGACTCCCCGAAACTGCCCCCAAAGGCAGCCTCCTGGCCCTGGCCTGCCGGGAATTGGCCCAGGCCCAGCAAAAAGACACCCGACCCTTCGGACAGATCCTCAGTGATGCCGTAAAAAAATCCATGTTCAACCTCCTTGCCATCGGCGGCTTTGTCATCTTGTTTTCTGTGGTGATCAAGATTATGGAAAGTCTCGGCATCCTGAATCTGCTGGCTGATTTATTGAGCATTATTCTCATTCCCCTGGGCTTTCACCAAGAACTTTTCCCGGCCCTGGCTAAAGGGTTTTTCGAAATCACTTTAGGCAGTAAGGCGGTTACCGAAACAGCAGCCCCCACAATTCAGAAGATTATGGCCATCAATATCATCCTGGCCTGGAGCGGTATCAGCGTCCACGCCCAAGCGGCCAGCATGATCAGCGGCACAGACCTGCGTATGGGTCCCTATCTCCTTTGCCGCTTGGGCCAGGGGGCATTGAGCGTCGTTTATACCTTCCTATTATTTCACCCTGAAAACCCCCTGTTTAAAAACTTAACCATCCCCGCTTTGCAACCTTTTCACCAAGCCATGGAAATCCCAGGTTGGCTGGCCCAACTGAAATTTTATACCTGGCTCCTGATCCTGAGTATATTGGGGCTCCTTCTAATAGGGGTTTTATATCAATTAAGCCGAGCCATGCGAATAATTGCCTGGCGCTTAAAAAGTTAAAAGCTGCCAAAACTTTTTAAGTTTTCGCAGCTTTTAACTCTACTACAAGAAGTATATTTTTCCACCCCTGTGGAAAAATCACTCTACCTTTTTAATTCTTACTTCTTTTTGGTGGAGCTTAACTCATCCCGCCCTCTGGCGACCTCACCTAAAGTTTTTTCCAAGGTCTTCTGGAGACTTTCCAGCAAATCGTCAGCATATTCATTAGCCCCGTTGCGAATCTCATTGGCCACCTGCTTGGCCTGGTTGATAATATCCTCGGCATGGGCCTGGGCTTGTTTGACCACCTCGGTCTCCTCGGCAATCTTACTTACCTGATTCTGACCCTCTTCCACTATTCGTTTAGCCTCAATTTCAGCATCATCAATAATTTTCTGATGCTCATTGACTATCCATTTGGCCTGTTTAATTTCTTCGGGTAATACCGAACGAATGCGGTCCACATAATCCAACAAGTCATCAGCATCAATAACCACCTTATTGGTCATGGGAATCTTGGTGGCTTCCTCTACAAGCTCTTCCAAATCATTTAACACATTCAATAATTCCATATTTACCCCCCCCAATTTAGCTATCAGCTGTCAGCTATCAGCTAAAGACCCCTAAGACCAGCCTAGTGCTGACGACTGACGGCTGACAGCTGACAGCTATCTTTTATATTTTTCCCGCAGTGCTTGTTGCACTAATTCGGGTACGAATTCCTTGATACATCCGCCGTAACAGGCGACTTCTTTAACCAAACTGGAACTTAAGAAGGAATAATGGGCCTTGGACATCATGAACATGGTTTCCACATCTGGTTGTAGCTTTTTGTTAGTCATAGCCATTTTAAACTCGTTATCAAAATCAGAGATAGCCCGCAGGCCTCGGATAATTATCTGTGCCCCCTTGGAAGCCACATACCCAACGGTCAAACCGTCGAAGCAATCCACTTCCACATTGGGATATTGACTGCTAACTTTTTTTATTAGCTCTACCCTTTCTTCCATAGTGAAAAGGGGATTCTTTCCGGCATTAACTGACGCCGCCACTATAACTTTGTCAAAAAGTCTAGCTGATCGGTCGATGATATCCAGATGCCCGTTGGTAATCGGGTCAAAACTCCCTGGATAGACAGCAATTTTCATTAGTCTTCTCCTTCCGTTATTTCATTGCTAGATTTTATTTGGTAGTATGATAGACAGGTATCACCATAATGCTGTGACCTGTAATGTTCAATCTCTCCGACTTCGTCAGGAAGTTGATCCCGTTTGCTGCTTTCGATAACTAGGATACCCCCTTCAGCCAACAACCTGTAATGGTTAATCTTGTCAAGAACCCCTTGTTCGTACCCTTTGAGGTAAGGTGGATCCACGAAAACCAAATCAAACTGAGCTTGCTGGCGGCCCAGAGCATCCAGCGCCTTGATTACGTCGTTACTGATAATCTGGGATTGACGTTGAAATCCCGTTAGTTCAAGATTTTCCTTAATGACCTTTAGGGCCTTGAGATTATTCTCCACGAAAAACACCTCTATAGCCCCGCGGCTTAAGGCCTCTATCCCCACATTACCTGACCCTGCAAACAAATCGAGGAAACGAGCGTTTTCCACTTTGCCGCCTAGGACATTGAACAAAGCTTCTTTCACCCGGTCAGAGGTTGGCCGGGTATTCATCCCTTTTGGGGCCTTAAGTTGCCGACCTTTGGCCCGCCCGGTAATAACACGCATTAAATCCCTTCCTCAAAAAGTTAAGAATAATAAAACAATTATACCATAAACTCCCCCAAAAATCGAAAGTTTTTATACTCTTCTTTTATATGCTTGATAACCGAAAATAATTAACAAGGCAAAAATAGCCCCCGGAATGGTATAATTTCCATATTCCCTAACTAACCAGATAATCCATGTGTCCATTTTTTCTAGCCACCTTACAAAAAAATGATGCCGGAGGTAAACCTCCAGCATCGGGGGAGAGGAGAAACCGGAGAAAGAGCTCATGGGGGAGTTTTCTGGTTTCCTCGCTAAGTATTATGACCGTGATAACAAGATTATATACAAACAATTTAATATTTTAGGTAATCTTTTTACTGACAAAGAGTTTACCAACCGAATCCAGGCTGGCGTAAAAAACTTCTTTGATATTTTGGTACCCCTTGCTCTTGATTTCTTCCATTAACCATTCCCGGTTTAAATTGACTCTGTCCAAATTCTCCGTAATTACCTGTCCCTCAATAATTAAAGGTACAGATAACCCTTCATAAAGTGTGGAAATCCCCAAGTCTTCAGGAGTAACCGGCCGTTTCTGGGATTTGAAGATGATGCTCAACTTACCTGAGGACTCCAGAATAGCAAATTCCACGTCATTAATATTAGCTACCCCTTTTTCTCTCAGCTGGGCCAGAAGATCGTTAATATTATAGCGGTTTTTGGCCATCTCCTTATCATCGATTCTGCCATTTTGAATAACAATGGAAGGTCGACCATCCATTAGATAACGAAAAGTTAAACTTTTTAGAGCGATATACGCTAAAACCATTTCTGAGGCCACCACTACAAAAATAGGCAGCAAACCTTCCCATAAGGGCTTATGATCTTGTTCCATGGGTAAAGCCGCCAGTTCGGCGATAATTACGGCTACCACGAAATCAAAAGTGGAAATCTGGCCTATTTCCCTCTTGCCCATAATACGCATCAGAATTAACACGGTAAAGTAAATAATCAGGGTTCTGAATATGATCCTTAAAGCAGTATCCATCTCCATGCCCCCCTTTATTGTCTAGAATAACCACTCCACCAAGCCCTATGTATTGCAAAATTAACCACCCTTTGAATAAATCCTGGCAAAACCGGACAACTTAATCCACGAAAGATTTGACAGGGGTGGGTAAAATTGAGTAAGAGTGAATTGTTTAGTAACCTCGGAATAACTCTGGACATAGCTTTAGAGGCCCATGAAATCATTCGTGGAGAAACAGGGGCTGAAATCCCGGGTGTTCGAAAGGATGAAGAAAGATTTGAAAATGCAACGGTAACTACTGTAACAGTGGTTACCCCGGAAGCAGAGAAAATTATAGGTAAACCCATGGGCAGTTATATCACCATCGACGCCCCTGGAATAAGGCGAAATAACAAAGATCTACAGCGGGCGGTCAGCCAGATTTTAGCTAAAAAACTGGTTGAAATTCTGCATCTCAAGGAACATACTACCATTCTGCTGGTAGGTTTGGGAAATTGGAACGCTACCCCTGACGCTTTGGGGCCAACGGTTATTGATCATACCATGGTAACCCGTCATATTCACAAATATGCCCCCGAAGAACTAAAAGGAGGTCTTCGCTCAGTCTGTGCATTAGCCCCTGGTGTCTTAGGGATTACCGGTATTGAAACAGCTGAAATCATCAAAGGCGTGGTTGATCGGGTTAAACCGGACCTGGTTATAGCTATTGATGCTTTGGCCGCCACCAATGTGGAAAGAATCTGTTCCACCATCCAAATCTCTACTACCGGTATTAACCCCGGTTCGGGTGTAGGTAACCGCCGAACCGGGATTAACATCGAAACCATGGGAGTTCCCGTTTACGCCATCGGTGTTCCCACGGTAGTCCACGCCGGTGTAATCGCTAATGCGGTGGTGGAAGGTCTGGTCAACGAATTACAAACGAGCCCAACCTTATACCAAATTTACAAAGGGTTAAACCCCCAGGCTGTCCAAGGGATTATTAGTAATATCATGGCTCCCTTTTCAGGCAACCTGATGGTTACACCGAAAGAAATTGATGAACTTATTGAAAATACCTCGGAAATAATTGCCGCCGGTCTAAGTCAGGCTTTGCATCCGGGAATCGGCCCGGAAGAATGCATGCTTTATCTGCAATAAAATTAACAGGCGGAGAAATTTCTCCGCCTGATATTTTCGACACTAAGAACTTTCAACTAGGCATTAGGAGTGGTACCACCTGTAGTTCCAGCCAGTTGCTGTTCGGCCAGCTGAATCATTTTTCTGACCATACCACCACCGACAGCACCGCAATCCCGAGAAGAAAGGTTACCCCAGTAACCGCCTTGGATTTGGTTGGCAATACCAACTTCACGGGCTACTTCATATTTGAACTGATCCATGGCATTCCGGGCATTTTGCACCAGAATTTTGTTGCTTTTTTGTCCAGCACCCACTTTTAATCACTCCTTTTACGTCAATTTTGGATAGTTACAACCACGGAGATGATTCTGGAGTCTGGGATCAGGAAAGGGAATTATTTAGGGAGTCGGGGTACGTCCAGCCAGTTGCTGCTCGGCCAGTTGAATCATTTTTCTTACCATACCGCCACCAACGGCGCCACAATCTCTGGATGAGAGGTTACCCCAGTAGCCCCCTTGAATTTGGTTGGCAATACCGACTTCTTGAGCCACTTCATACTTGAATTGATCCAAGGCCTGCCGGGCGTTTTGCACTAAAATTTGATTTCCGGTTCTTTGACCTGTGCCCATTTGGTGTCACCTCCTTTTGCTGTTGTATTCTTAGTATGGCTTAGTTCAGACCTTCTATACTAGAAGTATCTGGTGTCATTGTCAAGGTTTTGGCTTTTTTTGATCTTGATTCCTTTTTCCGTTGCCTTGATCGGTTTTGGTTAGGGCATCGGCATTTTTATTAGGAATTTTAGTTGTATCAATTCCGATTTCCTGGGCCACCTCGAACTGGAACCTTTCCAGAGCCGGGTTCAGTGGGAAATCTTGAGCATTACGACGTTTGTTGGCCATCTTCATCACCTCCCTTTTACTTGGTATCCTTAGTATTAGGAAGGAGGCGGCCCTCTATACCGGTTAAACTATGGGTCTAAAACCATCTCCCAGCCAAAAATGGAATACCAGGGGTTATACACCCCTGGCAGGTACGCATTTATGGAGTTGACAGGCTATCGAGGCTGGGAGTCAACAAGATTTTTTTCCGCAATTTGGATGGCCATCTTCACCAGGTTTCCGCACTGTTGGGAAGGCACCCCACCCCAACCCTGGCTTCGTACAATATCAGCAACACCCAACTCTTCAGCTAGACGTTCCTTCAAAGCATCCGACATGACCCCACCATTTCTGGCCATGACAAAACCTCCTTTAATTGTACGTACCAAAGTTAGTTTGTGAAATGGCGTTTTTTTTATGTATGGAAAATATATGTGATTAATTCAACGAAGATTTACATACAGCGTGGTTTTCAGAATATCTTTCTAAATATGTATATTCTTAGTTTTCGTATCAGAAAATGCCTAATTCCCGTTAGCTTGTATTATTTCTTTAGCTTCTAACGGATACTTACGGACTAATAGAATCTCTACTCGTCTGTTTTTTGTCCGCCCTTCCTCCGTAGAATTACTAAATTTAGGCATATATTCACCATGGGCTTGGATGGAGAATTTATCAGAGCGAAGATTACCTTTGTTAACCATAAAATTCATTACATTGATGGCGCGCATAGCGCTTAAATCCCAGTTGGAACGAAACTTAGGAGTATGAATGGGTACATTATCAGTGTGTCCTAAAATTTTTATATCATTGTCCAAATTATTCAGCATCGTAGAGATCTTTTCAAGCAGCGGAGTGGCTTCATTTAATATTTCTGCCTCACCCGATTTAAAAAGCACAACATCCTGTATTGAAATCTCAAGACCTTCCCTATTGAGAATAACTTTAATCTTATCAGAGTACCCTTTCTTTTCAATTTCCGCATCAAGTGCTTTTTTAACTTCCTTCATTTTCCTATCTTCAATTGAACCATTTGTATTTGACATGGTAGGTGTCTGGATAGGAATAATTGTACCATCATATTTTTCTATTACTCCAGTTCCACCGGAGAAAATAATATTAAATTGCTCGCTAAGCCTTGCAATTTTTTGCTTATCCACCTGGCTAATGGAAAACATAACAATGAAAAGGGCTAACAGAAGGGTTAGTATATCGGCATAAGGAATAAGCCATGTTTCATCAACGTGTTCTTCATGATGTTGTTTTTTCTTAGACATCCTTATTCTCCTTATTTATGCTTGTTCAAGTTTTTTTCTATCTTTTGGCTCCAACATACCTGTAAGCTTCATCTCAATATTAGTTGGATTTTCTCCGGCCTGAATAGCTAAAAGACCTTCAACAATAATACGCATTTTACTAATTTCTTCATGGGATTTTCTTTTCAATCTTGTGGCAAAAGGATGACAAATTACATATCCGAGAAAAATACCATAAAGGGTTGCCACAAACGCTGCCGCTATCGAACCTCCAAGTTTTTCAGTATCACTTAAATTTCCTAGGGCGCCAATCAAACCGATAACAGCACCTAATACTCCAAGAGTTGGTGCTGAAGCACCTGCTGCTGAGAAAATAGCAGCACCTGCCCGGTGCCTTTCTTCCGTAATTTCAATCTCAATGTTCAGGGCGTCTCTTACATATTCTTGTTCTATACCGTCTACAACCATACCCAAACCTTTTTTCATAAATTGATTTTCCAGAGTTTGGGCGGTTTGTTCCAGGGATAGTAGCCCTTCTCTGCGAGCTGTTTGTGCCATATCTACCATTTGCCTTATAATTGCTGTCGGGTCTTCTGTTGGATTTTCTTTAAAAAGAGCCCCAAGGATTTTAGGTATATTAAGAAATTCCTTTTTTGGAAAAGAGTTCATAACGGCAGCAGCAGTACCAACAAAAATTATTATTGCTGCTGCGGGGTTTAATAAGGCTAAAACATTTGCACCCTTTACCATCATACCGATAACTACAGCTAATATCCCTACAACGACCCCAATAACTAGAAATAAATCCATGTTGTCCCCCCCAAAAAATATTTCTACAATTAGTATTCGACAAAATCCACCTATTTCCTCTAAATTTATGTTGTGAGTAGCCAATTTTTTCTAAATTTCTTTCTTAACTTCTCTTTTAACAGCTTATAATCCCCACCTCCCAACTCGTAATCTTCCCTAATTATCGTAAAAGCCTCTTCCCGGGCCGCCTCTAAAACCTCCACATCCCGCAGGATATTGGCTATCTTCAAATCGGGCAAACCCGACTGTCGGGTACCAAAAAACTCTCCCGGGCCGCGCAGTCTTAGATCCTCCTCCGCAATCATAAACCCATCGTTACTGGAAACCATAATCTCCATCCTGGCCCGTCCCTCATCCGTACCGGGGTCGGCCATGAGCACACAATAAGATTGATGCTCCCCCCTACCTACCCGGCCTCTGAGCTGGTGCAACTGCGCCAACCCAAACCGTTCGGCATCCTTTATCACCATTACAGTAGCATTAGGCACATTGACCCCCACCTCTACCACGGTGGTAGAAACCAAGATAAGAACCTCGCCGTTGCGGAAGGCGGTCATCACTTCATCCTTCTCCTCGTTTTTCATCCGCCCATGAAGAAGACCCACCCGATACCGGGTGAAGATCTTGTGCTGGAGTTCTTGGGCCAGTTCGGTGGCTGAAGCCAGATCTACCTTTTCCGATTCCTCCACCAGGGGGCAAATGATGTAGACCTGGCGGCCTTCCTTGATTTTTTCCTCCATCAGCTTATAGACCTGGGCCTTAGCCCGGCTTTTGACCCATTGGGTTTGGATAGGTTTACGGCCGGGGGGTAGTTGGTCAATGACCGAGAGATCCAAGTCGCCGTACAAGGTCATAGCCAAGGTTCGGGGGATGGGGGTGGCCGTCATCACCAGCACGTCGGGGTTGTAACCCTTTTGCTGAAGCCGAGCCCGCTGGCGGACGCCAAAGCGGTGTTGTTCATCGGTGACCGCCAAGCCCAAGGTTTTGAAGTTAACACCTTCCTGAATGAGGGCATGGGTACCGATGACTATCTGCACCAGGCCGTCCTCCACATCAGCCAGCAAGAGGTCTTTTTCCTTGCGGGTCAAGCTGCCGGTAAGGAGTTCCACCCGGAAGCCTAGGGCCGCAAAGATGGGCTGCAGCCCAAGGTAGTGCTGTTCCGCCAGAATCTCTGTAGGAGCCATGAGGGCCCCCTGGTAGCCGCTGGCCACCGTTTTCAGCAGGGCCAGGGCCGCCACCATGGTTTTCCCGGAGCCCACGTCGCCCTGAATCAAACGATTCATGGGCCGGGGAGATTCCATATCCTTGCGAATATCAGCCAACACCTTTTCCTGGGCCTGGGTTAATTTAAAGGGCAGGCTGGCCAGAAACCGCCGGTATAATTCTCCGTCGGGCCGGTGGGCGATACCGGCGGTTTCCTCCCCCTGACCGTTTTTCATCCTGGCTAAACCAAGCTGGAGGAGGAAAAACTCCTCGAAGATAAAGCGGTACCTGGCTTTTTCTATATCCCCCAGTTCTCTTGGAAAATGAACGTTAACCAAAGCCTCATCTATGGGGGAAAGGCGGTATTTCTGCAGCAGCCTGTCCGGCAGGAATTCAGTCATGGAGCCGGCGTACTGATCCAAGGCGTTTTTGATAATACTGCGCAGAGTTCGGCCATTGAGGCTGCCGGTTGTAGGATATATGGGCACAATGCGCCCGGAGTGGGTGGTGTCGCTCTCATCCATCAATTCATAGTCACCGACCATGATTTGCACCGCTCCGAAACGGCGTTCCACCTTGCCGGTAATTAGCAGTTGCTGGCCCTGATGGAATTGTTTTTGCAGATAGGGCTGGTTGAACCAAACGGCATATAAGACTCCGGTGCCGTCGTGGATTGCCACCTTGGTGATGGTCAGACCTCGCCGGGGCCGCAGTTCCTGGTTGCCCACCACTTGACCCTGGATGGTTTCCACTTCCCCATGTTCCAATTGGTTCACTTTTTTCAATTGACTCCGATCCTCATACCGGCGGGGGAAGTGATAAAGTAGGTCTTCCACCGTTTCGTGGCCCAGCTTTTGCAGCAGTTTCACCCTTTTGGGTCCGACGCTTTTGAGGAACTGGAGGGAGGAATCACCTTCCCCGGTGTCTTTGGTTCTTCGTGACTTGGAGGAGAGGACTTTATTAGCATCCTCAGCCCCGGTAACCCCAGCGGGCTTACCCACGGCGGTAGCCACCTCTTCAGCAACGTCGGAAACGTCCATAAGCTTGTCCAGGAGTTGGCTCCAGCGTTCTAGCAATTCCTTGCGCTGGGCCCTGGGCCGCCGGGTATAGTCCAGAAACTCCTGACGTAATAACGATAATTCCTCGCCATACTGTTGACAGGATTTTTCCCCAGCCAAGAAGGCCAGTTTACCTAACACAAACTGATGAAACCCGCCAAAAACTGCAGCATTAGTGCAGCCCAGGCGCATTTCAGCCAGGGTAATTTTTTTCAGTTGGGCCAAAAGGTTTTCCTGCTGCATCGCCAATACCTCTAAATCAGCCATATACTTAACAGACCGGAACCCGCTCCGATAATGATACCGGCCAGGATATCACTAGGGAAATGAACTCCAACATATATTCGAGCATAACCAAGAACCAAAGCATAGACGAAGGTGACGTTGGCCAGAAAGGGATAAGGCTCCCCCACCACCATGGCCAGACTGACTACGGTGGCAATGTGACCGGAAGGAAAAGAACGGTTGCTTGTTGTGGAGGTTCTAAAAAAGGTTTTAAGAATAACTTGCAGGGGGTTAGGCCCTTTTTTTTCAGTATTTTTGATGAATAGGTCAGGGTCCGGGCAGCGCACCTGGGTGAGAACCACATAGGGACGGGGTCGCTTAATCAACCGCTTTGCTCCCTGGGCCGCAAGGATGGCCAGCAGGGCAGAGGCTACCCCTTCTCCTCCTAGGTTGCTGGTAGGAAAATACAGCCTTTCCCACACCAGCAATCCCACGGCCACGGTAAGGTAGACAGCGCTTCCTAGGCGCACCAGGTAAGGTGTAACTTTATCCAGCCAGGCAGCAGTCCACCTTTGATTTGCCAGAAGAAAGATTCGGACATCCCAACTGTTTCCGGTCAAAACCGTCCCTCCCTTGGACCACTTAAAACAAGCCCGGAATTTTTCCGGGCTTGTTACATTTTATTCAACAATATAAAAAGCTATGCCCAGCGCCCCAGGGCCCACGTGGGCGCCAATTACCGGACTAATCTCTGAAATCAAAATCTCGGTGGTATTGAATTCTGCCACCACCCGTTCATGAAGCTTCATCCCTCTGGCATAACTATTGCCGTGGAGAACACCGCAGATTATTTTCTGCCCCCCGGTAATCTCCCGTGATAACTGAAGCATTCTTTCAAGGGCCTTATTTTCTCCCCGCACTTTATCCACCGGGGTGACAATACCTTCTTTGACGGTTAAGATGGGTTTGACATTGAGTAGAGAACCTAGGAGGGCTCCCCCTTTGCCGATTCTTCCCCCTTTTTGTAGATATTCCAGGGTATCCAGGACGAAAAAGAGCTGCGTTTTCTTGATAAGCTTTTCCACCAGGGCCACCACTTCACCGTGGGATTTGCCTTCTTGGGCGGCCCGGGCCGCTCCAAGGACAATTAACCCCAAGGCCAGGGCGGTAGTCCGGGAATCAATAACCGTGACCTCGCCTTCAACCATGGTAACGGCTAATTGGGCTGAATGCATGGTGCCACTTAACCCTCCGGAAATATGGATGGAAACCACACTATCCCCGTTGCGGATTAGGTCTTCATAAGCTGCAGTAAACTCACCGGGAGATGGCTGGGAGGTTGTAGGCAGGTTCTTGGTTTGGGGGAGTCGTTTATAAAAATCTTCTGAAGTAAGATCGATTCCATCCCTGTATATCTGACCGTCCACCAAAACCCTCAGGGGCACCACTGTAATTCCGTATTGCTCCAAAATATCCTTAGGTAAATCTGCTGTGCTGTCAGTAACTATCCTCACCCTACTCAATGGCAAACACCTCACTCTATAGAAAAGACATAATAGTACAAAGGTTGGCCCCCTTCGTGGAGTTCAAAATCCAGTTGGGGAAACCTTGACCGGAGCTGCTCTACCAAGGCTTCCGCCCTAGCGGCATCAATTTCCTGACCGTAATAAACGGTAACTATCTCATGGTTTTCCTCAACCATGGCCGCCAACAGGTCCTCGGTCACCCCGGCAATATCATGACCCACTACAGTTATCTCATCATCGGCCAAGCCCAGGATATCACCGGCGTGAATTGCCCCGCCCTGATAACTTGAATCCCGTATGGCGTAGGTAACTTCCCCGGTATGTACTTCCTCGATAACCTCCAGCATTCGGCTGTGGTTCTCCTCTGCTGTTTTTTCCGGATCGACGGTTACCAGAGCCGCTATCCCTTGAGGTATGCTCCGGGTCGGCAAAAGGAAAACCTCTTTTTCCACCAGCTCTTTGGCCTGTTGGGCAGCGAGAATGATATTCTTGTTGTTGGGGAATATCAGAACCTTAGGAGCGGGTACAAGGTTAATGGCATTAACCAATTCTTCAGTACTAGGATTGAGGGTTTGGCCCCCCTCCACTATTTGGTCTACTCCTAGACTGGTCAGGAGATTGTTAAGCCCTGACCCAACCCCTACGGCCACTATGCCGAACGGCTTCTGCTCACCGGAGAGGGTTTCACCGTTAGCTAAAGCTCGGTTGCGCTCTTCGCTTTGTTCCACCATGTTATGTATTTCTACCTGATGTAATGTACCGAACTGCAGGCAGTACTCCAACACTTGGCCGGGATGGTTGGAATGGACATGTATCTTGGCCACTTCTCCTTCCCCTACCACCAGTAAAGAATCACCGTATTGTCCCAGGTGATTTTGCATCTCTTCCAAAGGTAGGCTAGCCCCTTTGAGGATAAATTCGGTACAATACTGAAATTCTATTAATCCCGATTCATCCCCGATTTCCGGTATGGTCACCGAATTACCGTTTTGTTGGACAACACCGGCAAATTCTATTTCTTCACCCTTTAGGGCGGCTAAAGCCCCTTCCATGATCACCAACAAGCCTTTGCCCCCGGCATCCACCACCCCGGCCTGTTTCAGGACAGGCAGCATATCAGGGGTTTGGGACAAGGTTCTCTCTCCCTGGCAACAGGCCTCAGCCCATACCTCCAGGGCGTCTCCCCCCTTCCGGGCCGCTTCCACGGCAGCTTTAGCTGCTTCCCGGATCACGGTGAGGATGGTTCCCTCCACCGGTTTGATAACCCCTTTATAAGCTGTGTCTACCGCCAATTGTAAGGCTGCGGCCACTTGTATCCCGTCTGCCCTGTCCTCTTTAAGGCCCTGGGCCAGCCCTCGGAAAATTTGGGATAGGATAACCCCGGAATTGCCCCTGGCCCCCATAAGGCAACCCTTGGCCAGAGCTTTGGCTAACTTTCCCAGTTGGCAGCAATCTTCTTTCTCAATCTCCCTAACCGCCGCTTCCATGGTCAGGGACATGTTGGTACCTGTATCGCCGTCAGGTACAGGAAAAACGTTAAGAGCGTCCACCGATTTCTGCTGGGCCATCAGATTAGCAGCCCCCGCCCGAACCATTTTGCGCAATACCTCGCTGTCAATATATTTCATATAAACAGGCCCCCCTTATTTATGGGGATTGACCCGGACACCCTGAACCACTACATTTACCGCTTTGACATCCAGACCGGTCATATTTTTGACGCTGTAACCAACCTTTTCCATAACATTATGGGCTACTTCCGAAATCTTTACTCCGTAATTAACGATGATGTACAAGTCGATGACCACTTCGTTATCTTCCAGATGGACTTTGACTCCTTTACTCAAAGACTCTTTACCCAACAATTCGGCAAAACCATCGCTAATTTTGCGGGAAGCCATCCCCACTAGTCCATAGCACTCTATTGCAGCGGCCCCGGCAATGGTGGCCACCACTTCCTCGGCAACATCCAGTTTTCCCTCAGCAAATTCCTTAACCATTCACTCCGCCTCCTTGCGGTTATCTTCAAATAATACAAATATTACAAAGAATTCGACGCTTTTCGTCAATCTCCTGCAAGCACTTGGGGTTTTCTGGCAAAGGATAAATTATTCGTCTTGTAATAAATCATTTAATTCTTTGAGCAAGGCTTTTAAATCGATACCGTGCATTCTGGCCCCTTCTTCAATGGATTCTGCGATAGCCCCCATACAATCCAAGCAATGCATGTTGTGCTTCTTAAAAACCCCTCTAGCTTCGGGGTGTTTGGATAAAGCCTCAAATATAGACATTTCCTTGGTGATCATTAAATAACCCCCTTGCCTGCCTAATTACATTTTTATTCCACAAACCCTATGCAAAATCCTTCTCCGTAAAAAAGAAGTTATCTTAGTTAACCTTTTAATAATTCTAGCTTGCCAACAGATTTCATTTCTGATACAATATAGTAGTGATTTTCACCAATTAGAATTATTTTTTATTTTCACCATATTCTTTTTTGTGTTAGGTGAAATTTTACTTAGATTAATCCAGGCCCTTAACCCAGCCTGATTTGAAGGAGGTGCAACAAATGGCTAAATGCGCAGTTTGTGATAAGGGTGTTGTTACCGGCATAAAGGTAAGTCACTCTCATATTAGAACCAAGCGAACCTGGTCACCCAACCTGCAGAAAGTACGGGCTATAATTAACGGTACTCCCAAGCGGATTAATGTTTGTACCCGTTGCTTGCGGAGCGGTAAAGTCGAACGGGCTATCTAGGATGACTTGGGGTCGGCTATCAGCTGTCAGCTATCAGCAAAAGAATCTCCGATAATTTATCGGGGATTTTTTATTTGCCCTGGTGGGCAAATTTCGGATAAAAAAATAAGCGCCGGTGGGCGCTTATTTTTTGGGTTCTAGGTTGCAGTGGAGTACTTCGGGTTCGCAGATTTTTTTGTCTTTGTCCCGGCGGGCGGCGAAGATGGAGGCGATGATACTGGTACCGAGGATGCCTACAATCAAGGCTAGGGCAATTTCGGTGGGTACCTTGATACCATAGGCCACCAGCAGAAGCTTGACGCCGGTTACGAAAAGGAGTACGCCCACGCCTTTTTTTACATATACGAAGACCTGTTGAATTCTTTCAAGGAAAAAGTACATGGAACGTAAACCTAGAATAGCAAATACATTAGAAGTATAAACGATAAAGGGGTCTCTTGTAACAGCAAAGATAGCGGGAATAGAGTCAACGGCAAAAACCACATCGGTACTTTCAATGAGCAACAGGACTAAGAACAATGGTGTGGCATGAAGGACACCTTTAATCCGGACGAAGAACTTTTCTCCGTGGAACTCCTTGGTTACCGGCATAATCCGTTTGAAGGCCTTGACCAGCCAATTATTTTCCATACAAATTGTTTGTTCTTTGCCGAAAACGAACTTGTAAGCCGACAAAATAAGAATACCGCCAAAGATATAGAGAATCCAATGAAACTTCTCAACTAAGGTTACACCGAGAATTACGAAAATAAATCTTAGGATAATTGCACCGATAATACCATAAGTCAAAACCCTTTTCTGATTTTCAGCGGGAATGTTAAACATGCAAAAAACCATTAAGAAAACGAATAGGTTATCAACACTCAAGGACAACTCAATAAGGTAACCGGCGGTAAACTGTAAAGCCTTATCCGCACCTTGATAATAATAGATACCGAGATTGAAAAGCATGGCCAAAGTTACCCAGATACCGACCCACATTGCAGCTTTTTTAAATGGCAATTGTATCTCCTCCTCATACAAATAAAAAATCTACACCCCTAAAAGTAATGGTGTAGAGTCTCACAAAGCCATAGCCAACATGACCGTAGCCAACAAAGCCGGGTAGTTATACCGTGATGACGACTTTGTTCCCCGTATAACACAGGTAGTTACTCCCTCTTAATACCATCTTACCCATTGGGGGGTACGATGTCAAACCCTTACGGAAAAATTTTTATTTTTTATTGGGCTTCTTGAATTAGTTTTTCCAGCTCGGCACGATCAAATTCAAATTTGTCACTGCAAAAATGACAGATTAGTTCAGCCCCGCCTTGTTCTCTAATCATATCCTCCAGTTCATCAACTCCCAGACTAATTAACACCTTTTCCAATCCTTCTTTGGTACAAGTACAGGTAAAGGATACATTTTTCTTTTCCAGCACTTTGAGGTCAAAACCTTTCAACACTTCCTCCAGAATCTTTTCCGGAGTATAACCTAGTTCCACCAGGGCGGATACAGGGGCCGCCTCTTTTAAGTTTTGTTCCAATTGGAAAATTACCTCTTCATCAGCCCCAGGCATCAACTGAATGATATAGCCCCCGGCAGCCAGGACATGATTATCGGTATCCACCAGCACCCCTAGAGCCACAACGGTGGGAATCTGTTCCGAGGCAACGTAATAATGGGCCAAATCCTCGCCAATTTCCCCCGACACCAAGGGTACGCTGCCTGTATAGGGTTCTTTCAGGCCAATATCCCTGGTCACGTAAACAAAACCTTCTTTACCCACTGCTCCGCCTACATCCAGTTTCCCCTGGGCATTGCTGGGCAGATGAGTATGGGGTTCCTGGACATACCCCCTGACCTTGCCCCGGGCATCAGCCTGGGTGATAATCCCCCCCAATGGGCCGTTGCCAAAAATCCTCAGGGTCAGGGTATCGTCCCCTTTCAAGGTGGCACCCATAATTAGGCCCGCTGTTAGGGTTCTACCTAGAGCGGCAGTAGCGGTAGGAAAGGTGTCATGGCGCCGCCGGGCCTCTTCCACCAGATTGGTGGTGGTGGCAGCAAAAGCCCTAATGCTACCATCGGCAGCGGTGGCTCGAATTAAATAATCTTGCATTAAGGTTCCTCCATGCTGATGCTTTTTTAGTTTAACGAAAAGAAACCACTGACAGTTCTTTTCCGGTATTGATATCAATAATGGCGATGCTTATCCCCGTGATTGACCAGGATGGAAAGCCCATCCTCCCTTAGAAAAGCGTAAGGGGTATCGCTGATAATGCCGATTTTCAATGGTATATCCTCCCCTTAGAGTTCTTTGACTGTTAACCCGGCCTGGTTTAAGAAAAATTCCTTCTGATTCCGGGTTAAAGGCCAACGGTAACCATCATGACAAATGGCCGGGAAGGGGTCCACAGTGTCCTTGCCCTGTTTCAAACCTATTTCTACCCCCTGGGTAACAATGGCTGTGGCCAGAGGAGCCGCTTCCTCCCAAGAGTAACCAAGGGCTAGTAAAGTAACCAGAGCGGCATTTAACATGTCGCCAGAACCGTGAACATAACCGGAAATCAACCTGGTTTCAATCACCTGAATCTTCTCTCTGGTGGCTGCGATATTATGTAAAACCCCTTCTCCGGGCAACACGCTGGTGATTAGCACATACCGGGGCCCCATGGCCAAGAGGTCTTGAACCACCTGGGGCACATCAGTCAGGGAATTAATCTGCCGTCCGGTGAGATAACCGGCCTCAAAACAGTTGGGGGTCAGCACCTTTGCCAAGGGCACCAGCCGTTCCTTAATATCCCGGGCAACTTCTTCCGGGATGTAACAACCCTTGGGGAAATCACCGATGATGGGATCCACCATCAAAGGAATATCTCTGTGGCGGGCCAGTTGCCTGGCAACAATATCTACATTGACAGAGGTTCCCATGAACCCTGTCACAACCCAGTCGGGTTTTAAGTTCATCAAGGCTTCCAGGGAAAAGTCAAGAATCTCCTCAGGAACCGGTGCCCCTTTAACCCCCTGCGTCGCCCCATGGGCCGTATAGATTACCGTTGGCACAGCAACCGCATCACCACCCAACAACTGGATGGTGGGCACCCCTGCACTATTACCCACATAACCTTCAATCACATGGCTCTGAATTGTCCCAATCACCGGCCTAGTCATAATCCTACCCCTCTCATGGGCTTATATATCCCCAAAGTCTACCCAATCGCTGAAGACTGACGACTTATTATACCATTATAAACCAACCTCAGTACCTAGAACAAGTTAAGGGTCTGAATTAAAAGGTTATTGAGGAGTACTAATGGGTACGGGATGATGAAAACCATATCCGGGCCAACGGCTCCGAGAATTAACTGGCGTAAGTGTGCAAACCGGCGAAAGATACAATATAACCAAAACCCATGGCTAAAGGTATCCATTGCCCGCCCCCCTTAAAAAGACTCGGTTAGTTTGCCCAAGGGCGCAAAAGGGTATGCTTGAAAAAAAAGACCTCGAGGCGGTGTTCTGAAAGGGTTAAATGCCAAAAAAAGTGGCCGTTATCAACGACCATCTTCATTCAGACTATATTTCTTTCATCCCAATCTTTTTTAACCCCATCGGCTACTTTGGTGCAACGGTAAACCACAGCAGGGGGAATATTCAATAAGACAAATTCCAAATCCACACAACCATAAATCCTTTCCAACTCTTTCAGTAATTGAAAAGAATACTGGAATGCCACAAACTTACCCCCTGGACGCAGTACCTGAAAAACTCCCCGGAGGATTTTTTGCCGGACAGAATCAGGCATTACAGCAAAGGGCAAGCCGGAAATAACCAGGTCAGTCTGACTGAGCTCCCCTTTATTAAGGAGTTTGCCAATCTGGGTGGCATCGGGAAATATCTTTATATCGGAATATTTTCTTTGTAAATTGGCAGCCATTAAAGGGTCTTTTTCGAAAACGTAAAGTTTGGTCTCAGACGTTTTCATTTGCATTAGATGTTTGGTAAAAACCCCTGTTCCAGCTCCAAGTTCAATGATATTAAGACAGGGTTCTACTTCTTCTTCTTTAACCATCTTCTTGGCTAAGAAGGATGAACTGGGGGTTATACTGCCAACACTGCTGGGACTGTGTAAAAACCTTTTTAGAAAACGCAACCGCTCTTCCAATCAAGTAACCTCCTAGCCGGTATCTTGTTGGTATCTTTTTAGATTCTAACATTTTCGTAATAGTTTTCTTTTCGACACAAAAGCGAAAATCCCTTGCTATTAGTGTTGACATTTTTGAAAAATTTTTAAATTTATTTTATTCCCTTAAGTAAGTTGGCCATTTCAATGCCGGTAACTGCGGCCTCCCAGCCTTTATTGCCCGCTTTGGTACCCGCCCGCTCAATGGCTTGTTCAATAGTGTCGGTGGTAAGTACTCCAAAGATAGTAGGTACTCCGGTATCAAGGCTAACCTTGGCGACTCCTTTAGAAACTTCAGCGCAAACATAATCAAAATGGGGTGTGGACCCCCTAATAACTGCCCCCAGACAGATAACCCCATCGTAGCGGCCCAAAGCTGCCAGCTTCTGGGCCACCAGGGGAATCTCAAAAGCTCCGGGAACCCAGGCTATTTCGATATCTGCTTCGTCTGCCCCATGTCGTTTCAGAGCATCTAGGGCCCCGCTCATCAATTTATTAGTGATGAATTCGTTAAAGCGGCCCACCACCAGGGCAAATTTTAATCCTTTGGCTATCAGTTTTCCTTCGTAAATTTTAGTCATTTCTCACGCCTCCTAATTCAAGATATGTCCAAGTTTTTCTTTTTTGGTGGATAAATAGTATTCGTTGTTTATACCGGGTTGGATTTCAATGGATACCCGTTCGGTTACTTCCAGACCGTAGCCCTCAAGTCCGGCAATTTTACGAGGGTTGTTAGTCATCAGACGGATTTGCTTAGTCCCTAAGTCGGCTAGAATCTGGGCCCCGATACCGTAATCCCGTAGGTCGGCAGGGAAACCTAGAAGCAGATTTGCCTCCACGGTGTCTTTACCTTCATCCTGGAGTTTGTAGGCCTTGATTTTGTTGACCAGGCCGATGCCACGACCTTCCTGGCGCATATATAGCAGTACTCCCCGGCCCTCCTGCTCTATCCTGGCCATAGCGGTGGCTAATTGGTCACCGCAATCACAACGGGCAGAACCGAAAACATCCCCAGTAAGACACTCGGAATGAACCCTGACCAAAACCGGTTCTCCGGTGGTGACATCCCCTTTAACCAGAGCCAGATGGCATTCTTTGTCTAACCGGCTCTCGTAGGCCACGGCCACAAATTCTCCGTATCTGGTGGGTAACTTGATGGTTTCCACTCGGTCAACCAGCTTTTCGGTACGGCGGCGGTATTCGATGAGATCGGCGATGGTAATTAGATCGG
>JAJZSN010000059.1 GCA_021849745.1 Bacillota bacterium | reverse complement strand
ATCTTATCACACATTGCTGCGTGATGTCAACTGGTATCTTTTTCTTTCTTTTCGTCAGCTCCGTTTTTCCGGAGCGACATTTGCTATCTTACCACGTCAGTTTTTGTTTTTCAAGTGGTAAGTTTTGTATTCTTTGTTAAACCTTTATCGGCTGCGACCGACTTTTTACATAATATCATATTCTAGTATGTACCGTCAACAACCATATTATTGAATTAATCAAAAAAAATCCCCTCCTTATTTAGAAGGGGATTTGTATTTCTACTTGTTTTTCTCTTTGCGATCAATGCGAATAGCAGTATCAGGGCAAACAGTTTGACAGATACCGCAGGCAATACATTCAGCCATATCGGCGCCAACAGCCGGTGTTCCATATACTCCAAGGGTTTTAGACCAACCGATACACTTTTTGGGACACTTTTCAATACATAAACCGCAACCCTTGCAAAGGGCGGGAAAGATGTGGAAAAAGCCCTTTTCGCCTTCTTGGGTTTCTATTTTAAAAACAGTGGTCATCCTCTTACCTCCTTACAGAGCTTTTTCAACTAAAGCAATCCCGGCTTCCAAGGCCTGATAATTCATTTCTCTTAATTTGGGGTTCTCATCGAATTTGTAACCCAGTTTCTTTTCTATGGCGGTCTTGGCTTCATCAAGGGTAACTACTTCGGTGGCCCTGATTACAGCCCCCATGATAATGATGTTAAATACCCGGGGGTGTAACTCAGTTTTGGATACTTCGATAGCAGGAATACCGAATACCCTGCCGGCATTCTTGGGCAAATGTTCCTCAACACCTTCGATAGATGTATCATAAACAAAAGTGGTCCTTTCGTCTACATAGCGTTGAGTCCTGATAACGGCTCTGTCACTTAAGGCTACAACAATATCCGCCTTTTGAAATTTCGGAGAACCGATAGGTTGGTCGGAAATTTGTAAGTAAGCTATAGAAACGCCGCCCCGCTGTTCAACACCGAAGTTAGGAATATATATGGCCTCCCTACCCTCTTCATAGGCAGCCTCAGCTAAAATTTCAGCAACTGATTGTACACCCTGGCCGCCTTCACCGGCCAAGGCGATTTTCGCAGTCTTGCCCATCCTTATACCTCCTTCAACTGGTCGGGAACCTTTAACTCGCCAACCGCAAAGTACTTACTCATTTCGTTTTCAACAAAGTTCCAAGTATCTTTAGCATTGGTTCGCCAGTTGGTAGGACAGGAGGCTAATGCTTCGACAAAGGAGAAACCGGTTCCGTCCATCTGGTTCTGTAAGGCTTTCTTGAAATATCCTTTAAGTTGTCTTATGTTAGCCATGGTACCCCGAGCTACATAAGCTCCTTTCTGTCCAATGGCCGCAACCATCTCCGGGCCTTGAGTGGGGTAACCGATATCTTCGGCATCCCGTCCATAAGGAGAGGTCTCTGTTTTTTGGCCAGGTAAAGTGGTGGGTGCCATTTGGCCTCCGGTCATCCCGTAGTTAGTGTTATTGGCCAGGATTACAGTAATTTTCTCATTACGGGCCGCAGCATTAACTAAGTGTTGCGAACCGATAGCATAACCGCCGCCATCACCCATATAGGCAATCCCAATAGCATCGGGATTGGCGCGTTTTAAACCGGTGATAACCGGAGTAGTTCTTCCGTGGTGGGTCTGTACAGTATCAACATCAAAGAAATCCCATGTCAACAATGAGCATCCGATATCACATCCGAAAACTACTCTATCCTGAATCCCCAGTTCGTCAATGGCCTCACCTAAAGCTTTTAAAACTAGGCCGTGGCCGCAACCGGGACAAAATTTGTGGGGCTTGGATTCAACCCGCCAACATTTTGGCATTTGAGGATTTAATGTCATTCCGTTAACCTCCTTTAGCCTATAATAGTGATTTGATGCGGGTTACAATTTCCTCGGAAGTTACACCCACACCTGGTTTTAATAGGGTTTCAATCGGTGTTGTTAAACCGTAAATCTCGTTTAGCACCAGTTTGTTCAATTGTCCTAAAGCAGACTCTACAACCAGCAGTTTTTTGGTATTAGCTGCAACAGCCCGCATTCTTTCAGTGGGGAAAGGCCTTAAAGTTATGGGGCGGAAATAACCTACTTTGTATCCTGCTTTGCGTAATTCCTGAGTTGCTGCCAGGGCCGCCCTGGAAACCACGCCGTGAGAAACAATTACTATCTCTGCATCATCAACATCCTGCTCTTGGAATTCAATAATCTCCGGGGAGATCTCCGCATATTCTTTGGCATACCCCATAACAATCTGGTACAATTCTTCTTCGGTGTTATATGTGTTCCGGATATGATTGGGTTCACGGTTAACCCCGATTTGACCCGGTCTACTCAGGGTTGGAGTTGGTTCAACAAGCTTGATGCCCTTCTCCTCCGGATCATAAATATGCAGGGATTCTCTCATCTTGGCCTGATAACCATCGCCCAGAACAAAAGTCGGGAAACGGTATTTCCAGGCGGTATTAAAGGCTTTAATGGTATAATCAAATAATTCCTGGTGAGTTGCAGTGGAGTAAACCACCCGGAAACCTTCCCCGTTACCACCGTATGTAGTCATGGTAACTTCCTGCTGGGAATAGATAACGGTAGCAGTGGAAGGGCCTCCTCTTTGCTGGATTACCACAACGGTGGGAATCCGCATCATTTCGGCCATGGATATAGGTTCTTGCATCAGGGTATTACCGGGTCCGGCAGTGGCGGTGAAGGCCTTTTTACCGGCCAGAACTCCTCCGATGGTGGTGAAACCGGCGGATAGCTCGTCCTCGGTTTGCAAAAACTTTTTACCATACTTGGGGGCCATTCTTGTCCAATAATGCATTATTTCATTCTGAGGAGTAATAGGGTAACCGTACATGATATCAACCTTGGCAGCGAGGGCGGCCCAGGCAACTACTTCATTACCTGTTAAAAACATCTTCCTTTCACCTTGAATAGGCTTTTCAGTCATTACTGCACCTCCTTAAAATTCACAGACGAATCCTTACCAAAAAGTATTCTGCATGAATCTGGTCAAAAATCTAACCGGATTACCCATACAGTCATGGCCTGTAGAAAATTCTTTTTTCAATTTTATATCCACAGCAGTAGCCACCACAGGGAGCCGTAATTCTTTAGCCGCCTCTGTTACAATGCGGGCTCCCTCCTCAATATCCTTGATCTGGGTTTCATCACCCAAATGGGAGTTGTTAATCAAACCGTGAACCAATCCCAGTTCGGATACATAAGAAATGATCTCATTAATAGTAGAAGTCATGGGTCGATAAACATTAACCACCGCAAAAACCTTAAGGTCAGGATTTTGAGCAGCCCCTTCTACTAAATTAAGAGTTTTCGCACCTTCCACGCCATAACCGATGTCCAAAATAACATCTCCCGGTCGTTGTAATGCCCATCTCATTTCCGGCTTGATAATAGAACCTGCCTCACCCAAGCCCATTGTTTCACCGGTCTCCCAGGCAATTACCTTAAGGCCCATATTGGTTAGCTCCTGCTTAATGGGGCGTAATGTATAAAAGGGCTCCACCAGATCCAAATCGACAAGATTTACCTGTCTTCCCGAACGAACCAGTTCCAATGCCCTATTAACGGCATTTTCACTTTTTCCACTGGCATACTCACCCACATAAGCCTCGACAATTCTTTCTTCGATAATCTTCACCCCCACACAAACCATTTACTTTCCTATATATTATTTGTAAAATAGCGGTTTTTATCAAAAATAAAGCGGGGATTTAATCCCGCCTTATAAAGACGCTTTAACTATTAGTATAATTAGATAAATTTTTATAGTCAAGATAGTTCCTGTTGTTATACAAAATACTTGTTTCTATTTTTAAAAAATTACCTGAAGTATCAATAGCAAAAGGATTCCTGGGATTCCAAGAAAACCGACAATGAGTGCCGTCAAAGGGTTAATGGCAATCTGAATCCCGAAACCTCCCCCCAAGATATTAATAATCCATAATATAATGCCTCCGAGAATACCATTAAGAATAAGTTTTCCGATAATCCTTGCCGGTGTTGCAAAAACGGAACCCACCACATATAAAAGGACTAACCCCAGACCAAAGGCTATTATCGCATTAGTTTCCATCTATAATACCTCCTGGAATTATTTACTACATAGATATGTACAACCTTTATTAATTAGAAATACCTAATAAAAAAATTACCCAGACTATTATCTGGGTCAAATCTCCCGTCGGCCCTCCAAAGCCTTGGACAGTGTAACTTCATCGGCATATTCAAGGTCACCGCCCACCGGTAAGCCGTGGGCTATCCTAGTAACCTTCAGCCCTAGGGGCTTAAGCAACCTGGCAAGATACATCGCAGTTGCCTCTCCCTCAATATTGGGATTAGTGGCTAAAATAACTTCCTCCACCTGTTCTCCTTGGATTCGCGATAACAATTCTTTAATCTTAAGGCTTTCCGGCCCGACTCCATCCAAAGGTGAGATAGCGCCATGCAAAACGTGATACTTGCCTTTAAATTCACGGGTTTTTTCCATGGCCACCACATCGCGGGCCTCTTCCACTACACAGATAACCCCGTTGTTTCTTTTAACATCACTGCAAATCTGACAGGGATCACGGTCGGTTAAATTGCTGCAGACTGTACAATAAGTAATCTTCTCCCGGGCCTCCACTATGGCCTCTGCCAGGGAAGACCCGGCCTCCCGGGGACTGTTGAGAATATGAAAAGCCAATCGCTGGGCGGTCTTTGGCCCTATTCCCGGCAATTTAGCAAATTCCTCGATGAGTTTGGCCACCGGGCCTGCATAATAGACCAAAGTATTACCCCCCTAAAAAACCTAGAATAACCCCGGAATCTTCAGTCCGCCGGTGATTTTGCCCATTTCCTGAGCCACCATCTCCTGGGATTTGCGCAATGCATCGTTGACAGCCGCCAGAATCATATCCTGAAGCATTTCCACATCATCAGGATCAACGGCTTCAGGTTTGATTTCCACGGAAAGCACTTCCTGCTTACCATTGGCCACAACCTTAATAACACCGCCCCCGGCAGTGCCTTCCACCGTTTTCAGGGCCACCTCTTCCTGCATCTTGGCCATGTCGGCTTGCATTTTCTGAACCTGTTTCATCATTTTGTTCATATTTCCCATCATGATAGGTCAACCTCCTTATGTTTGCTAGTCTTTGATTTCTATTAAATCAGGCCCGAAGATTTCCTTAGCTTTCTGCACCAAAGGGTCATCTTCCGGCTTTAATTCGTCTTTCGCCACCGAAACGGTAATCAGATCCTGTTTGCCGGCACAACGAACCCTTATCTCCCGGCCCGTTGTTTTCTTGATTACCTGTTCCACAACCCGCCGGTTCTCTTCCTGCTCCAGCCGCACCAGGTGAAATGAATTATCCTCCGGGAAAACCAGGGTTAAAACATCCTTCTGAAAATGCCCAGGAGCGCTATTAATAAGTAAGGCATGTACGGTAACTTTGCTTTTCCTGACCCCTTCCAGGATCCCGGTCCAGTTATCCTGGAAGAACCGAAGTTCCTCCGGCTGGTTATCGGCCATGTTGATAGTGACCCTGTTATTTCTAACCACACTCTTGGGGCCAGTCGTTTTCTTGTCCTGCAACCCTGACCCAACAGCCTTGCCTTCCAATTGGGCTTCCAACCGGGCAATTTTCTTTTCCATTTCAGCCAGCTTATCTAATAAGTCCGGCGAGGGGCTCAGGGAAACCTCCGCCATCCCGCCCGCAAGCTGTTTATTCCCGCGAATGACGCTAAGCTCCAATAACAGCCTGGGCTGGGTGGACCATTTCATCTCCCTTTCGGCATCAGAAAAAAGGGCAATCAGCCCTTCCAGCCGTTCCTGGGTGAATAACCCGGCCTGCCTTTGGATCTCCGCTAAAACTTCCGGTGTCATGGCCAACATGGCTGAAACGTCTGAGCAAACCTTTACCAGCAACAGGTTCCGTAAATGTTCCAGCAAATCCTTGGCGTACTGCCTGATATCTTTGCCCTGAATCACTAGATCATTGATAATCTGCAAACCCCGGGTGGTATCAGATTCGGCCAGGCTCTGAGCGCTGGCCAACAACAAATCGATGCTTACCGCCCCTAAAACCCCGTTGACTTCTTCTAGGGTTATCACATCGCCGCCAAAGGCGATACACTGATCAAGGAGGCTCAGGGCGTCCCGCATCCCGCCTTCGGCGGCCCGGGCAATGAGGAGCAAAGCCTCTTTGGCAACCTTGGCGCCACTTTGCTCAGCCACCAGTTCCAACCTTTTAACGATAGCTTCCGTTGTAATCCGCCGGAAATCAAACCGCTGGCAGCGGGAAAGAATGGTCATAGGTATCTTATGGGGCTCGGTAGTGGCCAAAATAAAAACCACATGTTGGGGAGGCTCTTCCAGGGTTTTCAGCAAAGCATTAAAAGCCTCCGTGGTGAGCATATGTACTTCGTCAATAATATATACCTTAAATTTTCCTTCTGTAGGACTGAACTTGACCTTATCCCGCAAATCCCTGATTTCGTCGATACCCCGATTGGATGCGGCATCAATTTCCAGCACATCCATGGAGGTCCCCTGATTAATCCCCAGACAGTTTTGACACTGGTTGCACGGACTAACCGTTGGACCCTGCTGGCAATTCAACGCCTTGGCAAAAACTTTGGCCGAACTGGTCTTGCCCGTCCCCCGGGGGCCGCAGAACAAATACGCATGGGCAATACGGTTATTCTTGATGGCATTCTGCAAGGTTCTGCTGATGTGTTCTTGCCCCACCACATCTTCAAAAATCTTGGGCCGCCATTCCCTGTATAAAGCTACGTAACCCATGCCCTTCACCTCGTTTATTCTTAAAGACCGATTTAACCGGCAACACTTGATAATTCGCCTTATGGTTTGCAAAATCCTCTTTAAATAGCAAAGAAAGATGGCTATAGCCATCTTTAATTGTATAAATTATAAGTCGTGCACCTACCTTTGAATTTACCTCCCAAGCGTTACCCAGGCAGTTAGCTCGGACCAGGCACCCCTGCGGCACACGCAAGACATCCCTTAGTGCTGCTTCCGTCAGGACCTGACACGGTTCAGGAGCTTCCGTTGCGTAGGACCCGGTCTTCAACGCCACTTATCTGGGCCAGACCTCAATAGAATAAATCCGGGGGTAGGAATTCAACCCCGCTACAGCGGATTGCGGGTACAGGGCACCGCTACCTCCCCATCTAGCACGACAAAATCAATATCGGTTTTAAAAATAAGATAGAAAAAGTCAAAGACTATATTGGCTTTGACTCTAAAAGCATTAATGGCGGAGAGAGAGGGATTCGAACCCTCGAGACAGGTTTTGCCCGCCTACACGATTTCCAGTCGTGCTCCTTCGACCAGCTCGGACATCTCTCCATGTTACTCTTATGTTGTTAGCTGAAGAGTACAAATATCATTATAACTATCTAACAAGCCAATGTCAACTAGTAACTAATTGGTAAAAAATTTTAATGCTATATTGGCGGAGTAAGTGGGATTTGAACCCACGGATTATCAAGACACAGCTTTTTCATAAAGCCTACGATTTATATATATGCGTTGACTCTGTTAGCCAACAGTCCCCACTTATCCCATATCCAGTCCATGTTTTCGCCGAGGTATTTGGATAAGCTGTCTTCAGAAGATTTTAGCTCCTCCGCTATCATTTCAGGCGAAACAGCCGCCCCTTTATCTAATTCATCTAAATGTCGCACAACCAATTCCTCACCCCTGTGGTATAAATCAACCAAAGCTAATCTTAAAAGATTATAAGGTGTGATTTTTTGTGTGCCTTTAACAAATTTTATCATATTTACATACCACATTAGTTCTCCATCGAACAGCGTTTCATAGCTGATGTTGGATTTCTTGAAAATGTCCAATGTAATAAAATCAAAACATTTATACCCGGCCATTTCCTCCACACTTGAAGCAATTATACCGGCATCGGTTCTGTCAATATAACCGTTTTTGCTGTAGCTATCTAACATTAATATATACTGTTTTCCCATATCTGTCATTATCCACACCCCATACATTAGTACTTTCAATAATATTGGTCGCACCTTTGATTATAGCATGAAAATTGATTTATTGGCTAGTTAATACTACCGTTCACTTAATTTTAATCAATTATACAGGGATAAATCATTGCGCATGTATAATCAAGCTCAAAAACTTTATTTGCCAAAAGTTGTCCTATATAATAATAGTATAGACAATACCTGAAGGGGTAACTCCTAAAAGTGAATGGGCCGATTATAGTACAGAATTTTTTTGAAACGAGGTAAGTGCATTTGCTATATGTAACTGGAGATACACATGGAGGAACCGATATTGCTAAGTTGAATTCACATTCATTTGTAGAAAATCGCGTGCTTTCAAAGAATGATTACGTTATAGTTGCGGGTGACTTTGGATTGGTTCAGGATTTCCAGAATGAAGATAGCTACTGGCTAGAGTGGTTTCAACAAAAAAACTTTACTACATTGTTTGTGGATGGAAACAAAGAAAACTTTGGTTTACTTAACAGTTATCCAATTGATTTCTGGCGTGGCGGTAAGGTTCACAGGATAAATGATAGCATTATTCATCTAATGAGGGGTCAGGTTTTTGACTTCGATGGTATAAAGATATTTACCTTTGGCGGTGCAAAATCGAAGGGCATTGAACGCAAAATAGAGAATGGTTCATGGTGGAAGGAAGAAATGCCTTCAGAAGAAGAGTATATTGAAGGGCTAAAGGTACTGGAACGTCATAACTGGAATGTTGACTATATTATTACTCATGCCTGTCCGAGGGTTGCCCTTGAATATTTAAGTAGTCAATACGGTATTAAAGGTAAAGCAAATGAACTTCATATGTACTTTGATGAGTTGAATCAAAAGGTAAAGTATAAACACTGGTATTTTGGTCACTACCATTTAGATGTAAGCTTGTCAGATAAAATGACGCTATTGTTCAACAAGGTTGAGAGGGTTATTTAAGGTAGTCTTACCGCTATTTCAATCTCTTTTTCACAGGTTCATTAAATTCTTTTAGTACAATTTCGTCCGCCTAATACCTTTGAAATATGCCTAGTTTGTTATCAAAAATGTTATCATTTAATCCTACAACGAAACTGGCACTGTCCCAGGATGACACTAAGTCCATATTTCCCGGTCAAAAACCTCTTTTCTATGTTCAAGTGTTTCATCTTTGCCAATACTAATCAGCCAAATACTCCTGCATAGCTTTCTTTCATAGCCTTCACCTTTCATGATTTCTATGAAATCTCGTATCCTAATTACCTTTATATCTTGTTCATCCCCAATATTCAAAAGGTCATCAGCTACTGACTGTAAGTCTCTCTCATCAGACAGGACTATCTTCACACCCTCTGTCCTAGCAAAGGCGAGTGAAACAATTTCACCCCAGTTCTTGCGGCGATTACCTTCAACTGCATGATTTGCTTTAAGTAAATCTCTGGTCTGTTGGTAAACCAGTTCTTTACCTTCCCCTCGTGTTGACAAAAAGCTTTGGCCTACCACGAAAGCCCTTCCACAGGAGATCAGTTTATCCAACTGTTTCTTTACATTAGGAGGGTTAAGAACTTCATTGTCGTAAACATATTTATGAATGTATAAGACTTCAACCAAATCGACAAGTACCGCTTCAATGACATTCCTGCTTTCAATTTTGCCTATCTTAATGGCAAAGTCCGCATCCAGCACAGCTGCATCAAATTTAACGGGCATTTCCGGTACCTCAGCATCAAATGATTTTTAGTCATCATTCTCCATGAATGCTAAAATTTCCTCTTCTGTATATTCTTTTTTTGAAATTCCAAATTCCTCTGGGGTCTTTCTAGCAAATGATAATAAATATTCAAGCTTTTCTTCAGAGATTTTATTCTGTTCATATGCAGATAGGGCCTTATCCACTAACCCTTCAAACCGTACTGTCATGGTCCTTCGTTGTTGCTCTTCTCCGAGCTGAAGTCTTTTTTGCGCTATCCGGACCGGAGAAAGCTCTCCCTTATCTGGAATTGATAACAGCTCTAAACACTTATCATGAGGTATAACTTCAATTTCAAAAAGCCTGCGCACTATTGTCTTATATGGGACACCAAAGATATCCATAAGCTTAACAATCTGGCTAAGATCGGCATCATCGTGCATTAAACCAAGCTTATTGATTTCATCTCTAAGGACATTTTTAGGAACTAGAAACATTGCAGCAAATCTATTAGCCGTTACCTTTTTCTGATTCAAATTAATTGTTCCGTTTAAATCCAGGGCATCATTTTTTATCAATTCGCCTTGATCCAATATATCCTTATCAAACCAGATATGATAAAGTTCATGTGCTGCTGCAAATATCTGTTTATCAAAAGGTATGAATGAGTTGACAAATGAAAAGAGTTTGCCCTTTTTAGGACAAACGAAACCACAAAGCTCCTCGTCTTCTATTGGATACTGCAAGAATATTGAATGTTCAGCAATGACTGAAAAGACCTCTTCTTTGATAATCCGTGAAGATTTACCAAGGTCCATGATTTTCCCATTCGCTTTAAGCTCAAGATCCTTAACTATTTCCGGACTCAAGTACATGCTATCCAAACTTGAGTTAACCATCAAAACCACTCCATCAAATTATAATAGTTCGTCGAGTTCGATCATCTCGTCCATTACATGATCAAGAAAGCTCAAGTCATCCTTTGTGTTCGGTCTTCCTATAGAACCCATCATTATTAAAAAAGGATTCCCAACTTGCGGTTCTTCGTATTTCATTAAGTAATCAAAGGAAACATTCATTATAGCTGCTAACTTTGCTATTTCTTCAACATTAATAGCCTTCTTACCCAGGATCATTTTGTTCATTACTTGTTTTGAAATACCAAGCTTCTCTGACAACTCAGTTTGAGTCATTTTATTCTCTTCTAAAAAGTTCCGTATCTTTTCACCAATATGAAAAAATAAGCTGGCCATGATAAACCACCTCTCCCCCTTCTTAATATAAAAATATCATAGCTTTCCTGCGGCGTCAACAAATTGTTGACAAAACGTCAAAAAAAGCGTATCATTATTTCTATTTTGCTCAATCAGGGACCCTTTCTATACATTAAGATATGCCAGCGTCAATAAAATGTTGACTATATCTTTATACATTATCCTATTAGTCTATTAGTAATTTGCTAATAAACTTTTTTCCAATAAGCGCCTATACCAGAATTAGGAAATTAATATGTGGTGGTGGCATATAGTATAACTGCGGATATTTACGGGCATGTCTTGGACGATGCCAAACGTCAGGGACAAGCAACCATTTTCAAATCCATATTTGAATAGAATTAGGCCCTCTCTTTAGAGGGGCCTAAATGTTTGTTCTCAAAATGTTATCAATATAAAATTAGAGGGCTTTGCCACACAAGCTAAGCCCTCATAATATTAAAATTTTGGCGGAGGAGAGGAGATTCGAACTCCTGGTAGAGCAAGCCCTACAATTGATTTCGAGTCAACCGCCTTCGACCACTCGGCCACTCCTCCACACAAAGCTATTAACTAAAATAATGGAATCCACTCGATTTCGAGTCGAGCGCTTTCGACCACTCAACCATCTCTCCGTTACCTTTGATCCCGTAATTTTTTAAAAAAATCCTTCATCAAAGCCTTACACTCATCCTCCATCACCCCGGCGATGACTTCTGCCTGGTGATTTAGCCTAGAATCATTCAACAACCTGTATAAAGAATCAACTGCCCCTGCCTTGGGGTCAGCCGCTCCATAGACCACCCTGGGTATTCTGGCCTGGACAATAGCCCCGGCGCACATGGGACAGGGTTCTAAAGTAACATATAAAGTAGTATCCAGAAGTCTCCAGCCGCCCAACACATCGGACCCTTGTTTGATGACCAGCATTTCGGCATGGGCGGTGGGGTCTTTTTCGGTTTCTCTTAAATTAAAGGCCCTGGATATCACTTGCCCTTGGTGGACCAGCACGGCCCCGATAGGCACTTCGCCCTGTGCAAAGGCTTTTAAACCTTCCTCAAGGGCTATCTTCATATAGTATCTATGATCCATCATCTTCGCCCTAAAATAAAAATGGTGTCCTCGTCAGGAGTCGAACCTGAATCTACCGCTTAGGAGGCGGTTGCACTGTCCATTGTGCTACGAGGACACGGTTACTCCTATTTCTTTCCCACAGGTTAAATTCAGGCCGGACTAATTGTCCCGCCTGAATAACTTGCTATGCAAATGGCGCGCCCGGCAGGATTCGAACCTGCGACCTCCAGATTCGTAGTCTGTTACTCTATCCAGCTGAGCTACGGGCGCACACTAAATGGCGGAGAGAGAGGGATTCGAACCCTCGATACGAGTTTTAGCTCGTATAATCGCTTAGCAGGCGACCGCCTTCGACCTACTCGGCCATCTCTCCACACTTATAATATCCTTTGGCGGAGGGGGTGGGATTCGAACCCACGGCCCCTTTCGGAGTCACTGGTTTTCAAGACCAGCGCCTTAAACCGCTCGGCCACCCCTCCTGGTTGCGATACAATCAAGAGTATAACATAGAACATTTTTGTTGTCAACCAAAGGGATTTGCATTATTTTACTACAAGAATTTATATTTTCCACCCTTGTGGAAAATTCAGCGGAATGTAGTATAACAAGGCGCGCGCAACGGAACAAAGGATGCGCACCTTTTTAATAAGCTACTTTGTGATTTTTTCCATGGCCATATAAGGCCTTAAAACCTCGGGAATAAGTACTGTTCCGTCGGCTTGCTGGTAGTTTTCCAAAATGGCCGCCACTGTCCGGCCAACAGCTAATCCGGAACCGTTTAGGGTATGGACAAACTCAGCTTTGGCTTTAGCATTAGGTCTGTATTTGATATTAGCCCGTCTGGCCTGATAATCAACGTAATTGCTGCAGGAGGAAATCTCTTTATAAGCATTATAACTAGGTAACCAGACTTCAATGTCGTAGGTTTTGGCAGAGCCGAAGCCTAAATCGCCGGTACACAGGCTAATTACCCGGTAAGGCAAACCAAGCAGTTGTAAGACTTTTTCAGCATTGGCAGTAAGTTTTTCCAATTCATCAAAAGAATCTTCCGGTCGCACAAATTTAACTAACTCAACTTTGTTAAATTGATGCTGGCGAATCAAGCCCCTGGTATCACGACCGTGGGCCCCTGCTTCAGCCCGGAAACAGGCGCTATAGGCACAATGATAAATAGGAAGACTTTCACCATCAAGGATTTCTCCCCTGTACAGGTTGGTTACCGGCACTTCAGCGGTGGGAATCAGATAATATTCGGTATTATTGATCTTAAAGGCATCTTCTTCAAACTTAGGTAATTGGCCGGTACCGATCATACTATCCCGATGCACCATAAAGGGCGGGAGGATTTCAGTATACCCGTGCCGGCCTGTATGCAGGTCCAGCATGAAGTTGATGATGGCCCTTTCCAGCCTGGCCCCGGCGCCCTTGTAAACGGTAAACCTGGCCCCGGTAATCTTGGCTCCCCGTTCAAAATCCAGAATGTTTAAATTTTCACCGATATCCCAATGAGCCAAAGGTTCAACATCAAATTGCTTGGGTTCTCCCCAGGTACGTATGGTGACATTATCTTGTTCACTGGCACCCACTGGTACCGTTTCATGTGGAATGTTGGGGATGTTGAGTACCATATTTTCCAGCTTGGTTTCAATGTCCTTCAGCTCATCATCAAGCTCTTTGATTTGCTGTGAAACCTGGCGCATTTCCAGGACCATTTCTTCAGCATGTTGACCGGCTTTTTTAAGCTTTCCTATCTCTTCTGAAACTGTGTTGCGCTTGTTTTTCAATTGCTCAACCTGGACTAATTTGCTCCTCCGTTCTTCGTCCAAGTGGAGAAATTTTTCCAGGGCCACATCTGCTCCCCGTTTCTGCATGGCTTCCTTGACTAACTTAGGGTTATTACGAATAAACTTTATATCTAACACGGTTCCGCCCCCAATAATTGAGAGAAAACCTCTCATTCCCAGAAGAATGAGAGGTACTCTTATAATTTCACGACAATAATTATACAACATTTTTGAGTTTTTTTCAAATCAACTATAAAGCTTTTTGCTCAATAGAGGTAAAAATCTGCCCCATGTGGCAAGTATCATTCAAAAGACAGACCCTCCACTTATCGTTCTCATATTCCAACACATTAATACAAGTATTATCTTGTTTAACCTGCCAAAAATTCTTCAAGGCAATGCCGAGGATTCCGCAAACCAACACCTTGTTAGTGGCATCATGGGCAACCACCAACACAGTTTCCTCTGGGTGTTTGGCCACAATTTCCGCCAAAGCTGCCATGGAGCGGTCTTGCACCTGCTGCAGGTTCTCCCCGCCGGGCATATGAACTTCATGGGGACTGGTCTGCCACTGTTCCACCATAACCCCATATTTCTCCTTCACCTCAGAGGAAAGCAATCCTTCCCATTCACCGTGAGCGATTTCCGTTAAGCCGGGGGATACCTGAACCTCTAGGCCATGGTGTTGGGCCACCGCTTGGGCCGTTTCTCTGGCCCTGGCCAAAGGGGTTGCATAGGCGGCATCAATTTTGACATCCTTAAGGGACAGACCCAGTTTCCGGGCCTGTTCATAACCCCTTTCGCTCAACTCTGTATCTATTTGACCTTGATAGCGACCCTCCAGGTTCCACTTAGTTTCTCCGTGGCGCACCAATAAAATTCTAGTTGTCATTGTCCACCCGGCGAGCCGGATTGCACCTCCTTCAAGTCTTTACAGGCTGACGAATTTTACATCAATAATCCCGTCAATTTCGCTGATTTCAGCCAGGGTTTCTTCAGGTATAGGAGCATCCACTCCCATAACCATAACCGCCTGGCCGCCAAGGGTTTTCCGGCCCACTTGCATGGTGGCAATATTGATATCATGCTCACCAATGAGGGTTCCAACCCGACCGATAATCTTCGGTCTATCCATATGGGGAGCTACTATCATATGGCCTTCAGGAATAGCATCTACCCGGTAACCGTCAATCAGCACAATTCTGGCATCATTGTTCTGGAACAGAGTGCCTGCTACCGACTTCTCCTGCTTACCACCCTTGAGTTTAACGGTAATCAGGTTAGCATAGTCCTCGGCATCGGTGGTTTTAGTCTCTGCTATCTTAATGCCCCGGCTCTTGGCGATAATGGGTACATTGACGAAATTCACTGACTCATCGGTTACCGTACTTAACAAACCTTTCAGCAATGTGGTGGTCAGGGGAGCAGTCACTATTTGACCAACCTCGCCGCTGTAAATAATCTCTACGGTATCCATGTCATCAGCCAACTGTCCAATGAATTTTCCAAGTTTCTCTGCTAGGCTAAGGTAGGGCTGAACGGCTACCAGTACCTCGGCAGGAATTGAGGGTAAATTTACGGCATTTTTCGCCATTTCCCCCTGCAGAATAGCCACCAGTTCATAGGCTACATCTAGGGCCACATTAACCTGGGCCTCTTCGGTGGAAGCCCCCAGGTGAGGAGTAACAACTACATTATCCAATTCAAAAAGAGGACTTTCGGTGGTAGGTTCGGTTTCAAAAACATCGATAGCCGCCCCTGCCACCTTGCCGGTTTTCAGCGCTTCATAAAGGGCTTTCTCATCAATTACCCCGCCCCGGGCCACATTGATGATCCGCACTCCGTCTTTCATGGTTTCTATAGTGCCGGAGTTAATCAAATAGCGGGTTTCCTTAGTTAGAGGTAGGTGTACGGTCAGGAAGTCAGCCTTTTTGATAACCTCTTCCACAGGCATAAGTTTGACGCCGATGGCCTGAGCCCTTTCTTCGGAAAGATAGGGGTCATAACCAATGGTTTCCATTTCAAAGCCTTGGGCCCTTTTAGCTACAGCGGTACCAATCCGGCCCAAGCCGATAACACCAAGAACTTTGTTCCGCAATTCTACCCCTACGTATTCTTTACGCATCCATTTTCCCTTTTTCAGGTTCTCATTGGCCTGGGGTACATTTCTAGATAGGGCCAACATCAGGGCCAGAGTATGTTCTGCGGCGGCAATGGTATTACCGTCAGGAGCGTTAACCACGATAACACCCCGGTTGGTGGCGGCTGCTACATCAATATTATCCACGCCTACACCGGCCCGACCGATGACCTTCATGTTGGTTGCATTTTCAATAACCCTGGCGGTAACCTTGGTGGCGCTGCGCACAATCATAGCGTCATATTGGCCAATGATTTCCACCAGTTGATCTTCGGTTAACTTATCTTCATTCACATCTACTTGAAAACCAGGTTCCTTTAGGATATCTACCCCTTTTTGGGAAACTCCGTCTAACACTAGTACCTTCATTTTCCTCTCTCCTCCTGTATTTCTAATATTTGATTAACCATTCTTTTTGGCAAAATCAATCATTAATTCTGCCAAAGCCTTACATCCTTGGGGGGGCATGGCATTGTAGATAGAGGCCCGGATTCCGCCCACCGAGCGGTGACCTTTTAACCCTACCAATCCCTGCTTGGATGCTTCAGCAATAAAAGCCTTTTCCAAATCTTCATTAGGCAGGCGGAAGGTAATGTTCATCAGTGAACGGCTGCCTTTTTCGGCATGACCGGTAAAGAACCCTGCGCTGTTATCAATAGCATCGTAAACCAGCTTAGCTTTATCTTGATTCTGTTTTTCCATGACCGCCAGCCCGCCATTATTCTTAACCCAATGGAGCACCAGATTGACCAAATACACCGAAAAAGTAGGTGGAGTGTTGTACAGGGAATCATTCTTGGCGTGGATATCATAGCGGAACATGGTTGGCAGGCTCTTGGGCACCTTTTCCAACATGTCATTACGGATGATTACCACAGTTACCCCGGAAGGACCCAAGTTTTTCTGTGCGCCGGCATAAATGAGGGCGAACTTGGAGACATCAATTTTCTTGGACAAAATGTCACTTGACATATCGGCCACCAGGGGAACGTCACCGAAATCGGGGAAGTCTTGCCACTGGGTACCGAAAATGGTGTTGTTGGAGGTGATATGGACATACGCGGGGGCTTTGCTCAAATGAATCTCATTGGGCTCCACAATACGAGTATAATTCAGTTCTTTAGTGCTTCCGGCAATATGGACTTCACCGATTTTGACTGCTTCTTCATAAGCTTTTTCGGCAAAGCTTCCGGTTAGGATGTAATCAGCTACAGCCCCTTGAGGCAGGAAGTTCAAAGGTACCAGGTCAAACTGGGAACTGGCACCACCCTGCATGAATAACACCCGATAGCCTTCGGGCACTCCCAACAGCTCTTTAAGCAGAGCCTCGGTTTCACTGTTGACTTCCTCATAGACTTTGCCCCGGTGACTGTGTTCCATGATGGACATGCCGGTGCCCTTGTAATTAAGCAGTTCTTTTTGGGCTTGCTCCAAAACAGACAAAGGCAAAGTTGACGGCCCAGGATTAAAATTGAAGACTCTCTCTGACATTTGTTTATTCCTCCCCTATGGTTTAATAAATAAAAACTCCCGATCCATGACAGACTTAACAGCCGTCAGGGACGAGAGTATTTTCCCGCGTTGCCACCCCTATTGGTCAATATTGACCCACTCATTAATGCTGTAACGGGCAGACCCGTGCTTGCTTACTTAATTCGGCAAACCCTCTCCAGGGTGGACTTCCATCAATGGGTTTTACCGATTCACACCTACCACCGGCTCTCTGCAAAAACCAATTCATGTACTGGCCCCATCACCAAGTTGTTTTTTATAAAAAAATAAAAATGGTCAGAAACAAGTCTGACCATCTAAGAACAAATAGTAACAAAAGAGCAAAATAACCCCTTTGTCCTAAACTCTGTCCTTTTGCCTGAGAGATTAACCTGTTAAGGCTTGCTCCTTCGGCGCTTGGTCAACCAAGTCTCTCCAGAGGTCCGTCCTGTTACAGTTCCATACCATGGCCAAAAGCCTTAGGTAAACCTGAGAGTTTAAGGTCTAACCGGAACCCTTTAGACCCTTGCCCCTTCGGCGGATAATTTATCCTTCTTCTGCAACATTCATACGGAGTAATATATAATTCAATTATTATTATAGTTTCGCCTTGCTTTTTTGTCAATGGTTGTTTTTTGTATTATAACGTCGAATTTAGCGGGCAGACGAAACATACTCACTGCACTTGCTAACAAAGTATTGATGCAAAGTCAAGTCATCCGTCAATTCGGGGTGAAAAGCAGTGGCCAGGAGATTTCCTTGCTCAACCATCACAATCTTATCTTCATGAGAAGCCAAAATTTCTACGCCTTCATATATTTTTAGTATATACGGAGCCCGGATAAAAACACTTCGAATTGTTTTTCCGCTAAACTTAGCAACGGGCAAATCAATCTCAAAACTATCCACCTGGCGACCGAAGGCGTTACGCCGGACTTGAGCATCCAACAAACCCAGTCTTGGTTGCTGGCTACCCTCAATATCCTTAGCCAAAACGATTAACCCGGCACAGGTGGCAAATATAGGCATCCCTTGCAGACCTAAAGTACGTATCGGTTCCAAAAGAATAAAATCGTTTAAAAGCTTCCCGATAGTAGTACTTTCGCCACCGGGCAGGACTAGGCCCGCTAAACCGTCCAAATGCTCGGCCTTTCTGACTTCAACAACCTCGCAACCGCATTTCTCAAGGGCCACCCGATGTTCTCTGAAGGCGCCCTGCAAAGCTAAAACCCCAATCTTCATCTTCTTACCAGCCTCTTTCTTGCATCCTCTGTTCAGCAGGTAAGGTAGAGATTTCAATTCCAGGCATTGCTTCGCCCAAATCGCGGGATACTTCTGCTAAGACCTTAGGATCATTATAATGGGTTGTTGCGGCAACAATAGCCTTGGCCCTGGCCGCAGGATCATTGGACTTGAAAATACCTGATCCGACGAAGACGCCATCAACCCCTAATTGCATCATCAAAGCAGCATCTGCAGGGGTAGCAATACCACCGGCAGCAAAATTAACAACAGGCAATTTGCCCTCTTTGGCTACGTAAACAACCAAATCATAAGGTGCGCTCATGTTTTTGGCCGCAGTCATTAACTCTTCTTTAGGCAAATTCTGTAACCTGCGGATTTCGCCCATTACGGTTCTCATATGCTTCACCGCTTCAACAACATTGCCGGTCCCTGGTTCGCCCTTGGTTCGAATCATAGCTGCACCTTCACCAATTCTGCGTAGGGCCTCGCCGAGGTTTTTGGCGCCGCATACGAAGGGTACTTTGAAAGCCCATTTATCGATGTGATATTGGTCATCAGCGGGAGTCAATACTTCACTCTCATCTATGTAATCTACGCCGAGGGCCTCCAAAATCTGGGCCTCAACAAAATGTCCTATTCTGGCTTTAGCCATAACAGGAATGGTAACAGCATCTTGAATCCGGGCAACAATTGTAGGATCTGCCATTCTAGCCACGCCACCGGCGGCCCTTATATCAGCGGGTACCCGCTCTAAAGCCATAACAGCACAGGCCCCAGCTTCTTCTGCTATCTTTGCTTGCTCAGGAGTGGTAACATCCATAATTACCCCACCCTTAAGCATTTCCGCCAAACCAGACTTAACTCGAAATGTACCTTGTTCTACCACAATATTCCCCTCCAGTTTTCTTATCTAAAATGTTATGTGTTTACCTTGTCCAGATACTTAAATATTATATTATATATCTAAAAGTAATACAAGAAAATGTTTTTAATAATGTTATTAACATTAAATTCTCTGGGTATCTTTGTATTCATATTAACGACTAAACAGAGAAAATGGCCTCCCTATGCCTGTCGGGTCCTGGATTCATAAATAACAAAAAGCACTCCATTTTCACGAAGTGCTTTTTTAATGCCTGGCAACGTTCTACTCTTCCAGGACCCGACGGTCCAAGTACCATCGACGCTGGAGGGCTTAACTGCTGTGTTCGGTATGGGAACAGGTGTGACCCCTCTGCCATTATTACCAGACTTGATGTAGG